>DAIUDO010000312.1:0-1513 GCA_036845585.1 Meiothermus sp. | reverse complement strand
TACGCTTCTACACCCCTTACCTCTGGGTCAGCCGCCTGGGGCCGCCCCTGCTGCGCCACCTGGCCGGGGTGGGGGAGATGCGGCACATCCTGGGGGCTGCGGTGGGCGACTGGCGTACCGACACCCACCGCATCCACTACCGTGAGCAACCCGATGCCTACTGGTACAGCAGGCTGGGCCCCTTTGCGATTGAATACGACGCGGGAAGCTACTCCCTGGGCCTGCTCCAGCGCAAGGTGCAGACCTTTGCCCTGCGCTTCGTGGGGCAGTATTGGGGCGCTCCCACGGAAAGGAAGGCCGCCAGCCTGCGGGAGAGGCTGGCCCCCTTCGGGCTGGATGGACGGTTCGTGCTGGCTGCGCCCTGGTGGTAGTCCCTTGCCCCCTTCGGGAGCCTGGGGTCACGCGGGCGGGGGCAAGATTCAGGCCCCCGCCTCCGCCCACACCAGGGGGCGGGGATCGTCAAAGGCCAGCATCACCGGAATCGGGCCGCCCACGTCCACGACCGCTACCGCCTGGGGGCACTCCCCCTCCTCCTTCCACCGGGTCATGGTCCGCTCCACCACCAGCCGGGCGCTCTCCTCGAGGGTTCGCCCCTGGGCAATGACCCGCAGCCGGGGCGTCACCACCTCCACCAGGCGATGGGGTTCTGGGGGGAGCAGCCTCGGTTCCTCTCGCGGGGTATAGCCCTCGGCTTTCAGTATGTGCACCACCTGCCGCAGGGTCTCGCCCGGCGTGAGCAGGGGGGGTGCATCCCTGAAGCCCTCCTTCAAGGGCCTGCCGCGCACCCACGGCAGGCGCTCCACTTCGAGCATATCGACTATACCGGTGAGCCAGACCAGCGGCTCTTCCAGGCTCCACACCACCAGCACCGCCTCTGCCCCTTCCTTTTCCATGACCGAAAAACGCCGCCGGTAGTAGTCCAGGTGCTCCTGTACGAAACGTTGGTGCGGTAGGGGCAGCACCTCCATCGCCGCCTCGAGGGTGGGGCGGATGATGGCCCCGTCCGCCGCCTCGAGGCCGTACCGCTCACCCATCATCTTCACCCCCTCGTTGAGGGCGTGGTTGTGAAGCTGGTCTAGCTCCCCTCTAGCCATCCAGGTTGATCATCCCGCTCACGTTCTGTCCCTCCCACCGGCCCGCGACCCCTACCAGCCGCAACCCTGCGTGGGTATCCGTCAGGAGCCTTGCCCCTTCCAGGAAGCCTACCGTCTGTCCCTCCTGCACCACCGCCACCGGCGGCAGGGGCTTCCCATCCTCAAACGCCTCGAGCGGAAGCTGCGCTTGCAGCCTGCCCGCCGCCCACTCCTCGGCCTCGGCCCCGCTCATGGGCCGGTCAGGGTACAGGGTTACCAGCACCACCTTATCCGCAACTTGCATTGCCTTTCCTCCTCCTCTTACCATGATAGGCGAGGGATTGCCTCAGCGTACCTTGAAAGCGTGACCTTGGAACGGGTTCTCTCCGCAAGACCCGGCCCAGGCACATCGGCAACAGGTCTCTTGTCCAAAAAGACGA
>DAIUDO010000311.1:0-1517 GCA_036845585.1 Meiothermus sp. | reverse complement strand
TTACCCACCTCTTCGTGGGTAATCATCCGACCCAAAGGTGCAGTGCTGTTGTACTTGGCCACCATCTTGCGAAACCCAGGAATGCTCATGGCGGCTACGGTACGGATGGCCCCAGCGCTCACAGCGTTAACCCGAATGTTCTTCTTGCCCAGCTCATAGGCCAGGTAGCGCACGCTGGCTTCCAGGGCCGCTTTGGCAATACCCATCACGTTGTATTTGGGCACTACCTTCTCGGAGGCGTAATAGGTCAGGGTGATGAGGCTCCCCCCCTCGCGGAGCAGCGGCTCGGCTTCGCGGGCCACGGCTACCAGCGAATAGGCCGAGACCTGAAGGGCCGTATTCCAATCAGATGCGGTGGTGTCGATAAACCGCCCCTCCATGGCCGCACGCGGGGCAAAAGCGATGGAGTGAACCAGGTAATCCAGCCCACCCCAAGCGCTCTGCAAATCGGTGAACATAGCCTTCAGGGCAGCTTCGTTGGTCACGTCCACTTCGTATAAGCGCTGATGCGGCCGCCCGGCGGTGAGCTTCTCGAGCTTCTCGCGCAGCCGCTCGCCCTGGTAGCTAAAAGCTACTTCCGCACCGGCAGCGTACAGTTTTTCGGCAATTGCCCAGCCCAGGCTATGTTCGTTGGTGACCCCCATAACCAAGGCTTTCTTGCCCGATAAGTCAATCGAGACCATAACCCCCGTATCTTACCCGCATCCCCTCGAGGGTTGGCAATGCCCGGCAGCGTGGATCGAACATGGGGCCACCCACCCCCATCACAGCGTTGCTTGGCCAAACCGGGCCTTTCTGAACCAATCCTCATGGAAACTTATTAAATTACTTTCAACAACGAATTTTCCAAGAAGTACCATTAGCGGGACATTTCTCACTACACTAGCGAACGCTCGTTAGGCTATAAACGTTCTTTAAAGGGCGGGCCGCTTTGGGTAGCAAGGGAGGGCACAGATGCAAACGCTTCAACAAGGAACGGTCGGAGGCATCCAGTGCGAGTGGGTTCCGGGTACCATGAACCAGGTCAGGGTACGCTTGCCCGGCAACGATGTGCAGGTGACCCTCGAGCAACTCCAGCAGATTGCCGGGATAGACGCCGTGCACGAACTCTACCTGAAGGGCCTAGTCTCACTTCCCATGAACAGCAAGCTACGCGAAGCCCTCGACAAGGTGTAGGTGCCCCGTTTTCGGGGCTTCTGGGCGACCCCGCGGGGTCGCGGGCCTGGGGTACAATGCGGTCATGCTGGAAACCCGGGAGATGTTGGATCGCTTTGGGGATGCTGCAAGCTGCCTCAAGCACCTGGAGCGCTCGAGGCGGGAATTGTTGCATTTGCTGGAACGCATCCCCGACGAGCAGCTCTTCGCTCGGCCCGAGCCGGAGGTTTGGAGCCCGGCAGAGGTGGCGGAGCATGTGGCCCTGGTGGAAGAGTCGGCGGGCAAGATTATCCGCCGGCTGCGCAAGGTGGCCCAGGGCCAGGCCGAGCCCTTTCCGCCGTCTGGGGTAGGCCAGACCCGTC
>DAIUDO010000310.1:0-1543 GCA_036845585.1 Meiothermus sp. | reverse complement strand
TTGCAAGCGGGGCAGAAAGTTTTTTGTCTGATAAAAAAGGGTCTTATCAATTGACAAAGCTCCCAACTAGGTCTAGTTTCAAGGCATACCAGGAGAGCGCTGGCATGAACCAGAAGGGGCGCAGACAGGATTTGCACACAATGGAGGCTGCCACATGAACCCCATGCTGGCTGAACTCGAGCGTCTCTTCCCTCGAGGCCGCCTGCTCACCCAGCCTGGTGAGCTGGTTCCTTACGAGTCCGACGCTCTGACAGCCTTCCGGGCCAGGCCCTTGGCGGTGGTGCTACCCGAAAGCCATGAGGAGGTGGCCGAAGCGGTGCGCTGGTGTGTGCGCCACCAGGTGCCCTACGTGGCCCGGGGCTCCGGCACCAGCCTCTCGGGCGGCTCGCTGCCGGTGGAGGGGGGGCTGGTGATCGGCCTGAACCGGATGAACAGGCTGCTGCGCCTCGACCCCAAGGAGCGCATCGCGGTAGTGCAGCCTGGGTTCATCAACCTGCAGGTCTCCCAGGCCGCCGCCCCTTACGGCCTGTACTACGCCCCCGACCCCTCCTCCCAGCCGGTCTCCACCATCGGGGGAAACCTGGCCTTCAACTCCGGGGGGGCCCACTGCCTCAAGTACGGCATGACCTCCAACCACGTGCTGGCCGCCCGGGTGGTGCTGCCCGATGGCGAGACGGTGGAGCTGGGCCAGGAGAGCCTGGAGGGCATAGGCCCAGACTGGCTGGGCCTCTTCGTGGGCAGCGAGGGGCTTCTAGGCATCGCCACCGAGGTCACCCTGCGCCTGCTGCCCAAGCCCGAGGCCTACCACACCCTGCTGGCCGCCTATGACTCGCTGGAAAAGGCCGGGGAGGCGGTGGCCGCAGTGGTGGCCTCGGGGCTTCTGCCGGGGGCTATGGAGATCATGGACGCCCTGGCCATCGAGGCGGCCGAGGCCGCGGTGCAGGCGGGCTACCCCAAGGAGGCCCGGGCCTTGCTGATCGTGGAGCTCGAGGGCGAGGCCCCCCAGGTCGAGGCCGAGGCCCGCTACCTGGAGGAGGTCATCCGGCAGTCTGGGGCCTACGAGGTGCGGGTGGCCCAGAGCAGCGAGGAGCGCCTGAAGATCTGGAAAGGGCGCAAAGCGGCCTTCTCCGCGGTGGGGCGGCTTTCGCCGGACTATATCGTGCAAGACGGGGTGGTGCCCCGCTCCAAACTGGGCCAGGCCCTGGCCGGGATCGAAAAGCTCTCGGCCCGGCACGGCCTGCGGGTGGCCAACGTCTTCCATGCCGGGGATGGCAACCTGCACCCTTTGATCCTGTACAACGGGCGGGTGGAGGGCGAGCTGGAGCGGGCCGAGGCCCTGGCCGGGGAGATCCTCGAGATGTGCGTGCGGCTGGGGGGCTCCATCACCGGCGAGCACGGGGTAGGCATGGAGAAAAGGGCCTACATGCCCAGCATGTTCACCCCGGAGGACCTCGAGGCCATGCGGCGCATCCGACAGGCTTTGGACCCCCTGGAGCTGGCCAACCGGGGCAAGATGTTCCCGGGCGGCCCTCCCCCCCACCCC
>DAIUDO010000309.1:0-1549 GCA_036845585.1 Meiothermus sp. | reverse complement strand
CGGCTTTCGTCCAGGGCCACCCCACCCAGCAGGCCCTGCTGTACCCCGGCAGCAAAGGGTGGGGGTAGGGCCTGGCGAACCTGGCTCTGGCCGATGGGGCCATAGAGCCGGGTCTGGCCGGTCTTGGTATCGAGGTAGAGCAGGCGCTGGCCGCCCTCGAGCCAGGCCCAGCCCTCGCTGGCCGCAGCCACTGCCTCGGCCAGGGGGTAAATGGCCTCCAGCACCGGCGGGTCGCCCAGTTGCAGCAGGGCCAGGGCGCTCTCGCCATCCCGTCGCAGGGTGGCCCAGACCCAGCCAGCGCGGTGCGACTGGCCCAGGTGGACGAGGCTTTCCTCGAGGGTCCGCTCGGCCCAGCCGGCGGGAAGCTCACCCCGGCTGATCGTGCCCAGCCGCATCCCCTCCCTAGCGCCGACGGGTTGCGTCTGGCTGACCTGGGTCAGCGGCATCTGCGGAGCGGGTTTTGTTGTCTCGGCAGGTGCTTGGGCTGGCAGAGGGGCACCGGCACCTGGGGTGCTCATCAGCTCACCAATACGCCACAGCGCCAGGGCCATCTGGTAGCGGCTGACCGGCTCCGAACCCCTAAACAGCCCATCTGAGCCCAGCGGCATGAGGCCCAGGCCCACCACCCGCAGCACGGCGGCCTCGGCCCAGTGGTTGTTCGGCAGGTCGCCGGAACGGACCAGGCGGGCTGGGGAGGCCACACCCAGTCTTTGCACCAGCTTGTCCAGCACCACCGCTAACTGGTAGCGGGTCAGCAACGACTGGCCCCGGTAAGTCCGGTCGGGGAAGCCCTGCACCAGCCCCTCCCCTATCATCCGGCGGATGCCCGGTAGGGCCCAGTGGTTGGGCTTCACGTCGCGGAAGCGAACCTCGGCCTCGCGCACCGGCAAGCGGCTGTCGGCCAGAACCCGGGCCAGGGTGGTGGCCAGCTGGTAGCGGTCCAGCGGAACCTCGCCCCGGAAGCTGCCGCCGGGGTAGCCCTGCAGCCAGCCCCGCGCCACCACCTGTTCCACGGCCTGGACGGCCCAGTGGTCGGGGGGCACGTCGTTGGGAAGCGCCCAGGCGGCCGTTACGAATACCGTTACGAAAATAATGGTTCTCATGCGAAGAGAATAGCTGTGCCGGATAAAGCTTGTGGTGCATTTGACCGGGAAAGGTGTTACGGCTCTTTATCAGGCCAGCAAAGATGGGGCGAAAAAGCCCTTAGAATAAGCTTTATGTTGAAGTCCGTTCCCGGAACCAACGACATCTTCGCCCAGGCCAGGGAGTATCCCTTTCAAGAACCGGTCTTCCGCTACATCCTGATGACCGCGGAGGAGGTGTTGCGCAGCACGGGTGCCCAGATGATCCACACCCCCATCTTCGAGTACCTCGAGGTCTTCCAAAAAGGGGTGGGCCTGACCTCCGACATCGTGGTCAAGAAGGAGATGTTCGTGCTGGAGGACCGCGGCGGGCGGCTGCTGGCCTTGCGGCCGGAGCCCACCGCGGCCATCGTGCGGGCCTACAACGAGCACGGGATGAAGGTCTGGCCCCAGCCGGTGCGGCTTTT
>DAIUDO010000308.1:0-1599 GCA_036845585.1 Meiothermus sp. | reverse complement strand
AGGTCCCGAGGTGGTGGAGACCCTCGAGCAGACCTTCTTGGGCCGTTCGGACCTACCTTTCCCCGAGCGATTGCTAGAGGCCTTACTGAGTGCTGATCGAGCAGGCGGCGATAGGCGCGGTCGGCAGTCGGCGGCCTTGCTGGTGGTGGGTGAGGGCAAGGGCTACGGCGGAATGGAGCGTTGGATTGATCTGCGCGTAGACGACCATCCAGACCCTGTGCCCGAGTTGCAACGGCTGCTGGGCATTCACAGACTTCTTTTCGGGGCGGGTGAACCGGCCCGACCTCTGAGCCAGGATGAAATCGTCTGGATTCAAAGCATCTTGCACGAACATGGCCATTACACCGGGGCCATCAGCGGTGTATGGGATGAAGCTACCGAGCGGGCTTTTTCGACCCTTATAGGAATGGAGAATCTGGAGGAGCGCTACCATGGGGGAGCTGTCCTAGACGAGACGGCACTGCGCTATTTGCAGGAGAAGTTCGCATGAACAGTGCGGTCAAGGGTGCAGGTGGGGTACTTTTGAATCCCCAGGGCCGGGTTTTGCTGATCCGTGATCGGCAAGGCTACTGGTGTTTTCCCAAAGGTCATCTGGATGTGGGAGAGAGCCTTCAGGAGGCAGCACTGCGAGAAGTCGCGGAGGAAACTGGAATCAGGGGCAGGGTTATCCGGGCGCTTTCGGTAACCCGCTACCGCAACAACAAGGGCGTCCCTCGAGAGATTCATTGGTTCTTGATGGTAGGACAGGGTAAGGTTCACCTTGAAAAGGGGCTTAGCGGGGCCGGTTTTTTTGACCTGGCCGAGGCCCGCCGGCTCTTGGCCTTCCCGGAGGACGTGCAACTGCTCGAGGAGGCCATCGCTTATATCCAGGATCCAAATTCCACCCTAGACTGAGGCGCAATAAGGAGTCAAGATGGCCGTTTATCGTCTGGACGAACACATACCCCAAATTCATCCCACCGCCTTCGTTGCGCCTAGTGCGCTGGTTGTCGGTCAGGCCGAGATCGCTGAGTACGCCTCGGTCTGGTTTGGTGCGGTGGTCCGGTCGGATACCGAAAAAGTCGTGATTGGCGCAGGCAGCAACGTCCAGGATGGTGCAATTCTGCATGCCGACCCCGGGGATCCCTGCATTCTGGGGCCGAATGTGACGGTGGGTCACAGGGCGGTGGTACACGGGGCCCTGGTTGAGGAGGGTGCCCTCATCGGAATCGGAGCGGTGGTGCTGAACAAAGCCAAGGTGGGTAAAGGGGCTATGGTGGGTGCCGGAGCGGTGGTGCCGCCGGGGATGGAGATTCCAGCAGGAATGCTGGCCATCGGCATTCCGGCCAGGGTGCGCGGCCCGGTAGAGCCAACTCAAAATGCCGAACGTTATGTGGAACTCTCCCGATACTATCTGGCCCACCTCTCGCCATTTGCTGCCGTGGGTCGTTTCCAAGTTACCTTGCGCGGGCAGGATGCCTTGAATCCGTTTAGCGATCTGCACCTGCAGCTCAAGCGCAGTGAGCCGGAGGCGCTCTCGGCGCTGAGGGCCATCGCAGAAGGGCGCACCGGCGATGCCAAACCCGAGATGCTGCATGAGCTGTTGCGCGAGGGGCTGGT
>DAIUDO010000307.1:0-1645 GCA_036845585.1 Meiothermus sp. | reverse complement strand
TGTATCCATGAGTACACTTGCAAATGGATACACCAATGTGTAAGTAGGCCACCGGCAAAAACAAAAAAGAAAGCCGGATAGTGGCCGTTGTCATCCTCGTGCTGCTGGGTGACCCCCTACCCACAAAAGGTTCAGAATAAAATCCTAAATGGCCGCTAAAGAATTCCGAGAAAAGATGAGCCGCGTCTGAAGGGCGGTCGGGGTATTTTTCCTGGGGAAGGAGACCCCCATGAAACACGGCTTCTGGTTAGCTTTGAGTTTGGCGGCTTTATTGGCCGGCTGTGGTGATGCAAACCTGGAAACGCCACCTCCAGGGGGTGGAAACCCGGGGGGTGGCAGCGTGACCGCTTCGCCTGCCGAGAGCGCCTTAGCCACCAAGAGCTTCGACGAGAGCGCCAGCAAGGTCATGCAAAGTTTGCCTGGGGAGCTGGCCGGGTATCTGCGCAACCTGAATGCGCCGGTTAGCATCGATCTGGGCCGCCTGCTAGGGCTGCCGGGGATGGGGGCAGCCCGCGCCCACTGGGCCGAAGCACCGGGGGGAGGGGTCAACCTTCAGGCTACCGAGACCCGCCTGACCAGGGGAAGCTGGGACTGCACCAGTGGAAGCTGTGTGCGCAGCGATAGCGACGACTACCTGGTGCGCTGGCGTACCGCTCAGGGACAGACCGCCGAGCTGCTGCTGGACTGGAATGGCTCCACCAGCGGAACCGTCTCGGCCACGGTGCTGGGCCACTACAGCGCCAACAGCGAGGCGATTTTCGAGACACCGACCAAGCTCATCGGCTCCATCAAGGTGGGTAACGTGGTTGTGGCCAGCCTCAACCGCACCAGCCTCTTTCCCGATAGCCGCTGTGTGAGCGGGCGCAAGGTGCTCGACCTGCCCGACCAGTTGAAGGTGTCGGCCTTCCTCGACAAGGCCGGGGCGGGGCGGCTTGTGGAGGTGAAAAACCTCGAGTGGAACATCGGCGGCAACATCGTCACCAAAGGTGACCTCGTGGCCAAAGCGAGCGGCGAGACGGTGAATCTGGCCTGGGATGTGACCACCAGCGGCACCGTGATACGGGCCCGCTGCGGCAACTTCGCCAGCATTCTGGCCAACAACATGCGGGCTACGGCCTCGCTGGGCAACCTTAAGAAAACCTTTGCGCTGAGCTTCGAGGCCACCGAGTTCCGCCAGAACCCGCTCTTCATCACCTTCCCCAAGGGCAGCGTGCAGTTCGATGGCAAGACCGCCGAGTTCAAGGGCACCCTCGACGATGCCAACCGCAACTGCATTCTGGGCGAAAACCTCACCCTGAGCTTTGCAGGCGGGCAGACCACCACCCTGGAGAAGTACCTCACCGACCACCACGCTGCCAAGCCGTGTACACGCTAGGCTACGCATAAGCCAGCTTCACGCTAGCTTGCACTCAGCCTAGCGTAACGTGTGGGTTTTTGATTTGGCGGCCTGCTGAGCGCAATTCCTGGCTGGTCGTGGGATGGTATGTTTTCCGGCATGGGTGCAAGATGTATCTGGCTAGAGATGGCGTCATTTTACAGAGCTCTGTTAGTCGGAGCAGCCTCGGTTTTTACTGATACTGGCCTGTTATGATTAGGGCGGCTCTTGGAGGAACCATGAAGCGACTGTTTGCTCTGCTGACTGTGG
>DAIUDO010000306.1:0-1647 GCA_036845585.1 Meiothermus sp. | reverse complement strand
CCCAGCCAAGTAAACTACTAGCTTCTTCTTCATTCTGCCTCCTCAAACTCTCATGGTGCACCCAGATGGGTACCCCATAAGAACCCGATGCTGCGGAGGCGCGGGATTTTGCTGGGGGCGAGTTGCCGTGTTTCCTCTCCCAAAAACCCGCCACTTCCGCAACGGATACTCGGCAAGAGGCGTCCCCTTCGGGGCTCAAAAAACTCTCACCTTGCGCATCCGGGGGGCATCATACCCGTGTGTTTGCCGGCCTGTCAAGTATGAACAAGCACTCAGACGAAAAAACCTTACAATACGTAAGGGTTTATTAACCCAGAAAGGAGGCCAGTCTACAAAGTGAGGAGCGCAGGGGGTTCGGTGGTTCCAGCGGGGCGCGGTGAGCAAACACCCACCGCCCGCTTTGGAGCGGTTATCCGAACCTTACGAGGTGGCGGTCTTTGAGAGCGGTTCACGTCAATAGGGATGTCCAGCCCCCCAGGGCCATCCTCCGGCACCGCTGGGAGCGGCAACAAACCCAGAACCGCATCCAAAGAGATAAGCAGCCAGGCTGCGAAAGATCGAAGATATCCGCGGATGCCGCCAGGGAGATGCCCCTCCCTCTCCGCTGACCTCCCAGGCAGGGGTCAGACCAGCTCTACGGGAAAGCCAGCAGCGTGAGCACTGGACAGCCAAAGAGCAGGGCCAGAAGAAAAAACGAACAACCGGTGGAGTGGAACCAAACCCCAGGGCCCGTAAGGTGGGTTTCCAAGCCTCCGCCACGCGGATGGAGGGCCAGGTACCGGAGGTTTGGTGCCAATACAGGGTCTTGGGCAAGTGGGTCGGTCTAAGGTGAGTCTGGGGTTGTCCCTGCGAATGCGGCCAGAGGCCCGCAGCCGGAGGGCGGGTGCAAAGAACCGCCAGGGACTGCGTTTGCGAGGTTGGAAATATGTGCGGAATCGTGGGATATGTAGGTTTTCGGGAAGCAACGGATGTAATTCTGGACGGGCTGAAGCGCCTGGAGTACCGGGGCTACGACTCGGCGGGCATCGCGGTGAAGGTGAACGGGCACCTCGAGGTGGTTAAAAAAGCCGGGAAGCTACAGGTTCTGGCCGATAGCCTCAAGTCGCACCGCTTGCCGGGGCAGTTTGGGGTGGGGCACACCCGCTGGGCCACCCACGGGGCTCCCACCGACCCCAACGCCCACCCCCACCTGACCGAGAAGGGCGATATCGCCGTAATCCACAACGGCATCATTGAGAACTACCTGCCCCTCAAGGAGGGGCTGATCGCGCGGGGGCATGTTTTCAGCTCCGAAACCGACTCCGAGGTGCTGGCCCACCTGATCGAGGAAAAGTACCAGGGCGATCTGGTGGAGGCGGTGCGGCTGGCGCTTTCAGAGGCCTACGGGGCTTACGCGCTGGTAGTAGCCCACCAGAACCATGAGGAGATCGTGGTGGCCCGCACGGTCAGTCCGTTGGTGATTGGTTTGGGCGAAGGGGAAAACTTCGTGGCCTCGGACGTACCGGCCCTGCTGCCCTACACCCGCCGGGTGATCTTCCTACACGACGGCGATATGGCGGTCGTGACCCGCGAGGGCGTGGCCGTGACCGACCTGGCCGGCAACCCCGTAGAGCGCGAGGTGGTCACGGTGGAGTGGAGCCTCGAGGC
>DAIUDO010000305.1:0-1658 GCA_036845585.1 Meiothermus sp. | reverse complement strand
TGCTCTTTGCGGTTTGAGCCGGACTGGTAGGCCTCGAGCAGGGCTCTGAGGGCCTTACCACGGTGCGAGTACATGGCCTTTTGTTCAAGGGTCATCTCTGCAAAGGTCTTTCCGACCTCGGGCAGGTAAAACAGCGGATCGTAGCCAAATCCCCATTCACCACGGGGAGCCTCCAGAATTTCTCCCTCGGTCTCACCCCGGTAAAGTTCCATATAGCCGTCCGGATAGGCAATCACGATCACGGCGACAAATTTGGCTTTGCGGTCGCTGGGAGGAAGGCCCTTGAGGCGCTCGAGCAGGTATACGTTGCGTTCGGTATCGGTCTTCTTGTTGCCATAGCGGGCCGAGTAGACCCCTGGCTCACCACCCAGGGCCGCAACCTCGAGGCCCGAGTCGTCGGCCAGGGTAGGCAGGCCGCTGTGCTTGGCAGCGAAAGCCGCTTTTAGAACCGCATTGTCCTCAAAGGTAGAGCCTTCTTCGGGGGGCATTTTGAAAGGATAGTCGAGCAATGAGAACAGCGTCCAACCCAGAGGGGCAAGCCCCTCCTTGATCTCGCGGTACTTGCCTGGATTGGAGGTTGCAACTAACAAGCGCATCCCGACCATCTTATCGCACTACTCGCTTACAGCGTCCCAAACAAAACCCGGATGGTGCCAGGCCAAGCCACGCCAGGTAACGGTGCCGAGTTCGGCCAGGGAACTCTGGCTAACGAGTGCTTATCTGACCGTGCACGCGCCGCACCATATCGGGAATATGGGCTAGCCCCAGTTCCAGCATGGTCTGGTAAGTTGCCTTAGGCACCGGGCGACCCTCGCCGGCCCCGTGCAATTCGATGATGTCGCCCGACTGGGTCGCAACCACCGTCAGGTCGGCCCAGGCGTTTTCATCTTCAACCTGGGTCAGGTCGAGCAGCAAGGTATCCTCCCCCATCCAGCCCACGCTTACGGCAGCAAACTCGGTGAGGGGCCACTCGTCAATTGTACCTTGGTTGACCAGCCGATCCAGGGCCATGTGCAGTGCCGCATACCCGCCCAGGAGCGAGGCCACCCGGGTACCGCCATCGGCCTGAAGAACATCGGCATCGATCACCACCGTTTTGCCCGGAAGTAGGCTCAGGTCCAGCACAGCCCGAAAAGCCCTTCCCAAAAATCGCTGAATCTCTGCTGTACGGCCTGAAATTTTTTGTCGCTCACGTTCCTTGCGCTCTTTGGTTGAACGCGGCAGAAGGTTATACTCTGCCATCAACCAACCTTCGCGCCCCGATACATGCCGAGGAACACCATCGGTCAGGGACACATTCACCAGCACCCGGGTGTTGCCCAGCTCAACAAGAGCCGAGCCCTCGGCGTACTGCACGTAGCCCATCCGGATTGTCAGAGGACGTAGTTCTTGGGCCTGCCGCCCGTCTTTGCGTTTCATCATCGAGACTCTACCACCCAGCGCGTTTCTTCAGCCACAGAAACTTGGCAGCTGTACCCACAGGAGCCCTCGCCAGTTGTACCCGCGGGACTTTACCGCTAAAATGACCCAGCGTGCCGGTGTAGCTCAGCGGTAGAGCACTCGATTCGTAATCGAGCGGTCGTCGGTTCAAATCCGACCACCGGCTCCATCAAAAATAAAGTCCAGGACGCGAAAAAGTCCAGAGCCCCCTAAGGGGG
>DAIUDO010000304.1:0-1661 GCA_036845585.1 Meiothermus sp. | reverse complement strand
AGCCTGTGCAGCCTCGAGTTTGTGGACAACCGGGCCATCTACGACTGGCTGATGGCTCACCTCTGGGAACGGATCCGTACCCGTCCGGGCGAACCGCCCCGGCAGTACGAGTTTGGCCGCCGCAGTCTGGAGTACACGGTGGTCTCCAAGCGCAAACTGCGCAAGCTGGTGCAGGGCGGTTATGTGCGAGGCTGGAACGACCCCCGCATGCCCACCCTGGCCGGCCAGCGGCGGCGCGGGGTGCGACCTGAGGCCATACGGCGCTTTGCCAGCATGGTCGGGATCTCGCGTACCAACCGCACGGTGGACATCGGTCTGCTCGAGAGCGCCATCAGGGACGATCTGAACACCATCGCACCTCGGGTGATGGCGGTGCTGCGCCCTTTGAAGGTGGTGCTGACCAACCTCGAGGCCTCCCGCCGGATCGCCATGCCCTACTGGCCGCACGACGTGATCGCGGGGTCGTCCGATGGCCTGGTAGCCCTGCCCGATGGCCGCCGGGTGCCCCCCGAGCAGGCCACTCGCCCGCTGACCCTAACCCGGGAGCTTTACATCGAACAAGACGACTTCGCCTTGCAGCCGCCCAAGGGCTTCAAGCGGCTTTATCCTGGCGGTACCGTACGTCTGAAGATGGCCGGGGTTATCCGTTGTGACCGCTATAAGACCGATGCCAGTGGGTTGGTTACCGAACTGCATTGCACGCTGCTGGAGGAAGCCAAGGCCGCCGGCGTAATCCACTGGGTCAGCCAGGCCGATGCGGTGCCTGCGGAGTTCCGGCTTTACGATCGGCTTTTCCACGTGCCCCACCCCGAAGCCGAGGCCAGGGAACATGAAGACGAAAGCGGGCCCGAGGAAAAAGACTTCCTCGAGTTCGTGAACCCCAGGAGCCTCGAGGTGCTGCATGGCTTCATTGAAAAAAGCATTCTGGCCGACCCCAAAGAAACCCGCTACCAGCTCGAGCGCCTGGGCTACTTCTGGCAAGACCCCGAGGACTCGAGGCCTGAGGCCCTGGTCTTCAACCGTATCATCGCGCTAAAGGACACCTGGGGCCCCTCAGCAAACCCAAAAACCGAGGCTCGCCGCCCGGCTCCTCCCAGGCCCACTTCTTCGCCCCCCCAGCCCACCCTAAACCCCCAGGAGGAGGCCCGGCTGGCCGGGTGGGAAGCGCAGGGCCTCCCCCGCAACGAGGCATTGGTGCTGGCCCGCGAACCCAGGCTGGCCGCCTTCCTACTAGAAGCCGCCCAGGAGGCCCCACTGGTCAGCCTGGCAGGCTGGGTGGTCAACGACCTAGGCAGCGCCATCCGCAGCGGGTCGTGCCGGATAACCCCTGCCGGGCTGGCCGCGCTGGTGAGGCTGCTGGAGGACGGTCAGATCAACACCCGAATTGCCAAGGACGTGCTCGCCGAGGCTATGCAGAGTGGGGCCGACCCCGTGCAGGTCATAAAGGATAAAGGCTTGCAGCAGCTCAGCGATACAGCAGCGCTGGAACTCATTGTAGATCGTGTCCTAGCCCAAAACGCCGAAAAGGTCGCTGCCTACCAGGCTGGCAAAACCGGACTGTTGGGCTTCTTTATAGGCCAGGTTATGCGCGAAACCCAGGGACAAGCCAATCCGCAGATCCTGCAAGCACTTTTGCTGGAAAAGCTCGGTTCGGGCTAAAA
>DAIUDO010000303.1:0-1676 GCA_036845585.1 Meiothermus sp. | reverse complement strand
CTCCCCCACACCCCCTCTTTTTTCTAAACTGCAGGGGTGCGGCTGGTCGGGTTGCTGCTGATTCTTTCGGGTGGGATCTTTTGGTTAATCAGGGATGTGCAGGCCCGTCCCATTGCCCACCCGCCGGGCGTGTTGGCCCCCCATGCGCCCTTCCAGGCCCAACTCTCTCCACAGAGCGAGGTGCGCCTGGGGAAGCCCGGTTTTGAGTTCAAGCCGGTGGCCTACATCGAGCTCGAGGCCCGGGTGCTATCCAAACGCCTCTACCGCTACGATGCAGCCGCGGCCATTTCACCGATAGACCTGGCCCTGGGCTGGGGTCGCATGTCCGATACGGCGGTAATTCGCAAACTCAGCATTCGCCAGTCGGATCGTTTCTATTTTTATTCCTGGAGCCAGGATCCCCCCATCCCGGTGGGCGAAATTGTCGCCAATAGCGCCAACATGCACCTGATTCCCGGCAACCCCAACATCGAGCAGCGGCTCAGGCGCGTTAAGCCCGGCAACGTAGTGCGCATCCAGGGGTTTCTGGTGAATGTCACGGGGGCCAACGGGTTTACCTGGAACACCTCGACCGTGCGCTACGACACCGGCAACGGGGCCTGCGAGATTGTTTGGGTCGCCGATCTGATGGTGAAGTAGCCAAGAAGAGGAGTGGGCCGGCCGCCAAAAGACAGAAGCAAAGCGACCCGGCATATACAGCTACGCTCCCCTGAACCCGCGCTCCCAAATTCCAAAGCGCAGTTCCTCTGGAATCCCTACCCCTGACTGCTTCAGGGCCAGCAGGATCTGCCCCCGGTGGTGCGACTCGTGGGCAATCAAATAGCCCATCAGCAACGGACCCAACCGCTGGGGGTTTTTGATGCGCGGGTCGTGAGTCAGGGTTGCTTTCAGGACAGCCTCGACGGCATCGGCAGAGGTGGCCAGTGCGCTTTGTAGTTCGTTGCGGCTGGGCGAAGCCCCCTTCACAAACCTCGGCACATCCCCCTGAAAGGCCCTGGGCAGGTGGCTTACCCGAACCTCGTGCATGTGCGCGAATACACGAGCCACGTCGCGCCCAGTGGAGGGCTTGCCGCTCCTGAGCAGTGGAACCGAGCCGAAACCCTCGTCGGGGATGCTGCTTAGCAGCATCTGGTTAATGGCTTCATGGGTTCGCCAGGCTTGCAGGATGTTTTCGAGCACGAGGGTTGTCTCCAAACGTAACTTACCATCATACACCGTATCCGTGCTTTTGTGTATGTTATTTACATAACCCAACCCCGGGTGTTATACTCCCCGGATGGACAGGATTATCGTCCGTGGGGCCAAAGAGCACAACCTGAAGAACATTACCGTTGAGCTGCCCCGGGGGCAGTTCATCGTCATTACAGGGGTCTCGGGCTCGGGCAAGAGTACCCTGGCCTTCGACACCATCTACGCCGAGGGACAGCGGCGGTATGTGGAGAGCCTCTCGTCGTATGCCCGGCAGTTTCTGGGGGTGATGGAAAAGCCCGATGTGGAGAGCATCGAAGGGCTTTCACCGGCCATCTCTATCGACCAGAAAACCACCTCGCACAACCCCCGCTCCACGGTGGGCACCGTCACCGAGGTGCACGACTACCTGCGCCTGCTGTTCGCCCGCGTCGGCACGGCCTACTGCCCGCACTGCGGGCGGCCCATCGAGCGGCAGTCGGCCTCGG
>DAIUDO010000302.1:0-1691 GCA_036845585.1 Meiothermus sp. | reverse complement strand
ATTGAACCCGAACATCCCAAGGGTCTTGCGGTAGTTTGGAGACAACCAGTGTTTCTGGCACCAGGCCAGCCGTGAGGGTCTGTGGACGCAGTTGTGCCAAAAAGCGGTCGTAAAAGCCCTGCCCATAGCCCAGCCTGCGGCCCCAGGGGTCAAAGGCCAGCCCTGGTACCAGCACCGCGTCCAGCAAGGACGACTCGACTTTAGGCCCATCACCGGCAGGCTCCCAGAAACCGTAGCGGTGCTGGACCAGACTGCAGGGCAGCGGATACACCTCGAGTTCATACCTACGGGCCTTAGGCAGGTAGTACACAGCCGGATAAAGGTTCTGTAGGCCCGCCGGGTTGAGTTCGGAGCCAAAGGCGCTGTAGAGCAGAATGTGCCGGGCTTGCCGCTCGGACAAAAAGCGAGCCAGGTGCTGGTTTAGTTGTGCCGAGAGGGCTGCTATCGGCAGGCCCTTTCGCAGCTCTTTGGCCCACTGGCGCAGCTCGTGCTTGGTCATGGGCTCGAGTATGGCACACCTCCAGGCTTCCTGTGAAAGCCACAGACCTGCCCCACCGGCGTTTTATATACCCCCCCGGGGTGTCTATTGACAGTCTAAGTGTCTTTTTGTCAATATACTTGCTATTGAGGGAGGTGACCCCTCAAGACAAATTTCCTTCTTGTCTAACAGGAGTCAACTATGCCCAGGTACGTTTACCAGAACCTCGAGACCGGCGAACAGTACGAGTTTGAGCAGCGCTTTCAGGACCCCGCCTACACCCACCACCCCGAGACGGGCGCTCCCATCAAGCGCCTGATATTCGCCCCGGCAGTGGTGTTCAAGGGTTCCGGCTGGTACGTTACCGATTCCAAGTCGCAAAGCAAGTCCAGCCCTTCCGCTAAGTCCGATGCTAAAGGTGAGGGCAAGGACCTGGGTGCCGCCGCAGACTAGGGCCCCTTTAGGGGCAAACCCGGCCATCCTGCAGAGCTCAAAAATACATTCTTTCGCGAGCGCAGAGTTTTAGATTACACCAAACCCAAATAGCCACAGGCTGTTTTGCTTGTGGCTTTTTCTGCATAGTAGATTTTGCAAGGGTTTTATCCGTCATACTAATAAGGTAATGCTCAAGGAGGTGAGGTGTGTATGTTTTTACTCTTAGGCATCGCTGTTGCCATCCTAGGGATATTGCTGCTGGCTCAACCCGGAGCCAGGCGCGCTCTGGGGGTACCGTTGTTGTTGGCCGGCTTGGGCATGGCGGCGATCTCGCAGAGCTTTGTGGTGGTTCCGGCAGGTCATGTGGGGGTTGTCTTTAATGTGTTTGGCGGTGTGCAACCCGACCCGCTGGGGGAAGGCTTTCGCATCGTAATTCCTGGCATCCAAAACGTGATTTTGTACGATGCTCGCCTCAAGGAGGTCACCTTGGCCAAGGGGCCTGCTCCCTCCGGGGCCACCACGCCAGGAGAGGATGCCATCAATGCCCGCAGCAAGGAGGGTTTGGATATCGGTGTAGATGTGACGGTACAGTACCGCATCAAGCGCGAGGAGGCTGCCCAGCTTCATCGCAACCTGGGGCCCAACTACCTCGAGACCCTCATCACCCCGCAAATCCGCAGCAAGGTGCGCGATGCCGTGGGCCTGTTCAACGCCGCTGAGCTGATCAGCACACAAAGAACCCAGCTCGAGGCCGCCGTCACCAAGGAGTTGCGCGAAG
>DAIUDO010000301.1:0-1723 GCA_036845585.1 Meiothermus sp. | reverse complement strand
CCCTCGAGCCGATCCACCACCTCAAACAGACCCTCGAGGTCCATCTTGGCGTAGATAGCGCTGGTGTTTACGCTAGCGTGGCCCAGAAGGCGGGCGGTGGCGTGCAGGTCGCGGCTGGCCCGGTAGAAGCGCGTACCGGCAGTGTGGCGCAGCATATGGGCCCCGCGGTAACGAGGCGGGAAGCCCAGGGTGCGGTAGTAGCGGTTGAGGCTTTCCCGTAGGGCTTTCTCGCTCATGCCACGCCCGTGGCCCTTGCGGCCGCCCAGGTTCACAAGGACGTGTCTCTCGCCCGCTTTGGCGTAGGCCAGCCGGAGCTTGAGCCAGGCCTCCAACTCCTCGGCCAACGACCGGCTCAAAGGCACACTGCGCTGCTTGCCGCCCTTGCCCCGCACCTCGAGCAGGCGCTCGGCTGGATGCCAGTCCTGCAGCTTCAGGTGAACCACCTCACTTATACGCAACCCCGCTTCACCCATCAGGCGCGCGGCCAGCCGGTCACGGCGATGGGCTGGTTCGGAGGACTCGAGGTAGGCCAGCAGCCGGCGGTACAACTCGAGGGGCAGGGCCGGGCGGCGCTCGTGGGCTGGGGTGGGGTCGCCTGGGGCGTGGCTCTGGGGTAACTGGCTGGCTCCGGCCCAGGCCAAGGCGCGGTAAAAGGAGCGTACCGCTGCCAGATAAGTCGCGATGCTGCCAGGGCGGAGGGCGGAAGCATCCGGCCTTAGATGGCCCCCTTTGGTCTGCAGTTCGGCGATCCAGCGGTCGAGGTCGTCGCTGGTGGCCTTGAGGATCTCCACCCGTGGTCCTGGTGACGCTGGTGGCCAGGCCCAGGCCAGGTAGTCGCGCACAGCCACCTGGTACAGCTCGAGGGTCTTCGGGCTGGTCGCCGCCCGCCTGCGGCTCTTGAGGGTTAGGTAAGCCCGATGAAGCGCGAGCAGGGCCGCCTCGTCGCGCTCATGGGCAGCGCGGATGGCCTCGAGGCGGCGCCTGCTGGGGTTCTCCCAGTGGGTCAGGGAAACCAGGGCACCCATGGGCCCACTATACCAGCCTGCCCTCGTCGCACACCCGTCTGGGCCTCTGGCATGGGGGGTTTATCCTCATTCTTCAAACCTAGACACGGCCGCGCTCTTTACCCTGAGGATGTGGAGGAAATGCGGCGGATGCCCGGGTGCTGGACCAATCGACCTGGTTCAGCTACGACCGGACAAGGCTTATCGTTATCGTCGTTCTGCTCCTGCATTTCCTTCTCGGCCTTGTGATGCTTGCGATCGGGAAACCGCCTTCATTCTGAGCAAGGCGTGGCGCCAGGCGAGGCCGTGGACCGGCCAGTGTTGTCCCTGCAGCAAATGTTTCTTTATAAACATAAAGGGAAATTTACCTGCCAACCTTCATGAAAAGTTAAGCCATCGTTTAGTTAACGCCAGGTGAACCTCGAGGCTTCTTATGCTCATAGCTATGGGAATGAGCCTTGCAGCCGTACTTCTCATAGCCAGCTTGGTTTTCGTCATCCTATTTGCTATGGCCTATCCCGAAGCGCAAAAGCGAAAGCTCGACCAGGGGGTACGGGCTCTGGCGCGAATGTTGCGTCACGCCCGGCGGCACAACACCGTGGTGCGCTACCACAACGGGACACCCTTTGTGGTCACCCACCAGCGCAGAGGGCTGGTGTACATGTACGCGGGCCGGCTGGTCTCCCGCCAGGAATTGGTCAAACTCCTGGGGGATGAAG
>DAIUDO010000300.1:0-1735 GCA_036845585.1 Meiothermus sp. | reverse complement strand
GAGCTCTACCGAAAGGGGCCGTTTCGCGCTCGCATACACCCCGGCTCTTGCGATTAGCCGAGGGCCGGGGGCTCAGGCCCGGTAGGTCTCCTCGAGGTTCAGCAGTACTGCCATTCCCAACAGATACACCGCCACCACCCCCAGGGCTACCGCAAGAAAGCCCATGTGGACGCCCACCCACCCGGCAGCCATCATGGCAACCCCAAAAATAATGCCGCCCACACCCCAGTAGCTGCCCATGCTGCGTCCTCGGAAGGCCCGGCGGGTAACATCCCCCAGGTAGACCGCTTCAATGGTGTCCCAAAAACCGTCGGTCAGGCCATCCAGCATCAACACCACCACCAGCACACCATATAGCCAGGGGATGCTTAGATACTGACTGAGCGGATAGGCCAGGTAGACCCCCACCGAGAGGGCTGCGCTAACCAGTAAAAAAGGTTTACGCCCGTAGCGGTCAACTAAACCACCCACAAAGTACGAACCGAGCGAATCCATCACGGTGATGATGCCCAACCCCACCCCCGCCGCAAGGATACCCTCCATCTCGAACAGGAACGCAATCAAAAACGGATAATAAAACCCATCGGCCAGCGAAAGCAGGGCATTGGCCAGATAGATGGTTTGAAAGCCTCTCGAGGGCATCCCGCCAGCTTTCATGGCCTACCTCTGACCGTTTTTCAGGCACACCAGAAAAGGTTCGCCGCAATGGGCCTCGTTGGAGCAGGCTTCGCGTGAGGAGAGAACGGCCTCGCTTTCAGGGCCCGCTCGGGGATCCACATCAAACTAAGGCAATCGATCTGCTCTAACGGCAAAATCAGCCCAAAAGCCCCAACCCCTCCGCGAACTAAGCCCGCAACTAGGCTATATCTGGACCGTGAGCACAGGAGTCTTCGAAGCACGAACCACCCCTTCCGCCACCGAACCCAAACCCTGACCGCCCAGCCCGCTAACGCCCATCACGATGAGGTCGGCCCCCCATTCCTTGGCCGACGCCATCACCTGCTGGGTCGGTGTACCTTGAACAACTTCGTGACCCGGCAGGCCAGCCTCACCTTTCCAAGCATCCGAGACCAGCATCTCGAGCTCGAGCAGAGCCTCAGTTGGGGTAAAGGGAGAATCCTCCGCCATCACGTGCAATACTTTGAACTCCGCCCCTGGGAAGTTTGCACGGGCCAACTCCAAAGCACGCTGCGCACAGGGTGAGAAATCAGTGGCTATCAACACCCTCCTGAACATGGCTCACCTCCACTTCGAACCGAAGCTGCACCCTCAGCCTACTCAACCCAATTAGGGCTTTGTGTCCCTGCTAAACTGTTCTGCTGCAACCCTACCGTACCAGCAGAACCGGGCAGCGGGCATGGCTCAGCACCTTCTGGCTTTGGCTACCCAGCAGCAAACCGCTCAGTTGACCCAGACCCCGGGTTCCCATCACGATCAGATCAACCTGTCGCACTTCGGCAACCCGCAAAATAGCCTCCGCCGCAGGCCCTTCCAGCACATCGGTTTCCAACTGAGGCTGCTCGCCCACCAACACCAGGGCCTGTTCCATTATTCGATCGGCGGCCTCGGTTCGCCGGGAGATCGTCTCCTGCAAAAAGGGCTCACCCAGATAATCTGGGATGGGATCGTAGGCATGCACCACACAAAGCCTGGCCTGGTACTGACGGGCCAGATCGGCAGCCAGGCCCGCTGCCTTCCGAGCGTGTTCTGATCCATCAAAAGCCAGCAGGATGTT
>DAIUDO010000299.1:0-1735 GCA_036845585.1 Meiothermus sp. | reverse complement strand
CCGGTGGCCTACTTACACATTGGTGTATCCATTTGCAAGTGTACTCATGGATACAGTACACATTTTTATGGGTGTTACTCAACTGGATATACACGCACAGAGATTACATCCTCGGCTTCATACTCAGAAGCAGGAGGAAGTAGCATGTCTAAACTAACCCCCGAAATGAAGCTGGAGGCCGAAAAACTTCGCCGGGAGTGGGAGACCAACCCCCGCTGGAAGGGCATTAAGCGCGACTACACCGCCGAGGATGTGGTGCGTTTGCGCCCCAGTATTATGCCCGAGCAGACCCTGGCCAAAGTGGGGGCTGAGCGGTTGTGGGAACTGCTGCACAGCCGACCCTACGTCAACACCTTTGGGGCTTACACCGGGGCCCAGGCGGTGCAGATGGTCAAGGCAGGCCTCGAGGCCATCTACCTGTCGGGCTGGCAAGTGGCTGCCGATGCCAACCTGGGTGCCCAGACCTACCCCGACCAGTCGCTCTACCCCGCCAACTCGGTTCCGGCGGTGGTCAAGCGCATCAACAACGCCCTGATGCGGGCCGACCAGATCGAGCGCAGCGAGGGCAAAACCGACCGCTACTGGTACGCCCCCATCGTGGCCGACGCCGAGGCCGGTTTTGGCGGCCCTCTGAACGCCTTTGAGCTGATGAAGGGCATGATTGAAGCTGGGGCGGCAGGGGTGCACTGGGAAGACCAGCTTTCCAGCGAGAAGAAATGCGGCCACCTGGGTGGTAAGGTTTTGATCCCCACCCAGCAGCACATCCGCACCCTCAACGCAGCGCGTCTAGCCGCCGATGTCGCGGGCGTGCCCAGCGTGATTATCTGCCGTACCGATGCCGAGGCGGCCACCCTGCTCACCAGCGACATAGACGAGCGCGACCGCCCCTTTGTAAAAGAGGGCGAGCGCACCCCCGAGGGCTTCTACCGGGTGCGCAACGGCCTCGAGCCCTGCATTGCCCGTGCGCTGGCCTATGCCCCCTACTCCGACCTGATCTGGATGGAGACCTCCACCCCCGACCTGGAGATAGCCCGCAAGTTTGCCGAAGCCGTGCACGCCGAGTACCCCGACAAGATGCTGGCCTACAACTGCTCCCCCAGCTTCAACTGGAAAAAGAACCTCGACGATGCGACCATCAGCAAATTCCAGCGCGAGCTGGGTGCCATGGGCTACAAGTTCCAGTTCATCACCCTGGCCGGCTGGCACAACCTCAACTACCGCACCTTCGAGCTGGCCAAAGGCTACAAGGAGCGCGGCATGAGCGCCTTCGTGGAACTGCAGCAGCTCGAGTTCGCCGCCGAGAAAGAGGGCTTTACCGCGGTCAAGCACCAGCGCGAGGTGGGCGCGGGCTACTTCGACGAGGTGCTGATGGCCATCACCGCCGGACAGGCTTCCACCGCGGCCCTGGTGGGCTCGACCGAGGAAGCGCAGTTCCATTGAACTGCACTCGAGCATGAGGCGGCGAGGTTATTCGCCGCCTTTCTTGTGCGATGGTCTGGTACCAGATTCGGTTATTTCGTCACAGGACGGTGCGAAATAACCCGACCGACAGGGAGAAGCTGGTTTCGCGGACTGTAGGGAGGGGTGGAGGGTGCTCTGGGATTCTTGTTGCGCTGCGCGGGGCGCAACCAAGACTCTGAAGTTTCTGGTTTGGATGACTATCTTTTTGAATCCGGTATCACAGCTCTTTCAAGCGAAAGCGGGCCGCCAGGCTGTGCTGGGCCTGACGGATGAG
>DAIUDO010000298.1:0-1774 GCA_036845585.1 Meiothermus sp. | reverse complement strand
CTAACTTTATCGGCAACAGCAATGTGATTGGCGGGGTCACCTCCTTCGGCAAAAACGGCAACTGTGCTGGTACAGGCGGTGTCTACCGCATAGACCGCAAAGACGACCTGGACTGGCTGGCTACCTTCGGTCTGTTTCCCCAGCCGTAGTCCATCAATGGCTCATCGTCAATGGGGCAGCAACAGGCGCAGGTAGGCGCGAACCCGGTCGTATTCGAAGGTGAACACCGAGCCGTTGGGGGTGGTGATTTCCAGCACATCGCCCCCACCCTCCACGATGCGCCGCAGCAGCAACAGGCCGCTGGGATTGTAAAGTTCGACCTGGGCAGCCCGGTAAGCACCCTCCAGGCGAGGGCTACGCCGGGCGATGCCGTAGGGCGAAATTTGAACCTCCGGTATCTCTACCGCCTCGTGTTCCCAGGCCGACTCGTGGGGGTCGAGCAAGTCGTTCTCTTCCAAATGGCTCAAGGCCTCGGCAAGCTCCAGCGCCGATAGCCACAAAACCTCCTCCCCTACCCCGTCGGACAGAACCAACTTGAGGTTATCAAAGTTGTTGTCGTCTTCAAGATGGGCCCAAAACCCCTCGGGAGGTTTCATGGTTTTAGCTTATGACGCCAGGGTAAGGCAAACGTCCCTGTGCGGCTTTCTCGTCCCAATCAACGCTGTGTAGGCTTGCTTCCAGCTCCACGACAAAGGCCGGTCGGCAGGTTACTCAAGACCTTTTGCCCAATCCAAACCTACAGCGCTGCGCTAGATGCGGTTTGCTGCTACCAGCTATCTTGAGCAAAACAAAAAATAGCTTTGCGCAGGCATGGTTTCTCCGGATCAAAAAACCCGTTGTAAACACAATGGCTCGGGGGTTCGTGAGGTGCGCCGCCGCAAGCCTCGGCAGACGTACCTACAAAACACTGAGGGCCGCCCCGTAGGCCGTGGCCCAGCCGGACCTGGGGGGAATCAGGGGTCTGGGCTCAATCTGATAAAAGTACCAGACCCGCTCGAGGGCTCGGCGCACCGGCTCGAGGTCGGGCAGATGGCCCACAATCACAATTTGGGGGAGTTCCGCGGCCCTGACCGCATTGATGGCAATCATGCCGATGACCTGGCCCACCAGCGTAACCAGGCCCGCTGCCAGATCTTCACGGCTGGGTTGGGCGCCGTCTACCAGCCGTCCAAAGTTGACCGCAGTGGCATCGGGGGGCAGGTGGCCAATGCCGCCGCCGATCACATCCACCAGGGTCGAGTCCACCCCGCTGGGGTCACCCTGGGCTGCCAGCCGGGCCACCTCGAGGGGGTCGGTGGTGCCCAGCAGCAGGCGGGACAGGCCGAGCAAGGTACCGCCCCCCACCGCCGAGCCAGTAAAGTGCTCGTAGGTTTCCCCACGAGCGGCAATCATGGCCGTACCGGTCCCGGCCGATACCACCAGGGCCTCCTCGAGGCCCGCCAGGGCCAGCCCACCCCGCCCCACCGCCTCAGCCTCACCGACTTTTTGAACCCTGATCCCTTCAAAACGCTCAGGTAGGTTATGCGACAAACCCCCACAGCCGGCTATGACGCCCAGCTCGACGGGCCGCAGGCCCAGGGTTTGTAGCACCTGCGCGAGCGCGTCGGCACTGGCTGGGCCGGTTTGGACAATCTGGTTGGCCAGAATCTGCCGATTCTCGACCAGCACCACGTCGGTGTTGGAGAGGCCAAAATCTATTCCGAGTTTCAACATCAGGCCCAGGATAATGCAAAGACGAGCACACCGCACATCCGGTAACGGATTCTGGTGGCCC
>DAIUDO010000297.1:0-1802 GCA_036845585.1 Meiothermus sp. | reverse complement strand
AGGAAGAGAGCACATAACGATGAAGACGGCTTTGTTTATTGACGGTTCCTACATGTATGACGCGGCCAAGCGCTTAGGGTGGAACATAGACCACCGCAAGGCGATTGGGGTCTTCGCCCGTCCTGAAGATCTGTACAACGCCTTTTACTACGCGCCCGTCACCGACAGCAACGATGAGCGCCAGCAAAAGTTCCTCGATGCCCTGGTGTTTATGGGCTACACCGTGCGCAGCCGGGAGGCTCACGGTGACCCACGCTTCGAGGCGATGATCGCCACCGACTTACTGATCACCGCGCCGCGCTGGGAACGGGCCGTGCTGGCGAGTGGCTCGGGCGACCTGGCCCACACCCTGTCGGCCCTGCGGGCCCAGGGCAAGGAGATTCACTTGCTGGGCGTGCCCGAGCTGACCGACCTCGAGCTGCGCAACCAGTGTGACCGCTACCTGGATTTGCGCGAGCTTCAATCCCAGCTTGAGCGAACGGGGGGCGGACGTCGAACCTATCCCAGCGTGAATGAGGAAAGCCCAGGCACCGATGAACACATTGGTGTATCCCGACGGCTGATGGAGAACCTCGAGGAAGAAATCCAGTAAGTGGAGACAGCCTACCCGACCTCTGCGAACCCAGAGGTCTTCGTCGGCATGAAATGGTGGGGGTACGAGGCACCCCCTTCTTAATATTCCATGAAGCCTGCTGCAGCGCAGCTCGTAGCAAAATCAAGTGGAGGTACTCACACCGGATTCAAAAAGATGAGTATTCAAAACAGACGCATACAGAGGCAGTCTTTTTGAATCCTAGAGCACTCCCCTCCCTTCGGTCGGGTTAGTTCACCAGCATCCGGTGACGAACTGACCGAATCCGGTATCAGGCCCACTCTTTGATAGGAATGAGCGTCCCTCCCTCCACGGCCTTGCGTTTGGGTCGGTAGGCATTATCAAACCAGATTTCCAGTACTGCCCGGTCGAGATGCTGGGGCGACACGATGATTTTGCGGACATAGTATCCTCCCTCGTCGTAGGAGGAAATCTCGTTGCCTTTGGTAAGTCGCAACTCCACGATATCGCCGTTGCGCGCAGTGCGCACCCGAACACGGAAAGCGGCATCGCCTTCGCGTTGGACATGTTCATCGGGTTTAGCGAACCAGCCAAACATACTCCTAGCTTATCGCATAGCCCCCCTACCACCCTCCCGGTGGGCCAAACCCTTGCAAAAACGTTAGACTTTGCATATGCGTCTTTCGAAAACCGACATTTACGCACTCAAAACCCTTGGCTACCTGGGCACCCAGCCCCGCGAGCGGTACGTGGGCAGCGAGGAGCTCAGCCGGGCCACGGGGGTGCGTCATACCTATCTGGTTCGCATTCTGGCCGCACTGGTAAGCCACCAATTGGTGGTTTCAAAAAAGGGTCAGGGAGGGGGGTATGCCTTGCCGCGGCCTGCCGAAGAGATCAATCTACGCGATGTTATTCGGGCAGTGGATGGCCCCATCGCGCCCTTGTCGTGTGTGAGCCTGAACTGGCCCAAAGCCTGCCCCGAGGAAAAACGGTGTCTGGCCCGCAGTACGGTCTGGCTTAAGGTTCGCGATGCCGTTTTACAAAGCCTAGGTCAGGTGAGCGTGGCCGACCTGGCCGCAGATTTTCAGCAAGGCATCGATTACTCTGAATGCCTGGAACATCTGCTGCCGGCTAGTGAGCTGCTAACCCGTCGGACCGTTAAATCCTCCTCTCCTTCACAAGGGCATAAAAAAGATCAGCGCCAACGCTCCAAATCTAAAGCCCAACCGTCCATCTCTGCCCTACCAAA
>DAIUDO010000296.1:0-1828 GCA_036845585.1 Meiothermus sp. | reverse complement strand
CGACCCACTCACCGGCACGGTCCTGGCCGCGGTCGTTGCCGGGGGGGTTGGCGCAGACGCGCCCGATGCGGTGTTGTTCCATACGAAAAGACCTCCATGACTGCCCAGGGTTCGCCTGGACGGATCGAGCCTGATGCCTTGATTCGCAGGGCCCCAGGGGTTAGCCTTGAAGGGCATCATGCAACCAGGGGCCTGCGGGCCTCGCCGGGGTGCGGCCTGAGTGCGAGTCAGGCCGCACCCTTCTTCGGGGTAGGGGGTGGGCGTGCCAACTCCACGCGGTCCATTGTATCACAAAGATGCCAAGATCTTCATGTTACATAATTGACATTTATCCGATATGGAAGGGGATCTATAAGCTACTATAGACATAGACATATCGGTACACTTATAATCAATATCGCGGTGACTGCCGCGAACCGAATAGATCACGAAAGGAGGGTCAATATGACCCTGGGTTTTCGCCTCAAGGAGCGCAGGGAGGCCCTCGCGCTCACCCAGGAGCAGGTGGGCCGGGTGCTGGGAGTCTCCCGCGAGCTGGTCGCCCTGTGGGAGAGCGGCGAGCGTATCCCGGGCGCGAGGCAGCTGGACGACCTAGCCCGGCTCTACCGCGTCAACCGCGGCTACCTCCTGGGGAAAGAGGATCTGGATCGCAAGGCCGAGCGGGAGGTGCTCTACCGGGGCCTGCCCGACGACTTGAAGATCCGCGACGAGGTGGAACGCTGGCTGGACTTTCTGGACGAGTGGGCCGAGCTGCTCGAGGAGCTCGAGGTGCCCCTGAGCGGGCCTGGACGCCCCCCGAAGCCCCTGGCGGAGAAGGAGCCTGTCACCGACCTGCGGCGCGTCTCGGCCCTGGCCGAGAAGACCCGCGACCACTACAAGCTGGGGCTGGACGCCCTCCCGAACCTTTACGCCTTCCTGGACGAGAAGGGGGTGCTGGTCTACCGGGCCCCGCTGGGGCCGCTGGGGGAGGGGGGGGTTGGGATCTCCGGCGCCGTGTACAACCACCCCGCGCTGGGCTTCTGCATCCTGGTGAACGCCAACACCTCCCCCGGGCGGCAGGTCTTCACCCTGGCCCACGAGTGGGCCCACGCCCTCTTCCACCACCAGTCAGGCGGGATCGTCTGCCGCATGGGCGATTACGACGCCAAGGAGCGCTTCGCCGACGCCTTCGCGGCCCACTTCCTGGTCCCGGGCAAGGAGCTGCGCCGCCTGGTCGAGAACGAGCGCGAGAAGGGGGGCCTGGACGCCTACAAGGTGCTGCGCCTGGCGGCCTACTTCCGCGTCAGCTACGCCACCGTGCTCAACCGGCTCCTCGACGAGAAGCTCATCAGCACCGAGCAGCACCGGCTGTTCCGGGGGTACAGCCCCTCCGCCATGGCCCGGGCGCTGGGGCTGGAGGAGGAGATGTTCCGCATTCCCGAGCCCCACCCCCTCTTCCTCGAGCGCTACCCGGTGTCCGTTCTGGAGCAGCTGCGCCGGGCCCTGCAGGCCGACCATCTGACCCCGGCCCAGGTGGCCGACCTCCTCAAGGTGGACGTCACCACCGTGCGCGCCCGGCTGCTGGCCGAGCCGCCCAAGGCCAACCCCCTCGAGGCGGGCGAATTCGATGAGCTGCCCCAGGTCGCCTAGAATGGTTACGTGGACGTAAGGCCCGACCCCGAAACCTCCCTCGCCCAGCCTTGCATCGCGGACACCAGCCTGCTCTCCAACTTCGTGCACACCGGCTACGCCTATCTGCTGCACCGGCTCCTCCCGGAGCCGGTGCTCCTCTCGCCCACGGTGCTCGACCCCGCCGAGGTGCTTCTGCCGCGCCCTTACACCCAGGCGC
>DAIUDO010000295.1:0-1862 GCA_036845585.1 Meiothermus sp. | reverse complement strand
AGGCCGTGCCGGTTGATGCGCCCGGCGGTCTGGGCGATGGCCTCGAGGGGGGCCAGAGCGCGGTAGCCCACAGGAAAGTCCAGGTCCACCCCGGCCTCCACCACCTGGGTGGAGACCAGGCGGCAAGGAGCCCCTTCCTCGAGGCGCTTCTGCACTTCGGCTAGCACCGCTAGGCGGTGGGCCGGGCAGAGCGCGGTGGAAAGGTGAAACAGCCCCTCCAGGCCCTGCGCCTGGGCCTGCTGGAAGAGGGCCTGGGCCTGCCGCTTGAGGTTGAGCACCACCAGGTCTTGTTTGTTGTTTTCCAGGAAGGTGACCAGGTGGGGGTCGGGGGTGGGTTTGTCGAGCTGCCAGTCCACCTGCACCCGCTGGGTTTGGTTGAAAAAAACCTCCGGTTGGGGCAGGATTTCCTTCGGCTGCCAGCCTGCACCCTCTGGCTCGCCCTCCTGGACCTGGGGGTGCAGCGCCTCGAAGGCCGGCTGGGTGGCGGTGGCGAAAACCACCACCGCGCCGTATTTATCGCTGGCCAGGCGAGAGAGGGTCTTGAGGGTGGGCACGGCCAGGTGGGTGGGCAGGGTCTGCACCTCGTCGAAGAGCAGGACGCTCCCGGCCAGGTTGTGCAGCTTGCGGCAGGCGCCGGGCCGGTTGCTGTGCAGGCTTTCCAGAAGCTGCACGTGGGTGGTGAGGACGATGGGGGCCTCCCAGTTCTCGGCTAGCAGGCGGCGGGCCCGCTCGTCCAGCCCCTGCTCGTCGGAAAGGCCCTGGCCTAACGGGCGGTAGGCCAGGCTGTGGTCTTCCAAAATATAGTTAGGGCCAAAATCGGCGAAAAGCTGCCGGTAGATCTGGGCGGTCTGGTCGAGGATGGAGAGGTAGGGCAGGACCACCACGATCCGCCGGATGCGCGGGTCGTGCACGGCCCGCTTCAGGGCGAAGCGCAGCATGGCCAGGGTCTTGCCCAGGCCGGTGGGGGCGGTGAGGGTGAAGAGGCGGCCCTCCTCCTGGGCGGCCTGGGCAGAGGCCTCAGAGACCTGCTGGCGTAGATAGCGGATGGTTGGAGGAATGCGCTCCTGGCGGGCCAGCCCTTCCAGGTGGGCCTCGAGGCGGCGCAAGGCCTCCTCGGCCTGCAGAGGGGGCGGCGCGGGCCGTACCTCCCCCTGGATGTGCCGCTCGGTATCGAGGTAGTCGGCGTCCACCAGGGCCGAGAAGAGCATGCGGGTATCGAGCATGGCCGCAGCGCTGGTTGGAAGGGGTATCTTGTTCTGGGAGGGGGGCGGAAGCTCGAGGCCGTCCGCCCGAAGGCGACATTTGAGCAGCTCGAGGTCTCCCTCGCTCAGGCGCAGCCCGGGGGGAAAACCCTCCCCGCTTTCCTTGAGTTGCATCTCCCTCAGGCCGTCCTCGCTGCCGCTTTGCAACCCGATATGGTGCCCTTGGACGGCCAGGGCCACCCCGGGGTCGCGGTACTCAAGAAGAGCCACATGGGCCCCCGCCGACCAGTGGTCGAGGCCCTTTGCCTTACCCTGGAGCCGCTGCTGGAAGGGATCGCCGTACTTGCCCAGGTCGTGCAGCTTGCCGGCCCGCCTGCCCCGCGCCTCCTCGCCGAAGGGGCGGGCTCTCTGGCCGGCCAGCTCGGCCACCTGGGCCAGATGCTCCTTCAATGGCTGCCAGTGCGCCGGGCCTTTGGGATGGCTATGGGCGTAGTAGGGCTGGGCGGGGGGCGCAGGGCCGCCGCCGTAGCACAGGAGCAGCTCCCGGGCTTCTTCCAGCCAGCGCTGGCGCAGCTCCGGGGGCTCCAACACCTCCACCCGGGGCCCCCAGCTCTGTATCCAGGGCAGCAGCTCGAGGGGGAATCCAGATTCATCGGTGCC
>DAIUDO010000294.1:0-1883 GCA_036845585.1 Meiothermus sp. | reverse complement strand
TCACCGAAAACGACGAGAAAAACCTGCTGGTCTCGCTCCTGGCCAAGCAGGTGGGCGTACCCAAGGTGATCACCCGGGTCAACCGGGGCGAAAACCGCCGCCTCTTCGAGCACGTGGGTATCGACATCCCCCTCACCCCCCGCGCCGCCGCGGTGCGCGAGGTGGTGGACTGGATATCTCCAGAGAACGTGGACCACCTGGCCCTCATCGAGGATCGGGTGGAGCTTCTAGAGTTCCAGCTGCCCGCCGATTTCCGCGAGACCCCCTTTGACCAGCTCCCGCTGCCCCAGGGGGCGGTGGCGGTGGCCCTCGAGCGCGGCACCAAGGTTTATTTGCGCTCCCCCATGCTGGCCGTCACGGCTGGCGACAAACTCCTGGTGCTTACCGACCGGCAGGTGGCCGATGAAGTCCTGGCCCAGGTTCGCTAGAGCTGCTCAGGCCAATCCCATTCCGGTTGCCACCTACATGACCGGCACCGTATACATCGGCTTGGGCACGGTGATGGGACTGCTGGGCCTGGCCGACACCCTCCTGGGCGAAAACGCACGGGGGTTTTTCGCTGGGGCCGCCATTGGCTTGTCGGTGGGATTGGTCCTGCGGCAACTGGGCAGCCCCCAGGCCGAGCCGCGCCGGGCCGAGGCTTTGCTGACGGTGGCCGGGCTGTGGATGATGGTGCCGATCCTGGGGGCCATCCCGTTCTGGATTTCCGGGAACCTCAGCTACCTGGATGCACTGTTTGAGGCCACCTCGGGCTTCAGCACCACCGGCGCGACCATCCTGGCCGACTTTGATCAACTGAGCTACGGGCTGTTTTTCTGGCGCTCCATGAGCCAGTGGTTCGGCGGAATGGGTATTCTGCTCTTGTTTATTGTGGTACTGCCCCACCTGGCCCTGGCCGGGCGGCAGATGTTCTTTGCAGAAACCACCGGCGTGCAAAAACAACAACTCACCCCCAAGCTACGCCAGACCGCTACCAACATCCTGCGGGTGTACCTGCTGCTCACGCTGCTGACCCTGATGGCCTACTTGCTCACCGGTGTGCCGGTGTTCGAAGCTGTTGCCAACACTTTCTCCAGCGTCTCGGCAGGGGGGTTTAGCCCCAACCCCCAGAGCTTTGCCGCCTACAGCCCGCTCACCCAGTGGATTGCGGCTTTGGTTATGTTCCTCACCGGGGTTAACTTGTTGCTGCAGTACCGGGCTATTTTTGGCCGCGAGTACACCGCCCCCCTGCGCGATACCGAGTTCCGGGCCTATGCGCTGATTGTGCTCCTGGTGGGGCTGCTGATGGCAGCCATCCTGTTTTTGCGGCACGACTACACCCTCGAGCCGGCCCTGCGTCACGCCTTTTTCCAGACCGCTTCCATCATCACCGGCACCGGCTTCGCTTCTGCCGACTTTGCTGTGTGGGTGGTACCGGCCCAAGCTCTGCTGGTGATGTTGATGTTTTTGGGGGGTAGCGCCGGGAGCGTGGGCGGCAGCATCAAGATTATTCGCTGGCTGGTCATTGGGGCGCTGGTGCGGCGGGAGCTACAGCGGGCCCTGCACCCCCAAGCGGTGCTGCCGCTGCGGGTGGGCAACAAAAACGTGGGTGAGGACGTGCTGCGGGCGGTCTCGGCCTTCATCACCTTGTACGTCGGACTTTTTGCCACAGGAGCTTTGATTATGGGCGTGCTGGAAGAAGACTTTGTGGTGGCTTTCACCGCCTCGGCAGCCGCCGTTGGCAACGTGGGGCCAGGGCTGGGCGAGGTAGGACCTATGGCCCATTATGGCGACCTGCACCCCATCTCCAAAGGCGTGATGATTTTTCAGATGTGGGCCGGGCGCATCGAGCTGATTGCGGTCTTCTCGCTATTCACCCCCGAGCTCTGGCGCAGGCTGAGGTC
>DAIUDO010000293.1:0-1908 GCA_036845585.1 Meiothermus sp. | reverse complement strand
TTTGTGAATCCTCGAGCACACCCCTACCAGTCGGTCGGCGAAGAAAACGTCCTCCGTCGGTCGGGTTAGTTCGCCACCCCGAGTCTGGTACCAGCACCTTAGGCTTGTATGCGCTACCCCGAGAGACTCCTCAAACTCGTGCGGGCCCTGTCCGGCCTGCCCGGGGTAGGCCCCAAGAGCGCACAAAAGCTGGGACTTTTTCTGGTGCAAAACCCTGAGGTGGCCTCAGAGCTGCGGGGCAGCCTGGAAGCCGCCTTGGCCCTGCACCCCTGCCCGGCATGTGGTAACCTGGCCGAAGATGCCCTGTGCCCAATTTGTGCCGACCCAGAGCGAGACAAAGCGATTATCTGCGTGGTCGAGAGCATCTCCGATCTGATGGCCATCGAGCGCAGCGGAGAGTACAACGGCCTGTACCATGTGCTGGGCGGTGCGCTCAATCCGCTCGAGGGGGTCGGGCCGGAGCAGCTCAACCTGGAAAAGCTCTTCTCGCGGCTCGAGGGGGTGCGGGAGGTCATCCTGGCAACCGGCATGACCGTCGAGGGCGAGGCCACCGCTGGGTACCTGGCCGAACGCCTGGGCCAGCTACACATCCGCTCGACCCGGCTGGCTTACGGCCTGCCGGTGGGGGGTAGCCTCGAGTACGCCGACGAGGTGACCCTGGCCAGAGCACTGGAGCACCGCCGGGGCTACTGAAGCGGTTTAGGGCCCAGGCTGAACCGGCCCCTATTGCCCACACGTAACGCGGATAGGTGCAGCTGAGCAAAAGCTAGGCCAGCCCTGTGCTAGGCTAAAACCCGGTATGAACTGGTATAAGCAAGGGGAGACTGCATGAAAATGCTCGAGACCCTCGTACCGCTGGGAGTGCGCCAGGCTGTTCTAGCCGGCCAGGATGGCTTGGTCATCGAGAGCGCAGGCAAGGAAACCCCACAACCCGAGCTGCTGGCCGCCGAGCTGGCCACTTTGGCCAGGGCCAGCCGTACCCTGGCCAGAAGCCTGGGCGGCGAGTTGCGGCGCTTCACCGTGGCAACCGAACATCGGGAGGTGCTGGTGGTGGTTTTTGGTGGCTACTGCCTGGGTGCTGTGGTCGAAAAGGGCTCCGATCGCAAGAGCATCGGCAACGAGCTTTCACGTCTTGCACTGCGCCTGGCCCAGACAATTTAGGGAGACAACGCTATGGTTCAAGATCTGCTTGGCGAGCTGCAGGCCACCAAAGGGGTGTTGGCCTCGGCGCTGGTGGCCGAGGATGGTTTTGTGGTCGAGAGCATCCGCGCTGACCAGGCCCCCGACGTAGACTTTCTGGGTAGGGCCTCCGCTACCGCGCTGGCTTCAGCGCGGGCTTTATCCCAGGAGCTGGGCCGCGGTGAGGTCGAGGAGGTCATGGTAGAGTACCCCGAGGGACCAGTGCTGCTGGTTCCGCTCGAGGGTGGGTACTTGCTGGTGGTGCTGATGGACTCTATGCAAAGCCTAGGCCGGGTGCGCTTCCAGCTTAAAAAGAGTGTCCCACGCCTCAAGGAGGCTTTATCGTGAGTGAGGTTTCACAAGTACCGGAGCTACGTGTAGATATTGACCGCGAAACCGCGCTTGGCAAGTATGCCAACTTCGCCATCTTCTCGCACCAAAAAAACGAGTTCTACCTCGATTTCGCGCTGATGCAGCCCGGCGTCCAGGCCAACCAGGCGGTGGCAGTGGTCACCAGCCGGGTGATTACCAGCCCTCAGCACGCCAAAGCTCTGCTGCGCAGCCTGGCCGAGAACATCCAGCGCTATGAGGAGACCTTTGGGGTCATTCCCGAGGCTCTAGACAGCTCCAAAGCCTAAAGGTCATACCAGATTCGGTTGGTTCACCTCCAGAGGGCGGCCTTGCCTCGCCCTGGCGCGGCGCAGGGGCGACCGGCCGAGGTCATCCGCG
>DAIUDO010000292.1:0-1920 GCA_036845585.1 Meiothermus sp. | reverse complement strand
GTCGTCGTAAATGAAGTTGACCAAAGCCAGGTTGGCCGCACTGCGGCTGACGACCTCGAGGCCCTTCCTGGTGGGGAGTAAACCCCTTGCCGGTAGCCAGGCCTATAGCGCCCTATAAGCGCGGAACAACCGCCGACGCGACCTCTTCGACCCGGGTCAGCCTCCCATCCTTGAGGTGCAGGATTCGCGCGGCCTTGCGGGCCAGCTCGAGGTCGTGCGTGACCAAAATCACCGTACGGCCTTCCTCGGCCTGGCGCAGCAGGAGTTCCACCACCCTGGCCCCCGAGACCGAGTCCAGGTTGCCGGTGGGCTCATCGGCAAACAAGATAGGCGGGTTGAGTGCCAGGGCCCGGGCAATCGCCACCCGCTGCTGCTCACCGCCTGAGAGCTTGCTGGGCAGGTGGTGGGCGCGCAGGCCCAGCCCCACCGCCTCCAGCAACTGGCTAGCCCGGGCAGCACGTTCCCTGAAACCTAGGCCGGCCAGCATCATGGGAAAGGCCACGTTTTCCAGGGCAGTTAGGGTGGGAATTAGGTTCCACTGCTGAAAAACAAAGCCCATGTACTGAAGGCGCACACCCGAGCGACCGTCCTCGGGAAGGGTCGAAAACGGCGTGTGGTCGAGGCGAACCTCGCCCTCGCTCGGCACATCAAAACCGGCCAGCAAGTTCAGCAGGGTTGTTTTCCCTGAACCCGAAGGCCCGACAATGGACGTCAGACCAGGCGGAAACCGGTAGGTGAAGTGGTCCACCGCTACCACGTCAATCTCGCCCTGGTGGTAACGCTTGTGCAGGTTGATGGCCTCGAGCATCAGACCCTCCCCAGGGCTTCCACCACTTGGATGCGGCTGGCCGTGCGGGCCGGCAGGAAGCCCGCCAGCAGCCCCAGCACCACTGCTACCAGCAAGGCAAACGAGGCCAGCCGGAAGGTCACCGCCGAGAGCGCGAGGCCCACCTCCCGCCCGGTGTACCAGTTGACCAGCCCCGAGGCCGCCTGCCCCAGAGCCAGCCCCAAGAGCCCCCCCACCACACTCAGCAGCAAGGCTTCCAGCAGCACCAGGCCAAAAATGAAGCCCCGCTTGGCACCCAGGGCCCGCATCAGACCAAACTCGCGTATGCGCTCGTACACCGACATCATCACGGTGTTGGCCACCAGCAGCCCGCCCACGATCAGGGCCACCAGGCTGATGCCAAAACGCACCAGGTCGGAAATCCGCACGGCCCGCTCGGCAAAGCGCATCACGTCGCCGGTGGTCTGGGCATCGATGCCTTCGATGCGGGCTTCGAGGGCTTTGGCGACCTCCTCAGCTTTCTGAGCAGGGTCAATGGAGACCAGGATCGAGCTGTAATTTTGCGTGTTGAGCACCGCATGAATGGCCTCTATCGGTACGTAGATGAAGCTGTCGGCGATGCCGCCGGAGCGCTCGAGCACCCCCACAACCTCGAGGGAGATCTGCGGCGAGAGGCGCAGGGTCTTGCCCAGGCTAAGGTTGTTGCGTTCAGCAATGCCGCCCCCCACCACCGCCCCCCGCTGGCCTGTCTGCAAGCTGCCCGAGGCCAGATTCACGTTGGGATACAGATCCTTGGCGGTCGCACCCTGGGGCAACCCCTGAAAGACAAAGCTGCTGGCCGGATCAAACCCCCCACGGGCAAAGATGGCCGTAGGAATCACCCGCGTGATCCCAATCTCGGAAGCCACCAACTGGATCTGCCGCACGGTTTCGGGGCGCAGTTCGGGATAGCCAGCGCTGAAAGCCTCGGCACCCTCGGCCACGACCAGAATGGCCGGCCCCACACTGGATAACTCGGCCCCCAGGGCTTTGCGCAGTCCCTCACCAAAGCTCAAAAAAAGCACCATCGAGGCCGTCGAGACCACAATGCCCAGCAAAGTCAGAACGCTACGGATGGGCCGGGCCCGTAGGTT
>DAIUDO010000291.1:0-1933 GCA_036845585.1 Meiothermus sp. | reverse complement strand
GGGCCCATGCGCCCGGCCTGGTTGGAGGTTAATCTCGACGCCCTGGCCCACAACCTGAATCTGCTGCGGGCCAAGGCAGGCCATGTGCAGGTGGTGGGCGTGGTCAAGGCCAACGCCTATGGGCATGGCGCGGTGGAGGTGGGCAAGGAGTTGCTGCGGCTGGGGGTGTGGGGGCTGGCGGTGGCTACCACCGACGAGGCCCGCGAGCTGCGAAAGGCTGGCATTGCGGCCCGCATTTTGCTGATGGGCAGCTTGCATCCCCAGCAGGCCAGCGAGGTGCTGGAGCTGGACCTGATTCCCTCCATCTCGACCCTCGAGGCTGCCGAGGCCCTGAATGCCCTGGGCCGGCCGGTGGCGGTGCACCTCGAGTTCGATACCGGCATGAGCCGGGTGGGCTTCCAGACCGAGGAAGCCCCAATGGTCAAAGCGCACTTTGCCCGCTACGAACACCTGCTTATCCAGGGTATCTACTCTCACTTCGCCGATGCCGAGGAAGATGCCGCCTGGACAAAGGAGCAAATTGCTCAGTTTGCGCGGGTGCAGCAGGTGTTTGGGCCAGGGTACTTCTACCATCTGTGCAACACGGCGGGAACCGTGAATTTTAGCCAATACGGTCTTAGCGCGGTGCGCCCAGGCATCGGGCTGTATGGTTTGCTGCCTGGCTTGGGCCTCAAACCCATCGCCCGCTTGCTGGCCAAACCCACGCAGGTCAAGCAGCTTCCGGCTGGGCGCAGAATAGGTTACAGCGGCCTCTACACCACCCAGGGGCCGGAGTGGATTGCCACCCTGCCGGTGGGGTATGCCGATGGGATACCCCGGCTGGTGTTCAACCGGGCCACGGTGCGCTACTACCCTCTGGCTGGAAGCTCCGCACCCTGCGTTTGCCCGGTGGTCGGACGGGTCTCGATGGACCAGATTACCGTCCGCCTTCCCGCCCCGGTGGGCCTCGATCAGGTGTTCGAGGTGGCTACCGCCGACTTCGACCCCACCAGCAGCTTGTGGGGCTGGGCCGAGCTGACCGGCACCGTCAGTTACGAGTCGGCGGTACGGCTTTCGGCCCGGCTCCCGAGGGTGTACTTGCGCGGCGGTACGGAGGTGGCTCGGGTCGAGTAGCCTGGTGCCAGGATTAAAGCGGGGGCCGCCTATAAGTGGGTATTCCCGGCGTACTGGATGGTTCAAGGCTTAGTTGCGCCAAGGTCAGTTACACCCATAGCTCTTTAGTTTGGTGCTCTGCTGGACGCAGTTGCCGAGTCGTAATTGGCCTGCCCAAGGGGAGAAGAACTCAGCTCAGCCAGGCGGCTTGAGTGCCGAGCCCATGAGCCGCGGAGTGCATCCAGCTCGATGTCTCGAGGCCACTGGCCGTTATCTGTGGCCGATCTGCACCCCCGCTGCTGCTTAGGGTCTCATTCTGCCAGGTTTCAAAACAGCTCTAGGCGGCAAAGCGAAGGGCTTGTAGCTTCGCGAGACCTTGTGTTTGGACTCGACAACCCTCTTGAACCGACCAGGGCCACTTTTGTTTTTCGACCTGGCTGGAACAATCAGATTTGTGAGCAAGCTGAAGGCCATCAAATTGTTTCAGGGGTATCTTTGGCACCCCAAAGAAATTTCCTTCGACCCCAGCGCGGTGATTCCCCGTCAACTGGGCGAAGTGCACGTGCTGATTGATAAGGTGCGCGCTCCTATGGCTTTCTTTGAAGACGGCACACCGACCGAGACCCAACAGTTTTACCAGGTTACGCTGCTGGTACGCACCGAGAAGGAGCCAGGGGAACTGGGAGCACTGGTCCGGTGGGTGAGCGAGCAGCTGAACCCCTATCTGCAGGCCACCCCCCAGGAGGTGGGCTGGCAGCTGCTCGAGGATTTGCGTCCGGTCTAGCATCAGACCACTCGCTCTTGCGTTTGCCAGGGCTGCGCTATTCTGCAAGGAGCCAGC
>DAIUDO010000290.1:0-1949 GCA_036845585.1 Meiothermus sp. | reverse complement strand
TTTCCTTCAGAGCTTTGCCGGGTTTGAAGGCGGGATACTTGGAAGCGGGGATCTTGATCTTTTGGGTGGTGCCGGGCTTCACGCCGGTACGGGCTTTACGGCTGCGTACCTCGAAGGTACCGAAGCCGGTCAACTGCACTTTACTGCCGGCCTTGAGGGCGTCTTCGACCTTGCTCAGGAAAGCGTCTACAGCGGCCTTAGCATCTTTTTTCTTCAAGCCAGCAGTCGCGGCTACTTGGTCAATCAGATCGGCTTTGGTTCTGGTTTTCTTCGCTCCACCTCTTGCCATACATTTACCTCCTTTATTTTCCCTTCAGCACGGAGTGTAGCACACCTCACCTCCGAATTGCAAGCACCAGGTCGCCTTTGGTTGCTTTTCGCTCCAAACAGAATGGCTAAACAGTGGGCTTTCTGTGATATTCGGCGGGTAAAAGTGCGGTCACGGCGGCCTCGAGCTGACGGGTAACCTCCTCCAGGGTTTGGTGATCGGTCTTACCAGGGGGCAGCGCGATGGGATCTCCGAACACAACCCGCACCGGACGCCGCAGGCGCGGCCCCTTACCTACCGGCCAGGCCTTATCGCTACCGATGATGGCGGCTGGAACGATCAGGGCATGGGTTCGCAAAGCAATCGCAGCCGCGCCGGTCTTGAAGGGTTCAATAAAGCCGGTACGGCTGCGCCGCCCTTCGGGGAAAATCCCAAAGGCCATCCCGCTTTTTAGGGCGCGGATGGCGGCTTTGATGGCCCCCAGGTCACCGGCCCCCCTGGCAACCGGAATCACGTACAGGCGAGGCAGCAACCAGCGGAGAATGGGGTATTTGAACACATCGTCGCGCGACATATAGCTCACCACCCGGGGGCAGGCCACCCCCATCACCACCGGGTCCAGGAAAGACATGTGGTTGGAGGCAAGAATCACCGGGCCTTCCTTAGGAATTTTTTCGGCCCCTTCAACCTGCAGCCCAAACAAGACCTGCAACAACACCCGTGCCAGTGCTTTGGTGTTGTAGTAGACCCTTAAGCCATACTCGTACATAGCACCCCATCATAAGCAAAAAGCCCGGCGTGTAGCCTGTATGCACGACAGCGGCAACCCGTTTCAGGAAAGCCGCACCACCACCCGCCCGCGCACCTGGCCCTGCAGGATGGCCTGGGCCAGCCCCGGCACTTCTTCCAGGCTTACGGTCTGCATGGCGGCTTCCAGCAAGGGTTTGGGAAGGTCGTGAGCTAGGCGCTTCCAGGCTAAAAGACGCTTATCCCTGGGGCACATCACCGAATCAATGCCCAGCAGGTTCACCCCTCGCAGGATGAAGGGAAAAACGGTGGTCTCGAGCTTCACCCCCCCCGCGTTGCCGCAGGCCGCCACGCTGCTGCCGTAGGCCATGCGCGGCAACACGCCCGCCAGCACTGCCCCGCCCACGGTGTCTACCGCGCCGCCGAAGCGCTCGGACTCGAGCGGTCGGGCCGGAGTCGTCAGGATGTTGCGATCTAAAATTTCGGCTGCGCCCAGTGACTTAAGGTAGTTTTCCTCGCCCAGGCGTCCCGTCGCCGCTATCACGCGGTAGCCCAACTGGGCCAGAATTGCGGTGGCCAAGCTGCCTACCCCTCCGGCTGCACCGGTCACCAGCACTTCCTTGGATCTGTCAACCGCATGCGACTCCAGGGCCATCACGGCCAGCATGGCCGTAAAGCCAGCCGTGCCGATGCCCATGGCTTGTTGTAGGGTAAGCCCTTCGGGCAGGGGCACCAGCCACTCTGCACGCACCCGGGCCAGCTCGGCGAGCCCGCCCCAGTGCCGTTCGCCCACACCCCAGCCGGTCAGAACCACCGGGTCGCCAGGCTTGTACTCCGGCGAGGCCGACTCCACCACCGTTCCGGCTAGGTCAATCCCCGGAACCATCGGGAAACTACGGATGACCTTACCAGCGCCGGTAATCGCCAGGCCATC
>DAIUDO010000289.1:0-1956 GCA_036845585.1 Meiothermus sp. | reverse complement strand
TATTAGCCCAGGCGGCTTATTGTTGGGTGATGACTTACCTCCATCTGTCCTTACTAGTGCTGGGGAAGTTGCTTATGCCTATCTAGGTACGTCAGCCAACGGTTCACTGGCCGAATCAGATGCAGGGTTACAGTGGAGTCCGGCAACCAACAGTTGGTCTGTTTACGTAAAGAGTGGCGGCACACTCGTTACAACCACCCCTCCCCCTCCCGGTGCTGTTGTTCCTACCCCGTTTCCGCGCTATGCCTGGTATGGTGAAACCACATTAACCTTTAGTGTTATATCCGATGGGCGAGCAAGAATTGCCTACAGTGGGACAACTGTTGGCAGTGCCCCCAACCCGTACTCGATTGATTTCGGCTTGCCAGGGATCAGGGCAGATGGCGTAAACAATGTGTTCAAACGAGTTACATCCATCGTCCAGACTACACCATCGAATACGAGTGGCTCAAGGTACACCGTTGCTTGGAGTCATCTTGCACTTGGCCGTACTGCTTCATCCGGTTTACACATATGGGGACAGGCGGGGCGTGATATCGGGGAGAATTGCAAGACAAACAAGGTTGAAGTTGCTTCGACTGGCAGTTCTTCCGAAGAGGTCTTCATTAACCTCAACTGATTTTGGTCAAAAGCATGTCCTACTTTCGTGTGTTTGCAGTACTAATGCTACTAGGTGCCAGCTTCTGCGCGGCGCAAAATGTGGGTCGCTCGACCGGGCCTTTCGTCAAGATTAACGATTTATGGCTCGTCTATACCAATCCTGTCATGACACTCGACCAAGGGCGGCTCATGGTGCCTGCTCGGTATTTTGCCCACGTCGCAGCCATGGGTTTTTTCACCCGAGGAACCCAAGCCGTCGTTTTGCGCTTCGAGGGGCGCAACTTGGAGTTCGAGATAAACAGCAACAAAGTCGCACTCGATGGACAGATCGTTGCATCCAGCCGTCTCAGCTACGTTAGGGAAGGCCGGGTGATGATTCCTCTGGAAACCGTTGCCCGCGCTTTTGGGCTGGGGATGCAATGGGATGCTCAGCGCAAGCTGGTGCTGCTCTCGAGGCCAGGTCTTGCAAGCGAGGAACCTTTCCCAGGGGATGCGTTGGGGCCATACGCAAGAGATCCCCTCTTTCTGTCTGCTCGGATGCATCTGGTAGACAGGTACATCGGTATATATCCCTCTTTGCCTGAAGTGCCCAACATCACGCCAGCCCGATTTCAATGGGCTTGGCGACACATCCGTAACAAAGAATATGCATACAAAAGATTTTTGCACCTTAGCATGGATCATGGGTTTCAGGTGAGGTTGGTTCACGCAGACAAAATTCCTCAACGCACATATGTAGTTTTTGGCATTGGTGTCGACCATGAGCGCTATTTGTTCGGCTATGCCGTTGCTGGAGTTGGGCAGTATGTTGCCTATATGGGGCAAAAAGACCCAAATGACAGGGAGTATTGCTACCAGTTGATAGTAGGGCAACTGGACTGTCACGTTGAGGCGCGAATGTATTGGGGTGAGGAGTTTCGCGTACCTCGCTTCGTCTTTTTGCGTATATACACCAGATAGCCTGTCAGCCAGCCCAAAACCCCCACTTACCACCAAGCACGCCTCTGCCCTCGAGCCATCGCTGCGTGGCGGGTAGCCCTCGCTCGAGCGCTTTTCTAAACGCCCTCACTCCAAGCAAATAAGCCATGCTGGCCAGCTCTCCGATTACCGTAAAGCCACGTACCTGCTGCTCAGTGGCCCACAGCTTCTGGGCGATGCCCTCGGAAAGCTGCCAGGGCACTTTCAGATAGTGCTCAGGGCCGTGCCAGGGTTTGAGCTGGTCTTGATAGGTGGCCCTCTCCTGGCCCCGAAGGGCCGGCACCACCCCGGGAGCGCAGTAACGGGCTGGCAGGTTGGTCAGCACCCCCCGGCAGGCCAGAGGGCGCTGGGGGTGCACCGAGCAGGCTCCCTCCGGCG
>DAIUDO010000288.1:0-1993 GCA_036845585.1 Meiothermus sp. | reverse complement strand
TGGCTCACCCTCGTATCAAAGCCTTCCTCCCCTCTTCACCCTAGCGAAAGTCCTGGGTTATAAAGGGTAAGTTGAGCATTTGAGCCTCCCAGGCTTGACGACCTTCGTGCTAGCCAGCACCATAAGGTTTAAGCATGATCGAGACCGGACGCCTGCGTGTGATCAATCCCCCCCGTGAGGCCCCGCAGTTTACACCCGAGCTGCTCGAGCGCTTGTCCAAGCGGGTGACGCTGTTTGGTGAACGCGCCAGTCAAACCCTGTACTCCCCTTTCGACGGAGGAGTACTTGGGACCATCCCCATTTGTACACCCGAAGACGCCCGCTATGCTGTTGGGCAGGCGCGAGACGCCCAGCAGAAATGGGCCAAGGTGGATGCCAGGGCCAGGGCCCGCATCGTGCTGCGCTTTCACGACCTCCTGCTGCAGCAGCAGGCAGAAATTCTCGACCTGATCCAGTACGAGACCGGCAAGGCCCGCCGCGATGCCCAGGAGGAACTTCTGGACTCGGCCATTGTGGCGCAATTTTATGCCACCCGGGGCCCTGGTTGGCTACGTCCTAAGCGCACAGGGGGTACTTTTTTGGGCCTGACCCAGACCTGGGAGTACCGTCACCCTGTCGGGGTGGTGGGGGTTATTTCCCCCTGGAATTATCCGCTGGTCATGGCCGTCAGTGAGCCGATTCCCGCGCTCATGTCGGGCAACGCGGTGGTGCTAAAACCCGACCCCCAGACCACCTTCACCGCCCTGTGGGTACAGGCCTTGCTAGAGGAAGCCGGCCTGCCGGCTGGCGTATTTCAGATTGTGACCGGGGGTGGCGAGGTGGGTGCAGCCTTGGTGGCCTCGGCGGACTATATTGCCTTGACCGGCAGCACCCCCACCGGGCGCAAGGTAGCCCGTCAGGCCGGTGAGCGGCTTATTGGGGTAAGCCTGGAACTCGGTGGCAAGAACCCCATGCTGGTGCTGGAAGATACCAACCTCGAGGCTGCGGTGGATGGCGCAATTCACGGGGCCTTTGCCAATGCCGGACAGCTTTGTGTCTCGCTCGAGCGCATCTACATTCACGATAGCCTCTTCGATGCCTTTGCCCAACGCTTTGTAGAGAAAACCAAGGCCCTGCGTCTGGGCGCCACCCTCGATCACCGCTCGCAGGTGGGTTCCCTTACCGTGCAACGGCAGTTCGACACCGTGCAGGCCCACGTGCAGGATGCTTTGGCCAAAGGGGCCCGGCTGCTGGCAGGCGGAAGAGCCCGGCCAGACCTCGGGCCGCTTTTCTTCGAGCCTACCATCCTGACCGAGGTCACACCCGAAATGCGCGTCTACGCTGAGGAGACCTTCGGGCCGGTGGTTAGCCTGTACCGGTTCGGCGACCTAGAGCAGGTGCTTAACCTGATAAACCAGAGCGAGTATGGCCTGAATGCCAGCGTGTGGACCAGAGACCTACGCAAAGGCCGTGAGGTGGCGGCCCGCATCCAGGCTGGTACAGTGAACGTAAACGAGAGCTACGCTGCGGCCTGGGCCTCCATGGATGCCCCAATGGGAGGCTTCAAGGCCTCGGGGCTGGGACGACGACATGGCAGAGAGGGGCTTTACCGTTTCACCGAGGTGCAGACTATTGCCATCGAGCGGCTGGTTCCCGTCACCGGGCCGACCTGGCTCCCCAGGGGCTGGTACGGGCGCATCGTGTCGGCTGCGCTGATGGCCCTCAAGCGCCTTTTCCGCTGGTGGTACCGGGTTTAGCCGGACTTCTGCAAGGCTTGAAACTTTTACTCGGGCAGACCTTGATTCAGCACCGGGTGGGTGAACCTTCGTTCGCTGAAGAACAAACCGAGTCTGGCGCTGCTCTAAATTTCTCGGCACCTGGCCCAGGTTTCGCTCATATGGCATCGCTCGAGCGTTCCGTGACCTACCCCACAGCTAAAGCCGGGGGCTTCTGGGGTCATCGAGCATGAGCAACCTCACCGCTCTTGCCCAAGGGCAGGCCCTGCCCGCTTTCT
>DAIUDO010000287.1:0-1997 GCA_036845585.1 Meiothermus sp. | reverse complement strand
TCTAAACATAACTGCAGTGCCTGATTTGGGTAAGGTGGTTTGTAGATTCTAGGCAAACTGGGCGGCTGCCTCGATAGCCACGTCGATGGCGCGCTGCACCGCCAGGCCTTTGGCCTCCAGGATGGGCTGTTCGGCCCTGGTACGCTGCGCGATGATGCCGCAGATGCAGGCCGCGGCAAACCCGTACACGTTGCCCATCTTGAACAGGGTGCCGGCCTCCATCTCGTAGTTGAGTATGCGCAGGTTGCGGTACTCTTCGGTAATCCCCTGGAGGGCCCGCAGCAGGTGGGGGTTGGCTGAACCGGTGCGCTCCTGCCCCTCGTAAAAGGTGTCTACCGAGGCGGTGATGCCCAGGGCGTGCTCGACACCCAGGCGCTGCGCGGCCTCCACCAGGGCCACGGTGAGGAAGGGGTCGGCGCTGGCGGGGTACTCGGGGGGGGCAATGTCGTTGGCAGCGCCCTGCCGGCACAGGGCCGCTTTAGAAATCACCACGCTGCCAGGCTTTACATCCTCCTGGATGGAGCCGCTGGTGCCCACCCGGATGATGGTGCGGATGCCGACCTGCACCAGTTCGTTGACCACGATGCTCAGGCTGGGGGCTCCCATGCCGCTGGTGGCTGAGATGATGGGCCGTCCGTTGGGCAAAAAACCGAGGTAGCTGTTCAAGCCTCGGTTTTCCGAGAGGGTTTTGACCTGGCTGAGCTTGGTCTGGGCTATCTGGGTTGCGCGGTTGGGGTCGCCGCTCAGAATGGCCAGGGTGGGGCGGTGATCGCCCAGATCTTCGGGCCCGAAGCCGATGTGGTACAGGTCTGCCATAGGCCTATTATGGTACTCGAGGCCCCGCCATCAAGCCAGCCCAGCGTGGCGGGTAGAGGGCCGGGTGATCTTGCCCGCGATGGCGCTCTGGCTCGCCCCTGTAACTTGCTGCAGGATGTTGGGCAGCTCGAGGTGGCGCAGATACCCCAGCACCGCAAAACAAAGGGCCTCGCGGTGCTTGGAGTCGAAGCCCTTTTCCTCGAAGGTATACACGGGAACCGGTAAAAGCCGCTTGAGATGCTGCATAAGGGTGGCGTTGTAGGCCCCGCCGCCGGCTGCCCAGATTTCGTCGAGCCCCAGGGGTAGCACAAAGTCCTGGTAGGCTTTGGCGATGGAACGCGCGGTGAACTCGGTCAGGGTGGCCAGCAGGTTTTGGGGGGGTAAGGCTGCATCCTCGTCCAGCGTCTCCAGGTTCCAGAGCTCGCGCCCCGTGGATTTGGGCGGTTTGCGGTCGAAGTAGGGATGGGCCAGCCAGCGCTCTACCAGCAGCGTATCTACTTTGCCCGAAGCCGCAATTTTGCCGCCTGTGTCCTGGTTCAGGCCCAGTCGGCCAGCAGCTTCGTCGAGCAGGGCGTTGCCAGGCCCGGTGTCGAAGGCCAGCACCTTGCTGGGATTCAGGTCGGCGGGCAGGTAGGTCAGGTTGGAGATGCCCCCGATGTTGTGAATGGCCCGGCGAACCCCTTTTTCTCCGTAGAGCAGCAGGTCGGCGTAGGGCACAAAGGGTGCACCCTCCCCGCCTAGGGCCAGGTCGGAGGGGCGAAAATCCGAGACCACCGGTACGCCCAGGGCTTCGGCCAGATAGGCCGGTTCGCCCAGTTGCAAGGTGGCGTGGGGGGGTTCGTGCCAGACGGTCTGGCCGTGCGAGGCCACCAGGTCTACCTGGCCCTTGAAATCGGTAGCTACCTCCGCATAAAAGCGGCCCAGAGCATGGTGCAAGAGGGCCAGCTCGCGGGTCGTGGTCTGCGACTTCAGGGTGCGGATAATCTGGGCGCGCAGCTCGGCTGGGAAAGGGGCTTCTTTGTGGCGAAGCACCCGCCAGTCGAGCTTTGGCGGCCGACCCGCCAACTCGGCCAGCACCAGATCCACCGCGTCCACCGAGGTGCCGGACATCAAACCCAAAACGCGCATACCCTAGAGCCTGCTAACTAGCTGTTCGTAAAAGCTCCACAGTTTTCGCTGTC
>DAIUDO010000286.1:0-2032 GCA_036845585.1 Meiothermus sp. | reverse complement strand
GCTAAAGGGAATGGCACCCAGGTCGCGGGCCCGCTCGGCAGGAATTAGCGATTTTGCCTCGGGTGCGATCTCGAGGCCCACCAGCTCGACCATTGGAACCCCGAAAGTCTCCTCTATGGCCTGGGCAATCCGTCGCTCAGAGAGCAACCCCAGCTCAACGATGATGTCCGAAAGGTTTCCACCCACTTCGCGGTGTTGCTCGAGGGCCCGCTGAAGCTCCTCATCTCCCAGCAAACCCATATCCAGGAGGGCTGCGCCGAGTCGTTTATCCCCTATAGTTAAGACATTCGCCATCCGATCCGTCCTCCTATGCGAAGCGGCTGAAGCCAGAATTTGCTGCGATGCGATTACCAGTGGGCATTGTTTCTTTGCAACAGCAGGCAGTGCGGGCCATTGCTTCCTCCTAGTCTTTGCTCATTGTGGGCTTGTGGCGTACTTCGTTTGGGTCAAATTCCTCACCAGCCTCCGCCGCCCCGCTCGGGCTGGAGTTCTGCAGTACCCAGCGCTCTAGCCTACGAACCAACCGGGTGTACCCCATTTCCTTCTCAGAAATGGGAGGGACCAGTACCGTATAAGCCCCAACCAGGTTGCCGCCCAGCACATCAGTAAAGAGCTGATCGCCCACCACCGCCACCTCGCGAGGGGTCAGGGCCAGCCGCCGCAGGGCTTTGCGAAAGCCAAACCAGGGTTTGCCTGCCGGTCCAAAACCAGGAATTCCCAGCTTCTCTCGCCAGTAGCGCACCCTCCGCTGGCTTCCGTTGGAGACCAGCATCACCTCCACACCGGTCTCCTTGAGCATCTGGAGCCACTCCCGGATCTCCTCTGGGGCCTCACCGTAGGTCTTGTAGGGAACCAGGGTATTGTCCAGGTCCAACAAAACCGCCTTTAGCCCCCGCTCCCGAAGCCACTGCGGGGTAATGGCAGTCACCGATTTGAGCCTGGCCCTGGGCTTGAGCACCCCAATAGTGTAACGAAAACTTGTGCAAGACTGTAGGTCATTTGGTCGCGGGCAGCATAATCAGCGCCCACATGCGGCCTGTCCGCCCGTGGTCTCGCCGGTGGGAAAAGAATATGGGGTCGGCGTGGGTACAGCGCCCCAGTGCCCAGTAGTGCTCGGGCAGCACGCCACCCGACAGGGCTTGTACCCGGATGGCCTGCCCTAGGTCCAGTAGGAACTTATCCGGATGGCCCGGATCAGGGCTATAGAAAGGCAGGCCGGCCCGACCAAACCGCTCGATTACCTCCGGCCCCACTTGAAAACGGGCGCCGCTGATGCCGGGGCCAACCGCGATGCGAATTTTCTCCGTCCGGCTGCTGAAGTGGGTTTTCATCAGGTCTAGGGCTCCGGGTAAGATACCCGAAACCACCCCGCGCCAGCCTGCGTGCAAAGCCCCCACCACCCCCTGCTCAGGGTCGTGGAGCAGAATGGGGTAACAATCGGCCACGCTCACCCGCAACAGCAGCCCTGGGGTGGAGGTCAGCAGACCATCGCCCTGCCACTCGCCCGCAGTCTCAACTGCATGCACAGAATTGCCATGCACTTGACTCAAACCTGCCTGAGGGGGGTTGCCGAAGGCGGCCAGTACTCGTCGGCGGTTCTCGAGCACGTTTTGGGGGTTATCGTCGGTCGAGAGCCCCAGGTTCAGGCTGTCGTAGGGGGGCGGCGAGACCCCCCCCTGGCGGGTGGTGAAGCCATGGGGCACTTTTAGCAATGGGCTAACCAACACACTCCAAGTGTACCCTGAGCCTTTAGCGGAAGTTGACCCCCAGCCGAACGTGGGGAATCAGGAATTGCCCACTTGTGACACTACCCCCACCAATCCCAATCAGCCCCTGGAGTCCGCCCTCGAGGAAGAAGCTCACCCCACCGCCCCCGAACTCGAAGTTGGCGAAGCCCCTGGGCGTTATGAGCGCGCCGCTCGTGCCGCCAGATAGAGCCAGGTAGACCTCGCTGCCCACGCCTAGATACCAGCGGGTACTCGAGCCCACCAGCCCCATCGGGAAGAGCAAATCCGCAGAGGCAGACAGCAAG
>DAIUDO010000285.1:0-2055 GCA_036845585.1 Meiothermus sp. | reverse complement strand
GGTCTGCTACGGGTCAGACCAAACACCACCCCCCAGATGGCCGCCTTGATCAAGACCAGCGGTATATAGGGCACAGCTCCCCAAGGGGTTTCAAAGAGCACCACAAAACTCAGCGGTAGCCAGACCAGATGCACCCCCCAAAAGCCAATTCCGGCAAGCAGACCAAAACGAAAACCCCCTCTGATCAAAAGCCAGATTAGGGGCAGCGGAACCAGGAAACCCAGCGGGGTAGGCGGCAAACAGAGCGCAAGGGCAACACCCAAAAGAAGTGGAAGCCAGACCTGCACTGCTAAAGCATAAGCCACGTCTATGAAAATGCGTATGGCATCCTTCGAGCCGAGGAGACTGCGTTGTGTTTACCAACTATTTGCAACCCGTCCGGGGCCAAATGAGCCCAGCCGCTGCACTTTTCATGGCAGAATGGGGAGGCCATGCGGCTAGGGATCATCGCCGAAATTCACGCCAACCTGCCAGCGCTCGAGGCCGCCCTCGAGGCCCTGCGCAAAGAGGGTATAGACCAGGTACTGGCGGTCGGAGATCTGGTCGGGTATGGTCCTCACCCACGCCAGGTAATACGCAAACTCGACAGAGAGGGTATTCCCTGCGTGCCTGGGGCCGCCGACCTGCGGGTGGCTTATGCACTCCCCTCCCCGGCTCGCGAGGGTATAGCCGAGACCACCATTCGCTGGACGCGCGAACAACTAGGCCAGCGCGAAATGCAGTATTTGCGCCACCTGCGCTCGCGCCATCGCTACGAAACACCGGGGGGCCGGTTGATGGTATTTCACGGTTCTCCCGAGGACCCTGAGCAAAAGCTAGACCTCAACGACGCCCATCCAGCCGAAATCCTAAAGATGCTCGAGAGCATCCGCTCGCGCTACGCGATCGTGGCAGGCAAGCACATTCCTTTTCGCCGCGCAGTCCACAAAGGGGTGGTCTACGACCCTGGCTCGGTCGGGCTCAGCTTGGGAGGGGAGCCGGGGGCCGATGTGCTCATCTTGGAGGACGACATCCACGGTGAAATCCACCACCGTTTTCTAAAGCTGCCCTACGACTATGGTCAGGTTACATTTGACCTGGCGGCCTGGGAGTTGCCAGAGGTGCTGGCCGAGGTAGTTCGACAGGGGCGGTTTCCGCAGTAGGGTTGGGCTACTGAAACCAACCCCACATCCATCCACACAAAGACCCAGCCCGAATAAAGAATCCCACCGGTGCTGGCGTTGCCCAATTGCTGCGGCCGCAGTTTTTCGTAGACTCTTGGCATGACCTGGCAAGAGAACTACCACCGATTGAAGTTCGCCGAACCCAGCGAAGGCGTGTTGGAGATAATCCTTTCAAACCCTGGCCGGCTGAATGCGGCCGACAGCCAGATGCACCGCGAGCTGGCCTACGTCTGGCGCGACATAGATGCGGATCCCTCGATCGGAGCAGTGTTGGTGCGCGGTGAAGGAGGGGCTTTTAGCAGTGGCGGCGATTTTGAGATGATCGAGGAGATGATCCGGGACTACCAGGCACTGCTGCGGGTCTGGAAGGAAGCCCGCGACCTGGTATACGGGGTGGTGAACTGCTCCAAACCCATCGTGGCAGCCCTCGAGGGTCCTGCTGTGGGGGCCGGGCTGGCGGTCGCGCTTTTGGCCGACATCAGCGTGGCCGGGCAGACCGCTCGCATCGTGGATGGGCATGTTCGCCTCGGTGTCGCCGCTGGCGATCACTCGGTCATGGTCTGGCCCCTGCTGTGTGGCCTCAGTAAAGCCAAGTACTACCTGCTGCTCAACGAACCGCTCTCGGGTGAGGAGGCCGAGCGCATCGGGCTGGTATCCAAGTGTGTAGATGATAGCGATGTCTACGCCGAGGCCCTGAAAATCGCACAAAAACTGAATGAGGGCTCTGCGACCGCCATTCGCCTAAGCAAATACGCTCTAAACAACTGGCTGCGCATGATGGGGCCCAACTTCGACACCTCTTTGGCCCTGGAGTTCATGGGTTTCCTGGGTCCCGACGCCCGTGAAGGTCTGGCCTCCCTCAAGGAAAAACGCAGGCCCCGTTTTCAGAAAA
>DAIUDO010000284.1:0-2114 GCA_036845585.1 Meiothermus sp. | reverse complement strand
TGGATCTCGTTGGTGCCCTCGTAGATCTGGTTCAGCTTCACATCGCGCAAAAGCTTCTCCACCGGGTACTCGCGCATGTACCCGTAGCCGCCGTGAATCTGGATGGCCTGGTTGGCCGCCTCAAAGGCCACCTCCGAGGCGTAGGCCTTGGCGATGGCCGCAGCGTGGGCCTGGGGCTGGCCGGTGTCGGTCAGCCAGGCCGCGTAGTAAGTATAGGCACGGGCGGTCTCGAGGCCCATCAGCATCTCCGCCAGCTTGAACTGGATGGCCTGGAAATCGGCGATGGGCCGGCCAAAGGCCTGGCGCTCCTTGGCATAGCGGGCGGCCTCCTCCAAAGCCCGCCGGGCCACCCCCACGCTGCCCGCCGCCACCGGGATGCGGGTCTTGTCCAGGGTGTTCATGGCGATCTTGAAGCCGTCGCCTTCCTGGCCCAGCCGGTTCGCGACGGGCACCCGGCAGTCCTCGAAGACCAGCTCGTAGGTGCCGCTGGCCCGCTGGCCCATCTTGCCGTGAAGCTTGTGGGCGCTGAAGCCCGGGGTGCCCTTCTCCACCACCAGGGCCACCACCCCCTTGTGGCGCAGCTCGGGGTTCACCGTGGCGAAGACCACCACCCACTCGGCCTCCCCCCCGTTGGAAATCCAGGTCTTGGTCCCGTTGAGCACGTAGAAGTCGCCGTCGCGCACCGCCCGGGTGCGCAGCGCTGCAGCATCGGAGCCGTTGCCCGGCTCGGAGAGGGCAAAGGCGGCCAGGGCGGGCTTTTCGGTCAGCTTTTTGAAGAAGCGCTGTTTCTGCTCATGTGAACCGGCCAGCAAGACCGGGGTGATGCCCAGGTCGGAGGCCATCGGGATGGTGTAGATGCCCATACAGCCCCAGGCCAGCTCCTCGCCAATAATCACCTCTTCCAGCATGCCCACCCCCAGGCCGCCGTACTCCTCGGGGATGATGGCATTGAGCAGGCCCACCTCGTGGAGCTTTTCCACAATCTGCCAGGGCACTTCCTCTTTGACGTCGTACTCGGCGGCTACGGGAGCAATCTGCTCCTTGGCAATACGCCGGGCCAGTTTCTGCAGTTCCTTTTGTTCGTCGGTCAGGGTGAAATCAACTGGCATGGCTTAAGGCTGAAGGCTGGAAGCCCAAAACCAACTAGCGGTTCGCTCTTGGCTCTCGGCTTATGGCTTTCAGCGGTTCACCTCCTCGCAAAACTTATTGTACTTAGTATAACTTTTTTCGTACTGCGTGCCCATCGTATCACGAGCCTAGTGAGGAAAAAGCGTTATGTATAGAAATCTACAAATCAAACCACCTCACCGCGTAGAATCCGCGCTATGAGCTTGCTGTTCAGCCCCTTGAAGCTGCGTTCGGTAATCCTCAAAAACCGCATTGCCATGTCGCCCATGTGCCAGTACTCGGCCCAGGAGGGGCAGGTGACCGACTGGCATCTGTTGCACTACCCCACCCGGGCTATTGGCGGGGTGGGCCTGATCATCGTCGAGGCCACCGCAGTGGAGGCCAGAGGGCGGATTAGCCCAGAGGATCTGGGCATCTGGTCGGACGATCACGTGGCGGGCTTGCAGCAGTTGGCCCAGCGCATCAAGACGGCGGGTGGCGTTCCGGGCATCCAGATTGCCCATGCCGGACGCAAGGCGGGCACAGCCAGCCCCTGGAACGGGGGAAAGCCCCTGCACCGCTGGACACCGGTGGCCCCCAGCGCAATTGCTTTTCACGAGGGCTGGGCCATGCCGCAGGAGTTGAACCAGGCGGGGCTGGAAGAGGTACGCCATGCCTTTCAGCAAGGAGCCAGGCGGGCCTTGGCGGCAGGGTTTGAAGTGTTGGAAATTCACATGGCCCACGGCTATCTGCTGCACTCGTTCTTGTCGCCGTTGTCCAACCATCGCACCGACGCGTATGGGGGGAGCCGTGAAAACCGTATGCGTTTCCCGCTTCAGGTGGTGGAGGCGGTGCGGGAGGTCTGGCCTGCCGAGTTGCCGTTGTTGGTACGGGTATCGGCCAGCGACTGGACAGAAGGGGGCTGGGAGATTGCCGACACGGTGGTTTTTGCAAGGGAACTACAGCAACGCGACGTGGATTTGCTGGACTGCTCTTCGGGCGGGGCC
>DAIUDO010000283.1:0-2118 GCA_036845585.1 Meiothermus sp. | reverse complement strand
GCCTCGCCTGAGCGCGGTAGGAATCCCCGGCCTTTAGGTCGGGGAGGATGTCAACTGGCCGGCAACATGTGGATTGCCACCGACGGACAGGACTCCTCGCTGCGCAAGAACGACGCAGTCTTCGCGGTGCCCACCCAAGGCCCCGAGCGACGTGCGGCACTGCGGCCCCATCTTTACCCCCGACAACAAAAACTTCTTCGCGGGCAGGACTTTATTCTCGGCCTACTGCGGGAGTGCCCCCACAACGGTTGTAAGGTCAGGGTGCACCCCTCCGAGCAAACCCTGCTGATCTGTTACTGTCATGGCAGCCTGTTTCGGCGAACCGATGGGCGCCTCGAGGCCGGCGTGGCCAATCAAGACTTACCAGGGCTGCAGCTCGAGCTCGAGGGTGAACACATCGTGGTGGTGGGCCTGGCCGAACCCTGAATATGCCCGACCCAAAAACGGCTGGCTACACCCCACACGTACATCTGACGGATGCGCTTCGAGCCGGAGATGGCCGTCCCCACTGGGCCTACGCTCTAGCTCGGCAGCTTTGCAGCGATAAACAGCCTTTGAGCAGAACAGGTGTAAAACCTGCACCCTCATGTTGTTGCTGAGCAACACACCGCCGGGGTTACGGCTCAAACCCCGCAGCCCCACTCCAGCACCTTCACAAACTGCCGGCCATCCCAGCGCCAGACCGTACTGCCCCATCCCTCATGTACCCAGTCCTCGGTGATGATTTCCATCTTGCCGTCGCCGTCGAGGTCCAGGATAGCCCCAACGCGACGGGTCACCATGGTGGGCATTCCCTCGCTGCCGTCGAAGGGCTTGTCGAGATGGGTTACGTCCAGCACAAAGGTGCGCAGGTCAGTATCGCTCAGCAGCTTACGCACCATCAAAAGGCCGTAGTCTCCCACTTTTTCGGCATAGCGGCCTTCGATAACGGGAGCGTTGGCAGCAAAGCCCGGCTGGTTGGCACTCAGGATGACCTCGTCGCGCCCATCGGCATCGAGGTCTACCCGCAAGGCCTGGGTGATGTTGGGCGCTCCCGTTATTTTGCGCCGGGTCAGTTCGGCCACCACCGCCTGCCGATGGGCCGGGGTAGGGCTGATGGCCTGAACAGCCCTGGGCTGGGGGTTCCAGGAGGCTGAAAGGGCATAGGCCGGGTACTGCACAGCGCGGCGCTCGAGCAGGGTAAGGGGGGTTTCTCTGTTCCAGTCGCATATCTCGGGGGTCTTCAGGCCGCCCGCCCCCTGGGCTTGGTTGATGCGTCCGGTGGGCCCAAACACCTGGTAGCGGCGGGCCTCGAGGCGGGTCAGATTCTCGGCCCTAAGCCACCTACCCCCCTGAAAAGCCCCCACGACCACCGTGTTCTGTCCCTCATTCAGGCGCAGCAAAACCGCCCCTTGCGGGGCCTGCGCCACCGATAAACCCAGCACCATCAGCACAGCCCATAGCTTTCTCATGCTCCCAGGGTACCAGAGCCTGCTTGCCAGCGCCTGTGCGTTTGCATCGATACCCCACCGAAGCTAAGTCATAAGCAACACGCCGAGCCACAGTCTGAGGCCGCGCAATTCCACGAACTCTGCGTCGTAAACAGCTTCTGCTACACCGACCCCGCTCAGCCAATGGCTTACAACCTGAGGCTCCAAGCGATAGGCTATTTGCAATGAACGCTTATACCTACGTCTATCGGGGGGGGCTGATCGAAAACCGCCACAAGGTTTCGCTGGCTGTGGTGAACCCCAGCGGACACCTGCTGGCTTATTGTGGCAACCCCCACCTGGCCGTGCACATGCGCTCCTCGGCCAAACCATTCCAGGCCCAGGCCCTCTACCAAAGCGGCGCCATACAGCGTTTCGGCATTACCCCCGCCGAGGTCGCCCTGACCTGCGCCTCGCACGATGGGACGGAGCAGCACGTGGCCATCGCAGCCAACTACCTGCACAAGATCGGACTGGATGCCAGTTATCTAGCCTGCGGCGCTCACCTTCCCTTCGACCCCGCCTCGCGCAAGGCCTTGCAGCAAGCCGGCCAGCCCGCTACCGTGTTGCACAACAACTGCTCGGGCAAGCATACCGGCATGATGGCCGCCGCCCTGGCCATGGGGGCCGACCCCAAGGGTTATGAGCA
>DAIUDO010000282.1:0-2134 GCA_036845585.1 Meiothermus sp. | reverse complement strand
CCTTGGCTCCGCGCGGAATCCGCACCGACTCCACCAGATCCTGCACATCCTTGGGTGGCTCCGGGGTCATGCGCGATACAAAGTAGGTGATTACAAAGTTGAGCAGCATACCTACCGTGCCGATGCCTTCTGGGCTTACACCCAAGAACCAGCGGGGCATGCCAAAGTAGCTGGTGCCGATGATGTAGCTCGCGGTGAAGACCAGGCCCACCACCATGCCGGCGATGGCTCCCTCACGGGTGGTACGCTTGTCGAAGATACCCAGTAGAATCGCTGGGAAGAAGCTGCTGGCGGCCAAACCGAAGGCAAAGGCCACCAGCTGAGCGATGAAGCCCGGCGGGTTCTGACCAAAGTAGCCGGCAATCAAGACCGCCAGCAGGATGCCGATGCGGGCAATCAGCAACCGCTGGCCTTCGGTAGCCCTTGGGTTCACCACCCGGTAGTAGAGGTCGTGCGAAAGCGCCGAGGAAATCACGATCAGCAAGCCCGAGGCTGTCGAAAGCGCCGCGGCCAGACCACCCGCCGCCACCAAGGCAATGATCAGCGGGGCCAGCTTGGCCACTTCTGGTGTGGACAGCACGATGATGTCGTTGTTGATAAAGACCTCGTTGGCGCTGTTGGTGTCAGGGTTTTTGGGATCGGGCCGGGTGGTTCCGGGGATGAACTTGAAGGCATTGCCCTTGGCGATGGTGATGGTGCCGTTGTTGTCCTTGTCCACAAAGCGCAACAGGCCGGTTTTCTCCCACTTGGCTACCCAGTCAATCTGCCGAACCTCCTCGAAGGTTTTGCCGTGCAGGGTATTGATCAGGTTGTAGCGAGCGAAAACCGAGATGGCCGGAGCGGTGGTGTACAGCAAGGCGATAAAGAGCAGGGCCCAACCGGCCGAAGCACGGGCATCCTTGACCGTAGGCACTGTGTAGAAGCGGATAATCACGTGAGGCAGACCCGCCGTTCCGAACATCAAACATGCCGTGATCAGGAGTATGTTCAGCATGTCGAAGCGTTGGAACGGCTGGGTGTACTGGGTAAAGCCCAGATCGACCTGCAACTGGTTGAGCCGGGTGGTGATGTCGCTGAAGGTTAAGGCCAGCTGCGGAATGGGATTGCCGGTCAGGATGCTGGCAATGGCAAAGCCCGGAATCAGGTAGGCGATAATCAGTACGGTATACTGGGCTACCTGGGTCCAGGTAATGCCCTTCATGCCGCCAACAACTGCAAAAAGTGCCGTTACAGCAACGCCGATCCACAGACCTGTGACGCTGGGCACGCCCAGATAGCGCGAGAAGACCGTGCCTACCCCCACCAGTTGGGGAATCACGTAGGTGAAAGAGACAAAGATGGCAGCAACTACGGCCACTATACGGGCAGTTTGCGAGTAGTAGCGGTCGCCCACAAAATCCGGTACGGTAAACTTACCAAACTTTCGCAGGTAGGGGGCGAGCAGCAGGGCCAGCAACACATAGCCCCCGGTCCAGCCCATCAGGTAGATGGTGCCATCGTAGCCCAGGGTGGAGATCAGGCCAGCCATCGAGATGAAGCTGGCGGCGCTCATCCAGTCGGCGGCAGTGGCCATACCGTTGGCGATGGGAGGAACACCCCGCCCAGCCACGTAGAAGCCCTCGGTTTCGCGCACCCGCGCCCAGATGCCAATCCCTATGTACAAACCGAAGGTCAGGAGCACTACGATCCAGGTCCAGAGTTCTACGCTCATTGACAGTCCCCCTATTCGTGCACGTCGAACTGCTGGTCAATCTTGTTCATCTGCGAGACGTAGATGAAAATCAAGATCACAAAGATGATGATGGCGCCCTGGTGAGCAAACCAGAAACCCAGTGGAACTGCTCCCAGCTTTATGTTGTTCAGCGGCTGAACCAACAAAATGCCAAAGCCGTATGAAACGACCGCCCATACGATGAGCAGGTTACGGATTAGGCTGATGTTGGCCTTCCAGTACGCCTCGGCCTTCGCTTTGTCCATGCCTACCTCCCTATAACACAAGTCGAGCCACCGTCGAAGCGTGGGGTGGTTGCTTCGTGCATTTCAGACTTGCGCGATGAATCTAACATCGAGATTGTGTCCTGGCAAGATATTCGCAGTTTTTGTATATCTGCGAAAACAGGTGCATTTATTTGTT
>DAIUDO010000281.1:0-2139 GCA_036845585.1 Meiothermus sp. | reverse complement strand
AAGTTGGTGTTGCGGTCGTAGTAGTCCTCTTGTTCGTTATGTTTGAGAAACCCTACCGCCGCGTAGGTAAGGGGTGTGAACAACACCTCTATGCCCACCTTGAAGATGTAGTTGGAGACAAATACTGTCCAGAGCAGGCTGTTGTCCCAGACACCATAGAAGGCAACCAGCAGAAAAATGGCAGTGTCCAGGCCCTGCCCGACCAGTGTAGAGCCAATGGTGCGCAGGGCCAGCCAGCGCCCGTTGGTGGCCACCTTGAGCCTGGCCAGGATGTAGCTGTTGACAAACTCACCCACAAAATAGGCCACCAGGCTGGCCAGCACAATGCGCGGCACCAGGCCCAGAATGGTGGAAAAAGCCTCGGCAGACTTCTGGCTGAATTCGTCGGTGGGGGCGGGTAGGGTGTTGACTAAGCCAAAGGTGAGGGTGGATATCAGTAGCAAGAAGAAGCCAGTCCAGATCACCCGGCGGCTTTTTTTGTAGCCATACACCTCGGTAAGTACGTCACCAAAGATGTAGGCCAGGGGGAAGAGCAGCGTACCGCCGTCGAAGGTAAACGGGCCAAACAGCACCACCTTGGTCGAGGCGATGTTGGAGATGATCAGCACCACCACGAACAAGGCGGTAATGAGGTCCAAGTAACGATAGCTTTTCATCGGGTTGGTAGTCCTGGTTTGGCGCTAAGCCTGAGAAGTGATAAAAGGCAGGTTGCGGTCGTACTGGCCGCGGTCGAGGCCATAGCCGTATACAAAGGCATCCTCAATCTCGAAGCCCAGGTAATGGATGGGTACATCAATTTTTCGCCTCGAGGGTTTGGAAAGCAATGCGGCAATTTTGAGCGAGGCTGGCTGTCGGGCTTCCAACATGCGCAGCAGGTAGTTGATGGTAATGCCGGTGTCGACAATGTCCTCTACGACTATCACCTGACGACCTGCGATGGGGATGCGTAGGTCCTTTAGTAGCTCTACCTCGCCGCTGGTTTTCTCGGCGTTGCCATAGGATGACACCGCCAGAAAGTCCATGGTGACCGGCATATCTATGGCTCGTACCAGGTCAGCCATGAAGATAAAGGCCCCGTTCAACACACAGACCAGATGTGGCTCCTGGCCAGCGTAGTCATGTTTTATCTGCTCGCCCAGTTCGCGTATTCGGACGGCGATTTGCCCTTGGCTGAGTTGTACCTTGCCTTTTCCGGGTTGAAAGACGCTCACTGCTCGATTCTACGGTACTCTTTTGGGTGCGTACATGCCCTTGAGGTGATTCGGTTTCGGATGTCGATGAGTCCTCCAGCTTATTGTGGGCCTTACGCTTTCCAGTAGGGCTTGCCCGGCTGGCTGAGGGTGCTGGCTGCTGACGTAGGGTAGGCTTGCGCAACCGGGGCAGACCAGCCTTGCCATACAGTAGTTTGATTTCCTCCTGGGTCAGGTAGCGCCACTGCCCGACCTCGAGGTCGCCCAGCTCGATGGGCCCTACAGCAAGCCGCACCAGCCGTTCAACCGGATGCCCCACCTTGCTCAACATGCGCCGCACTTCGCGTTTGCGTCCCTCGGCCAGAATAAGCTTGACGCCCCCCTTAACGGGCTGGGCCTCGAGGGCTCGAGCCAACCCATCGCCCAGCATGACCCCCTGCACCAACTGCTGACAGGTCTCCTTGCTGACCCTGCCACGCTTGCTCCAGGCGCGGTAGAGCTTGGGTATCTGGTGGCTGGGATGGGTGAGGAGTTGGGTGAGGTGACCATCGGTGGTCAGCAAGAGCAGCCCCTCAGTGTCCTTGTCCAGTCGCCCTACCGAGTGCAGACCAGGGTGCTTGGGTACCAGCTCATAAACCAGTTTTTCAGCGTGCTCATCCTCGTGGGTGGTGGTATAGCCTTTGGGTTTGTGCAGAGCAATAACCACATTTTTTCGCGGCAGTCTGACCGGTTCACCGTCTAGTCGCACCACGTCACCGGCCTGCACCACTGCCCCAATACCCGCGGTTACGTTATTGATGGAAACCCGTCCAGCCCGAATCAAGTCCTCCGCTTTGCGGCGGCTGGTTATGCCTGAACGAGCTAGAAATTGCTGAAGGCGCATAAACACCATAGTAACGCAGGAATCGTTGGGCATGGGAGCTCGAGCGATGCCAGGGCAAAGGCGCAA
>DAIUDO010000280.1:0-2159 GCA_036845585.1 Meiothermus sp. | reverse complement strand
CAATCAGGAAACTACAAAAAGGAGCAATGTTTATGTGCCCAGCAACCTTACGCTACGGCTGCTGCGCTTGCTGGTGGGAATTTCGGCTTTCTTGTTTTTGTTTTATGTGGTCGGCCATTATCTGACCGGCTGGCCCTTTCCCACACCTCTGGATCTGCTGCGAATTGCCTCGGCAGTGATGCTGGGGGGGTTGCTAGGGTTGGTTTTTTCCCGCTTCTGGCCTTTACCCCCTAAGCCAGGCTTTGAAAGAATTTTCAGGATTTTTTTCCTGCTGCTGCCGGCCCTGCTGTTTGGATACGCATTACAAGTACTGACCGGAGCTAATCAGGCCTTGAGCATCATCCTGCCGCTCTCGGCCTGGCTGGGCTCCGGACTGATCATCCGACTCCCCGAAGAGGGGCATAATTCCCCGGCAAAACCAGCAAAATAGGGCTTGTGAACCCAGTTGAGTTTATCCGTAGCCAGGCCCCCTTTCTCCACTTGCCCGAGCAGGCCATGAGCCTTGTGGAGGCTGCCCTCGAGATTACGTTTTATCCCAAAGGCAGCAAGGTCTTAGAGCGGAGCGGCCCGCAAAGCCAGCACCTGTATCTGATCCGCAAAGGTGGGGCCCGCCTCGAGCGCGACGGGCGGCCGGTACTGCATCTGGAAGAGGGTGAGGTCTTTGGCTACCCTTCGCTGCTGTCGGAGGACACGCCGGCGTTTGATGTGGTCGCCGAGGAGGATCTGCTGGTGTACCGCTGGCCGAGGGAGGTTTTTCAAAAACTGCTAGAGCACCCGATTTTTGCCGAATTTTTTACCAGAAGACTGGCCGAGCGACTGCGGCTGGCCAACCGGGCGGAGGGTTTGGGCTTGGTGCATCTGGATCTGGCCCTGCCGGTGGGCGAGCTTGTGACCCGACCCCCGGTGTTTATAGCCCGCCAGGCCACCGTGGGCGAAGCTGCCCAGGTAATGCGACAGCATCAGATTAGCTCGGTCTTGGTCGAGGGGCAGCCTCTTGGAATCCTGACCGACCGCGACCTGCGCAACCGCGTACTGGCGGCTGGGAAAGGCCCCGAGACCCCCCTGGCGGAGGTGATGAGCTGTCCGGTCAAGACCCTACCGGCCAGCACACCTTTGTTTGAGGCTCTTTCCTACATGGTGAGCCAAGGTATTCACCACCTTCCGCTGGAACAGGATGGCCGGATTATCGGACTGATCACCGACACGGTCTTCATGCGCCAGCAAACCAAGAGCCCGCTGCACCTCCTGCGCAGGCTCGAGCGCACCCGCGACCCCAGCGACCTGGCAGGGTATGGCCAGGAGCTAACCGGGGTGGCCGAGTCGCTGCTGGCTGGCGGATTGGGTGCCAGCGAAATTGGGCGTAGCGTAAGCGCTCTCAACGACCAGCTCATCCGCATTCTGCTTCGGCTGGCTGAGGAGCGATTTGGCCCGCCCCCAACAGCTTATGCCTGGATTGTCTTTGGCTCGGAAGGTCGCATGGAGCAAGCCCTTCTGACCGACCAGGACAATGCCCTCATCTATGAGATGGATTCTCCCGAGGCAGCGTCTTACTTTGAGCAACTGGCCCAGTTTGTGGTCGAGGGCCTCATACGGGCCGGTTTTCCGCCTTGCCCCGGAGGCTACATGGCTACCCGCTGGAGCAAGCCGCTGGCCAAGTGGGAGCAGTTGTTCCGTGGCTGGCTCGAGACCCCCAAACCACAAGAGCTACTGGAGGCTCAAATTTTCTTTGACTTCCGCAGCGTGCACGGTCAGCTCTCGCTCGAGCCCCTCGAGCAAATCCTGACCTCGAGTGCCCAGGAGGGCATCTTTCTGGCCCAGCTGGCCAGGGCCTCGTTGCAGTTCCGCCCACCCATCGGTTTCTTCCGCCAGATCAAAGAAGACGACGGTGGTGTGGACCTAAAGAAGGGAGGCATCGCCCCCATTGTGAGCCTGGCACGGGTCTACGCCCTCGAGGCTGGTAGCCAGGCCAGGGCCACCGTGGAGCGCTTGCAAGCAGCTGCTCGCGAGAGCAAAATCAGCCAGGACGGTGCCGAAACCCTCATCGAGGCCTTCGGTTTTCTGATGCGCCTGCGGCTGCGCGAGCAGCTGGCCAGCCTGCACCGCGGCGAGACCCTTACCAACAAGGTCTTGCTCGAAAGGCTTTCACCCCTCGAGCGCCG
>DAIUDO010000279.1:0-2185 GCA_036845585.1 Meiothermus sp. | reverse complement strand
ACTCGAGCCCACCAGCCCCATCGGGAAGAGCAAATCCGCAGAGGCAGACAGCAAGGTGGCCCCACCGCCGCCAAAAAAGATGAGGGGCAACCCCACCCCTAGTCGGACATCTGCCAAACCGGCATCAATCGTATACTGCGCGCCTAGCAGGTACAGGCCAAAGGCACTTCGGTTCTCCTGGGCCAACCCCAGCGATAGGCCCCATACCAAAAGCAGCATTACGGCAAACTTTTTAACGGATGCCTCCAATCTGTAGGCCGCCACCGTATCAGTGGGCCTCGCAGGGGATTATATCCTCGAGCCGCCGTGGCGGCTGTTGCGTTTCGCTTGACAAAATTCTCATCCAAACAGGTATCACAGGTCTACCAACCCCCAGCCCCTAGAATAACGAGGTGGATTGGTTCCCTTTGCCCCTGCTCGTACCGTTTGCTTTTGTGCTTGGCAGCTTGATCGGGTCGTTCCTGAACGTGGTGATTTATCGGCTTCCAGCCGGAATTTCAGTGGTGTGGCCGCGCTCGCGCTGCCCCCACTGCCAGCATGTACTCACCCCCATCGAACTGGTACCGATTGCCTCCTGGATCGTACAAGGGGGCCGGTGCAAAAGCTGCAAAGCCCCCATCTCGGCTCGCTATCCGGCCGTGGAGGCCCTGACGGCTGTCCTATTTACCATAGCGACCCTGATACACCCGGTTTTTCCCGACCTGATCTTCATCTGGGCCTTTATAGCCTTGCTAATTGCGCTGTCCTTCATAGATATTGACACCAAAACCCTGCCCAACTCCCTCAACTTTGCCGGTATTTTTCTGGGCCTGCTGGGAGCCGGGCTGCTGGGTTATCCACAGGCTTTTCCACAAGCCATAGATAGCGGCTTGATGGGCGCTGGATTGATCGCCTTATTTGCGGGTTTTGGCGGCTTGCTGTACAACCGCTTCAAGGATGGCCCCCGCGAAGGCCCCTTTGGATTGCACCTGGTGCACCTGGCAGCCATGGTCGGGGCCTGGGGCGGAATGCTGGGCATGGTGGGGGGCGTATGGCTGGGCAGCCTGGGTATCTTGGTGGGCCTGGTCAACGCCTCGCTCAATGCCCGCAGCGGCAAGGTGATCGCCCTGCACGACGGTCTGACCCTGGGGCTCGCAGCCTTGGCGCCCCTGCTGGCCTGGGTGCTGGGCCTATCACCGCTGGAAAGCCTGCGTGGAATGCTGGTGAGCGCAGGCGGCATAGCCCTGGCCGGCATGCTGTACTGGTGGTCGCGAAACCCTTCCGATAGGGTAGAGCCTGAGTACGAAGCCGAAAACCCCACCGGCTATGTGGCCGTGATGGGTTACGGCGATGTGGTGCTGGCTGGCTTTCTGGGGGTCTGGCTGGGCTTCGCCAACCTGCTGGTAGGGGTCTTTGTGGCGGTGTTTGCCGGAGCCATTATCGGCCTGGTTATGCGGCGGTTTGGCGGCGACAATCAGATTCCCTTCGGGCCGTACCTGGCCATTGGAGGATTGATTGCTTTCTTCTATGGCACGGCCATTGTGCAGTGGTATTTGAGCTACATCGGCCTCTCGTAGGGCCAAAGTAGCTCTCCAAACTGCTGCCGGAAACACCGTCAGTACATCTCTATTTCTGAGAAAAACCTCGAGCGGGGTATTCTTGTGGATGGGCATCCAGATTCAGAGGCGTTATAGTGTCCAGCGGAACGCGGAAGCAATTCGGCGTTTGGCCCTAACAGGAGGTTCTCATGAAAGTAGGAATCAACGGTTTTGGACGCATTGGCCGCCAGGTGTTCCGGATTCTGCAAGAACGAGGGGTGGAAGTGGTCGGCATCAACGACCTGTCGGACAACTCCATCCTGGCGCACTTATTCAAATACGACTCCAACTATGGCCGCTTCCCCGGGACGGTTAGCTACGACGAGAAAAACATTACCATAAACGGCAGGGCCATCCGCGTCTACGAGGAGAAAGACCCCGCCGCCCTACCCTGGGGCGAGATTGGGGTAGACATCGTGATCGAGTCCACCGGCCGCTTCACCAGGCTCGAGGCCGCCGAGGCCCACCTCCAGGCCGGGGCCAAAAAGGTCATCATCAGCGCCCCGGGCAAGGGGGAGATGCTCACCGTGGTGATGGGGGTCAACGAACACATGTACGACCCCGCCCAGCACCACGTCATCTCCAACGCCAGCTGCACCACCAACGGC
>DAIUDO010000278.1:0-2192 GCA_036845585.1 Meiothermus sp. | reverse complement strand
CCTTCTTGGAGGAACGCTTCAAGCTCACCCAGTCGGGCTGGTGGCTGGTCGAGACCTACCGCCTCGAGGTTCGCCTGGGCCAGCCCAACCCTATCTTCGCCGGCCTGCTGCCGGCAGGGCAGTTCTTCTCGCTGTTCTCACACGCCCTGCTGCCCAAGGTCTCGCTCTCGCTGCAAACGCCGCTTGTGGCCCGCCAGCACAACGCCGACCGGGTCGAAGGCAAGCGCTACACCTGGCAGGTGCGACTGGACAGGGCCAACACCTACTTCATCGAGTACCGGGTGGTGCGCTGGGAACGGGTGGGAGTTTTGGTTTTGCTCATCGGCACTCTAATGGCTGCTGGACGACGGCTTGGTCGAAAAGGGTAGATGCTGACCAAAAAGGCTTGTACTGTTCACGTTCTGGGTGCACAGTGTAGATTGTCAACCACGGTGAGAATATGTTTGAGCCAGGACTTTTGAAGGACAAGGTAGTGCTGGTAACGGGGGGCGGTACGGGCCTGGGTCGCTCGATGAGCACTAGATTTTTAGAGCTGGGGGCCAAAGTAGCCATCACCAGCCGCCGGGCCGAGACCATCGCCCAGGCAGCCCAGGAGATGACGCAGCAGACCGGGGGAGAGGTTTTTGCTACGCCGGTTGACGTGCGCGACCCCGAAGCGGTCAGGGCCATGGTAGATGCGGTAGAGGCCCATTTTGGTCGCATCGACGTGCTGCTCAACAACGCCGCAGGTAACTTCATCTCGCCCACCGAGCGGCTCTCCTACCGGGCCTTCGACGCGGTGCTGAACATCGTGCTGCACGGTACGGTCTACTGCACCCTCGAGGTCGGTAAGCGCTGGATTGCCAGAGGGCAGAAGGGCACCATGCTCAACATCGCCACCACCTACGCCCAGTCGGGCTCGGGGTATGTGGTGCCCTCGGCTACGGCCAAGGCCGGCGTGGTGACCCTTACCAAATCGCTGGCTGCGGAGTGGGGCAAGTACGGCATCCGCCTCAACGCCATCGCGCCGGGGCCTTTCCCCACCGAGGGGGCCTGGACGCGCCTGATGCCCACCCCGGAAATCGCCCGGATGTTCGAGAAGAAAATTCCTCTGGGCCGGGTGGGGCAGCACATCGAACTGGCCAACCTGGCCGCCTACCTGATCTCTGACTACGCCGGGTTCATTACCGGTGATGTGATCACCATCGACGGGGGGGAGACGGTCTGGAACGCTGGAGAGTTTAACGTCCTGGACGAGGTTACCAAAGAGCAGTGGGATATGCTCGAGGCCATGCGCAAAAAGGGCTGACCCTTCAATCCGGTCTACACGTGGCATTATAGAACTGTGGAAATTATCCAACCCTACATCGGACAACTCACCTTTGGGGGGCTGGCCGGTTTTGCTGTGGGATTTGCCATCAAGACCGTGGGGCGCTGGGTCGCCATCATCCTGGGGCTGATTTTTGTGGTGGTGCAGGTGCTGGCCTCGATGGGTTACATCAACGTAGACTGGACCCGCATCCAGCGCGATGTGGAACCGCTGCTGCAACAAGACCAGCTCAGGAGTGCCTGGGATGCTCTGGTGCGGGTACTCACCACCAACCTGCCTTTTGGAGGAGCTTTTGTGGCGGGGTTGCTGCTGGGACTGCGCCGGGGGTAGCAGCCGGCATCGAGCATGCCGGAGACCGGTGGCCTTTACGAGGCGTACCGGTGGCGGAGTAAAAGCGCTTGCTGTGCCAGTTGGGGAAGCACCTCCAACCTGACCCCAAGATCAAAACCCTGCTGTTTCAGGTAGGGCAGCACCTGCTCGGTGGCCAGGTTGCCTACCAGTTCGTCGCCGGCAAACGGACAGCCCCCAATACCGCCCAGAGCGCCTTCCAGCCAGCGTACCCCCGCATCCAGCACGGTCTGGACTTTCGCCAGGGTGCCCTCGGGTCGGCTGTGCAGATGAACCCCGATGCGCTCGTTAACAGGTACCGCTCGAAGGGTTGCAGCGATGGTCTCTACCGAGGCAGTTCCATAGGTATCGGCCAGCACAATGCCGGATAGCCCTGGTAGCTGCCTCATGCGCTGTACAAACTCTGCGGCCAGGCCCGGCTCCCAGGCCTCGCCGTAGGGGTTGCCGAAGGCCATCGAAAGGTACACCACGAAACGCTTGCCCTGGGCCTGTGCGATCAGTTGTTGCAGCAAGGGCCAGGATTCCTCGATGCCCA
>DAIUDO010000277.1:0-2205 GCA_036845585.1 Meiothermus sp. | reverse complement strand
TCTGTCCGAATTGTACGGCCGCCTCGAGGAGGTCACCTACTATCAGACCCGTGGTTTGGGGCCTTTCCAGTACCGGCTGCGCGATGCTGGGCACCTACCCGGCAGTGCTTTCATACAACTCGAGGCCAACGGCAAGAGCCTTATTTTCAGTGGCGATCTCGGACACCGGCGCAAGGATGTGCTGCCCGACCCCGACTACCCAGCCCCGGTGAATCTGATGCTCTGCGAGGGCACCTACGGCGATCGGGCGCACCGACCCTTTGCGGCAACCCTGGCAGAATTTGGCCAGATTCTAAACGAGGTGTTGAGCCGAGACGGAAAGGTCTATATACCCTCGTTTGCCCTCGAGCGTACCCAGGAGGTGCTGTTCTACATCCGCGAGCTCGAGCAGCAGAGGGCGATTCCGGCTGTTCCGGTGTTTGTGGACTCGCCCATGGCTTCCAAGATCAGCGAGATCTACCCCAAGGTGCAGGATTTCTTCAGCACCGAGGTTCAGCACATTTACTCGCAGGGTCAGGATCCTTTCCGGCCCCGCCGCCTCGAGTACACCCAGAGCGTGGAAGAGTCAAAGGCCCTTAACGCTTTGAAGGGGCCGCTCATCATCGTGGCAGGCAATGGAATGCTCTCCGGCGGGCGCATCCTGCACCACCTGCGCCTGGGCCTGCCCGAAGGTAAGAACGCCGTAATCATTCTGGGCTACCAGCCCCGCGGTGGGCTGGGTGAGCTGCTCATCCGCGGCGCAGAGACCGTGCGAATTTTAGGTGAGACCGTCCGGGTACGGGCCAGAACCCATACCCTGGGCGGTTTTTCGGGTCACGCAGGCCGCGACGAACTCCTGGACTGGCTGGACAGCCAGAAGCGCATCGCTCTGGTGCATGGAGAAGTGGACAAACTGCAGAGCTTGAGCCAGGCCCTGCACGAACGCGACAAGGTGTCATTTATGGCTGAGTGGGGCAGAACCCTCGAGGTTTAGCCCAGCGGAACCTTTGGGGCAGAGGTGATGCATGACTAAATGGGTGTGGCTGATTGGAACCATCCTGGCCTCCCAAGCCCTGGCACAGGAAGGGGTGGGGTCAGTTCCTTGGGTCATCGGTGGGGTTCAACAACCCGCGCTGCTGCGGGTGAGTGAGCTGCGCAGTCTGCTCGAGCCCAAAGGGGTGCGCTTCAGCGAAACCGGTATCCTGGGGCGCTACCTGCTCGAGGTCAAGTTCCCCCAGACCGCCAACGGTCTGTACCTGCGGATGGTCAGCCAGAACAACATTACCTACGCTGTTTTCGACGACCTCTTCATCAATATCGCACAGGTGGACCTGGGTATCCATACTCCGGTCAAAGTGGAGGGGTGGGCCAATCCGGTCATTACCATTGGCCCGACGGTGTTTCGGCTGGGCACTCAGGGCAGTCCAGTAAATCCCTATTTGGGATACATGTACTTGGCCCGCAAGCAGCTCATTGACCGCAGCGACGCTCCACCTTACCTAGCCAAACTTCTCGATGAAGACCCCAGGGCCCGGCGCTGCCTACACGAGTTGCCGGTGAACGACCCTGCCGGAACCGTGTATGTGGTAGCCAGCCGGGTCTGGGCGGAGGCCAACCTCAAGGCGCCCTACGATAAAATCCCCGAATTTGCCAGACCGGCAGCTTTCCACGTAGGTGCCGTTCGCAACGCGCGAATTCCCCTGCTACTGCCAAACCCATCGGCCAGCTATGCCAGCAGCCTAGAGGACTGGCGCAAAGCCCGCGACCCGGAGACTCTAATCCTGATCAGGCTCTCGGGCCGAGTTGTCAACTTGCAGGCGGAGTACCGGGTGGTGGTGCCGCCGCAGGGGCGTAGCAGGGCGCTTCAATGCGCCCCCTAGCTGCACAGATGCCGATTGAACCCATCAAACCAAAACTTCAGAGGCCTGGTTGCATTGCCTCCTGCACACCACCCCTCATAACAGCTGGCGAAACCCGCATCACCCTGTCGGATGCTGAAGCAAACGACTCCCTTCCCTGGAGCGGTATCGCGTTGCGATAATGCACTTAGGCAGTATCGCCGTCTGCTGCGTGGATAACTACGGTCGGGTCGGTTCGCGGCCATCCCAAGAACCAATCGAATCTGGTATCAGAAAGGCAGCTCGGCGCGCACCGTGGTGCCCTTGCCCTCTACCGATTCGACCGCAAAGCGACCGCCCCGCGCTTCTACCCGCTCGCGCATCTGGG
>DAIUDO010000276.1:0-2211 GCA_036845585.1 Meiothermus sp. | reverse complement strand
AGGTCGGCCTCCTGCTGCTCCAGGTTGCGGGCCGCGCTGCGGTAGGCTCTGGCCCGAAACTCACCCTCCCCCAGCACCTCCATCAGATCGGCGGCGTACTCGAGCATTCCCGCCAGGTCTTTACGGTTCATGCCCATAGCCTAACGCCAGAAGGGCCCGGCCACCGGGCCGAGCGCATAGGCCTCCGGCTGGCCGGCCTTATAGACCACCGCCTGGGTGTACCCCACCCCGCGAAGCAGCTCAACCGCCTCGGCGAAGCGGTAGCCCACATCCTCCGGGCGGTGGGCATCGGAGCCCAGCACCACCGGAATTTTGAGCTGGGCCGCTCGCGCCAGCAGCTCGGGGCTGGGGTAGATCTCCGCAGCCTTCTTGCGCCAGCCCGCCGTATTCACGTCCAGGGCCAGGCCCTCACCGGCTATCACTTGCAGGGCCTCCTCGGCCAGGTCGGCGTAGCCCTCGGGGGGCCTGTACCCCATCACCTTGGGCAGGTCCAGATGCCCGATAGCATCAAACAAGCCGGTGCGAGCTGCTTCGGCCACCAGCCTGAAGTAGGCCCGGTACACCTCGCGCAGGTCGCGTTCCTCGAACTCGCTTTGGTAGCGCGGGTTGTCGAAGGGCCAGGCCCCAATGTAGTGTACCGAGCCGATGATGTAGTCGTAGTGGTACTGAGCCAGAAGCCGCCTCAAGAAGTACTCGGTGCCGGGGTGAAAGTCGGCCTCGAGGCCAATCCCCACATACAAATCGCCCGACTCGGCACGGATTTTCTCCAGCGCCCCATGGTAGAACGGCAGCTCCACAAGTTCCATCCGCACGTCGGGGTCGAACCAGGGGGGCATGGGGCTGTGGTCGGTTATGACCACGCCACGAAGACCGGCCTCCCTGGCTGCTTGCACGTACTGTTCGGGTGTGCCCACCGCATGCTTGCAAAGAGGAGTATGCATGTGGCTGTCGTACATGGTTCTTCTCCAGTGCGGTGGCTCACCAGGTCTTGGCAAAACCCAGCTTTAGCGCCTCCCGAAGGTGCTCGGTGCGGAAAAATAGGCGGTTTTCCGGGGCCACCCGGTAGTAGTGCTGCGGCTGGTATAGCTTTCCGGTGAGGATGTCGCCGCAGTAGCGATCGGGGCCATCGCGCAGACCACGGATGGTATCCACAATCCAGCGAAACTCGTAGGCCAGCAAAACCCGTTCTGGGCCAGCATGCCAGAAGCCCTTGCGGGCCTGCCGGGCTGCCGACACTGCGGCTTGTACCAGCTCGAGATCCTCCGCTTTGGGAATGTTGGGGTAGATCAAGAGGCTCACCGCGTGGCCATCCTGCATCATCTGCAGGTTGAAGGTGGGGCGCTCTGCAGAGGGGATGCGTCGGCGTTCTTCCTGGTTGTAGCTGGCGTTGATGTAGGCCAGCATACGCCCATGTTTGTCGAAGACCTCCTGCGCAACCATGATGTAGAGCTTGCGCTCGGTCTTGCGTTTTTCGTTGTGGGGCTGCCCTGGCTGAAGCCGCCTGCGCCTGAGCGCTTCGAAGTGCCTGAGGGCATTTTCCCCTGCCGCAATCTGACGGCTGCAAGGCTTGCCGCTGAGGCGAGGCTTCAGGTAGGCCCGCAATCCTGCATCCAGCGGGCGCCCAGCGGCAGCCAGAAAACCCCTCATCTCGGCATCGAACTTTCCGGGGTGATCCTGGTCGGCCCCCTGGTAGTGGTACTCGGGGGCATCGATGCCCAGCATCCGAATCGGCAGCGATACCTTGGGGGTGTCGCCATCGGTGGCCGAGACCCAACTGGCATCGTCGCTGCCTTTGAGTTTTTCTGCCACCGGAAGCTTGAACTCAGGTATCGAAAACGCAAACTTCATACCCCACCTCCCTACCTAAGGGCAACCCGCACTACCTGGCCTGCGCTGGCCCAGACCTGTACCTGCTGCCCCAGCACCCGGCTTGCCTGAACCGACAAGGTTTCGTCCAGGTTCAAGGCATCTCCCAGGCTTTGCACCAGGCTGGCCACCTCCGGCGGGGCTAGTTCGGGCTGGCGAAGAAGCACGGCATCGAGTTGCCAGCGGCTGGCCCACAACCGCTTGAGGGCCCACAGGGTCTCCTGCTTGCCGACCTCCACACCGAGGGGGGGTTCGCCCGCATAGCGCACCAGCAAGGGACCTTCGGGCAGGGCGGCTCGAATCTCGTCGGCGCGCTCGGGCAGCATATACGACTCGCGCAGCAGT
>DAIUDO010000275.1:0-2226 GCA_036845585.1 Meiothermus sp. | reverse complement strand
ACTGACAGCCATGCACCGCGATGATCTAGTGCGCTGGCTGGATGGGTACCTCAGAATTGGCGAGTTCAAAGACCCCTCGCTCAACGGCCTGCAGGTTGAGGGCCGCGAGCAGGTGCGCAAGGTGGGCGTCTCGGTAGACGCAGCCTGGGCTATCTTCGACAAGGCAGCCTTGGCCCAGGTGGATTTTCTGATTACCCATCACGGGCTTTTTTGGGGGCAGCCCTTTCCGATAGTGGGCTACCAGAAGCGGCGGCTGGAAAAGCTGCTCACGGCGGGTATCAGCCTCTACACCGCCCACCTGCCCCTCGATGCCCACCCCGAGGTGGGCAACAACGCGGTAATTGCCCGCGAGCTGGGGCTGGGGGCCCTCGAGCCCTTTCCCCATCCCAAATACGGCCCCATAGGTGTGGTGGGGCAGCTAGGTGAGCCCAAAACCCTGGCTGAGCTCGAGGATCAGATCGGCCAGATGACCGGGATGCAGCCGCTGGTGTACGCCGCTGGGCCTCAGGTGGTGCGGCGCGTGGGGGTGGTCTCGGGGGGTGGGGCCGGCGATGTGGCCCAGGCCAAGGCGCTGGGCTGCGACCTCTACATCACCGGCGAGCCCTCGCACGCGCATTACCATGAACCCTTCGAGCTGGGTATCAACGTGATTTATGCCGGCCACTACGACAGCGAAACCTTTGGAGTCAAGGCCCTGGCCGCCCGGCTGGAGGAAGAATTTGGCCTGCCCTGGGTATTCCTCGAACATCCCACCGGCTTATGAAAGGCCTCTTCCTGACCTTTGAAGGCCCCGAGGGGGCCGGTAAGTCTACCCAGGCCCGGCTGCTGGCCGACTGGTACAGGGAAAAAGGCCGGGAAGTGGTGCTCACCCGAGAGCCTGGGGGTACCGAGTTGGGTGTTCAGCTTCGCCGCTTGATTCTGACCCAGTCCATGCAAGCCCAGACCGAGTTCCTGCTCTACAGCGCCGACCGTGCCGAACACGCTGCAACCGTTATCCGGCCTGCGCTGAGCCGCGGAGCGGTGGTTTTATGCGACCGCTGGCTGGACTCCTCGTTGGCCTACCAGGGGTATGGCCGGGGGCTCCCTTTGGACTGGCTCGAGGCTGTTTCGCAGGGTTTCTTGGGCGATCTGAGACCCCACCTCACCTTCCTTTTGAAGATTCCCCCTCGACTGGGATTGTGGCGGGCAAAACACCGCCGAATGTCTGATGAGCCCGATCGTTTTGAGGCAGAGGAGCTGGCTTTTCACCAGAAAGTACTGGACGGATTTCTGGAGCTAGCAGCCCGGGAGCCAGGCCGGTTTGTTGTGCTGGATGTTGAAAAACCCTTCGCGGATGCGGTACAGCAACAACTGCGTCGCAAACTGGAAGACAGAGGACTGGTCTGAGCCGATCTCATTCATCTTTGCGGGCTTGCGGTAAGGTAAAGAGCGTGGCTCGAGGCTTCTATGCGCTCTTGGTTCTGCTGGGAATGGCCCTGGCCCAGCCGCAGATACCGGTCTGGGGTTTTCGCATCGTGGGCACCTACCCCCACGACCCCACCGCCTTTACCCAGGGGCTGGTCTACCACGACGGTTTCTTGTACGAAGGCACCGGCCTCTACGGCCAGTCCAGCATCCGCAAGGTGGACCTCAAGACCGGGCGGGTGCTGCAAAGCCGCTCGCTGCCCCAGAAATACTTTGGTGAAGGCATCGCGCTGTTCCAGAACCGCCTTTACCAGCTCACCTGGCAAAACCAGGAAGGTTTCATCTACGACCTGAACTTCAACCCGGTGGGGCGCTTCACCTACCAGACTGAGGGCTGGGGCCTGACCCACGACGGCCAGCGCCTGATCATGTCGGATGGCTCGGCTCGGTTGTTTTTCCTCAACCCGCGCACCCTGCGACCCGAGCGCACCCTCACGGTGCGGGCAGCGGGGCAGCCCGTGGAGCGGCTGAACGAGCTCGAGTACATCCAGGGTCGCATCTGGGCCAATGTCTGGCAGACCAACCGCATTGCCATTATCCACCCCCAGACGGGCAATGTGGAAGCCTGGCTCGACCTGACCGGGCTGGTGCTGCTGGCCCGGGCGCGCAATCCCGACCCCGACGCCGTGCTCAACGGCATCGCCTATGATGCCCAGAACAATCGCCTGTTTGTGACCGGAAAACTCTGGCCCTTTTTATTTGAGATCGAGGTGGTACGCAACCCATGAGCGGGCTGGGGTCCGTCCGCGCTTATGGTCTGGG
>DAIUDO010000274.1:0-2252 GCA_036845585.1 Meiothermus sp. | reverse complement strand
GGGCTGGCAGTGGCCGTGTTTCTCGATGCCACTCTGGTGCGGCTGGTGCTGGTGCCGGTGGTGCTGGTGCTGGCAGGCCGGTGGAACTGGTGGCTCCCCGAACCGCTTCGGCGGGTCATGCCCAGACTCAGCTTGGAATCGCAGTAAGCGTGGGCGGTATCAACTACCGGCGGTGTGCTGCTTGAAGGCTTCTAGGGCAGGGTACAGAGCAGCCAACGGCAGCACCCCCAGCTTGACCAAGGCTCCCCCACCCCTGGCCCCCAGAGGTTTCAGCACCTGCTCCCAGATGGTGTGCAGATCCTCGCTGCGGTTGGGGTGCTTGAGCAGCACGTAGCGGACCTTATCCTCGGCCTGGGCAACCAGCAGGGCCAGTACACCGGGCCACTCGGCCAAGCGTTTGCCTACCATGTCCAGCACGCTGCTGGGTACCTGGGCTTGGATGGTCAGGCTGGGGAACTCGGCCAGCAGTTCGCGCATGATGCGCTCGGCCAGCTCGTCTTTGAGGGCGGTGTTCTCGGAGCGCACCCGGTACCATTCGTCGCGCATGTTGGCGATGGGCTTTTCGAGCTCGAGAATACTCGAGCTGAACTTCTCCCCAAGGCGGGTCAGCAGGGCGTGCTCAGCGCTAAAGGTTTCCAGAGCCTCCCAGCCGGCCATGAAGTAGACCCGTGTACCGCCCTTGTAGCGCTCGTATTTCATGACCTTGATGGGACCCGCCTCACCTGTCCGGGCTAGATGGGTACCGCCGCAGGCCACCCTATCCCAGCCTTCAATTTCAACAACCCGAATCTGCCCCGCGACTTTTGGCGCCCGCCGCAAAGGGTAGTTCCCTATCTCGCCCTCATCGACCAGGAAGGCCCTGACCGGGGTGTTGGCATATACGGCCCAGTTGGCCAAAGCCTCGCCCTGGCGGATGATGGCCTCATCGGGCTCCCCCGAAAAGTCGATGGTGCAGACCGGGCTGCTCATGTTCACTGCCAGGGTTTCCCATCCGGCAGCCCGCCAAAAAGCCTGGGCCAGGATGTGCTCGGCGGTGTGGCGTTGCATCCGGCGGTAGCGCCCAGCCCAGTCCAATCGGCCTTGCACGCGCGCTCCCGGCTGCAGAGGGCCTGCTAAAACGTGGATGATATCGCCCTTGGCCTTACCGTCCTCGCGCACCTCCAGCACCGCAATATCGTTCAGGGTTCCGGTATCGCAGGCCTGTCCGCCAGCGGCGGGGTAGAAGAGGGTCTGGTCGAGCACCGCATAGTGCTTGCCGCCCTCGCTCCAGGCCCGCACCACTTGGGCCTCGAACTCGCTGGTGTAGGGTTGTTCCCAGTACAGCCGCATTCCGATAGCTTACCGGAAAGGCCGCTCAGGAAAAAAGCCGCTGGGTTTGCTCAGGGGCCTGAACCCCAGGGTGTTCTCCACAATGCCATCCAGCAGGCTGTACATGGGCCTACCGATGGCCTGATTGAAGTGCTCGAGCAACCCGAAGTAGGCCTGCCAGCGCCGCACCGACCAGTCGTTCACGCCGTAGCGCAGGGTGATGTCGAGCTGGCGCTTCTCGAGGGTGCAAAAACCACTGGGCAGAGCCAGCGAGTCGCAGAGCTGGATCAGTCGGTCGTACTCGTCGTAGTGAGTATGCTCGAGAAAATCTCGAACAAAGCCGACTTCCTCTGGCGTCAAGTCCCATTTGTGCGTAGGGTCTACATCGGAGTCCAGCGTTTTGAGCGGGTAGCCGTGGGTCAGGCAGATGCGGGCGGCATCGGGATAACCGAGTTCCATCAGCAGGGTGTATCCATCCACGATATGCCGGATGCGCCCTGGTTAACCGCGTCCCACATCGTGCAACAACCCCAGCACATACCCTGCTTTAGAGTCTAAGTGCGCCCACGATAGAAATGTACGGTTTGGGTTTGGAGCAATTCGTATAAGGGGCTTGCAGTGTCGCGGCTCAAGACCTAGCTCTTGATCGCAAGGTAGATTTTGGAGGTGGACATACTTAGTCTGGGGTGATGCCCTGCTATGGTTCGTGCGGCCTGCGCCACGTAGCGCACATGGCGGGGCCACTGGCCTGGGTTGCTTAGCTCACCTTCTCGCAGGAGCTGCTCAGCCTTTTGCACACTGGGGATTCGCACCCCTCAAATCTACCGGCCAAGCAGCCGACAAACTGCGAAACTCGATACATAAGGAGGCGGTATGAACAGCTTCAGAAAGTTTTGCTGACGCCCTTCTTTCAGTCAAGCCTACGCCCCACCCAGGTTTGGTTT
>DAIUDO010000273.1:0-2266 GCA_036845585.1 Meiothermus sp. | reverse complement strand
CTCTAAACATAACTGCAGTGCCTGATTTGGGTAAGGTGGTTTGTAGATTCTAAGCGGGCCCTGATGCAGGCCGCCGGGCTGTAGCGGCTCGCGACCAATTGTGAGGGGCTGAGGTAATTCGGCCCCTCTCCTTTATGTGAAGATAAAAGCATGTTTCCCAATTCTGTGCAGGAGACCCAGAAGGCCCTCGAGGCCCACCGCTACATCGCCGATAAGGGGCTTTCGGTGGCGGTGTTTCTGGCCCTCAAGCTGGGCCGCCCCCTGCTCTTGGAAGGCGAGCCGGGGGTCGGTAAAACCGAGATCGTCAAGGTGCTGGCCGAGGTGCTCTCCACCCGTCTAATTCGTTTGCAGTGCTACGAAGGACTGGACATCAGCAGCGCGGTGTACGAGTGGGACTACGCCCGCCAGATGATGCAGATCCGGCTCCTGGAGGCCAGCGGCGAGCGCGACCAGGAGAAGGTGCGCCACGAGGTGTTCAGCCAGGAGTTCCTGCTCAAACGGCCTTTGCTCCAGGCCCTGGAAAGCACCAACGGCAAAGCCCCGGTGCTGCTAATTGACGAGCTGGATCGGGCCGACGAGGAGTTTGAGGCCTTTTTGCTCGAGTTCCTCTCGGACTGGCAGATTACCGTGCCCGAGGTGGGCACCCTCAAAGCCCAACAGCCGCCGGTGGTGGTGATTACCTCCAACCGCACCCGCGAGATTCACGATGCCCTGAAGCGCCGTTGCATGTACTACTGGATTGACTACCCAAGCTTCGAGAAAGAATACCGCATCGTGCAGGAAAAAGTACCCGGCGTACCGGAAAAGCTGGCCCAGCAGGCGGTGGCTTTCGTTCAGGCCTTGCGCCAGCAAGATCTCTACAAAGCCCCCGGCGTGGCCGAGACCCTGGACTGGGCCTCCTCGCTCTTGGCTTTGGGCCAGACCGAGCTTTCCCTCGAGGTGATCGAGGAGACCCTGGGGGTGCTGCTCAAGTACCAGGACGATGTGGTCAAGGCTAAACAGCAGGCCCACGACCTGCTGGCCCGGGCCCAGATGTCCAGCGTGCTATGACGGTATCCACCAGCCAGCTACTCAGCCACGTGGTGGCCTTTGCCCGGAGCCTGCGGCATGCGGGCATCGTGGTTACACCGGGGCAGACCGCCACTTTTGCCAGGGCCCTGGGGGAGATTTCCATCTTCGACCCGGAGGCTTTTTTCTACGCAGCCCAGAGCACCCTGCTAACCCGGCAGGAAGACCGGGCTAAGTTTGCCGAAGCCTTTCGCCAATTCTGGCAATACCTGGGCCTGGAGCGCTTCCCGACAGAGCTGCTCCACCAGACCCCCCTCCCGCCCAAAAAAGACCCCAAGGCCCGGCCCGGCGAGGTAGGGCGCGAACCGCGTTCCTCCGAGCAAAGCAGCAAGCAACCCCAGCCCGTGGTGGATCGGGCCCTGACCTTCTCCGAGACCGAGGTGCTCAAGCAAAAACGCTTCGACCAGATGAGCGAGGCCGAGCTCGAGGCCGCCCGCAGGCTGCTGTACGGCCTGGCCTGGAACCCTCCCAAAAGGCGCACCCGCCGCCTAAAGGCCGGCGGTAAGGAGCAACTCGACCTGCGCAAAAGCTTCCGGCGCTCCCTAAAGCACCAGGGCGAGCTGGTTGAGCTCGAGCGGCGCAGCCGCAAGCGCAAACCCCGTCCTATCGTGGCTCTGGCCGATGTCTCGGGCTCTATGGAGCGCTATGCCCGGATGCTGCTGCACTTTTTGCACGCCTTTTCGCTGGTGCAAACCCGCCAGGGGGTGCGCCAGGTGGAGTGCTTCACCTTTGGCACCCGCCTGACCCGCATCACCCGTACCCTCAAAAAAAGCAGTGTGGATGCTGCTTTAAGCGAGGTAGGGCGGCAGGTTAAGGACTGGTCGGGCGGCACCCGCATTGGAGCCTGCTTGCACAGCTTCAACCAGAACTGGGCCAAGCGGGTGCTGGGGCGCGGCGCACTGGTGCTGGTCATCTCCGACGGCTGGGATCAGGGCGAACCCGAACTGCTGGCCTTCGAGATGGAGCGCCTGCAAAAGTCCTGCCACCGCCTGATCTGGCTCAACCCGCTCCTGGGCACCCCCGGCTACCAGCCCCTGACCCGCGGCCTGGTGGCGGCCATGCCCTTCATAGACGACTTTTTACCCATCCACAACCTTAGCAGCCTCGAGCAGCTCGTAAAAGCCTTGGAAGAGCTCGAGCCCCACTAAGAGCCTATCCGAAAAGCCCTGTTGCTCTGAGACAGATAAGCGCACAAGCC
>DAIUDO010000272.1:0-2289 GCA_036845585.1 Meiothermus sp. | reverse complement strand
GGCCAGGGCCTTGCGCATGGCCTCAAAGGCTTCGGGGCTGTGGAAGGTTTCGATGTTTTCGGGGCGGTAGGGTTCGGGGGTCATATAGCTCCTTTCAGTGGATGTTAGGGGTTGGGGGTCAAGTGTCGAGCGCAACACCGCTCACAGCGTGTCCGACCTGCTTCAGGGCCGCCACTGCACGGTCTAAATCGCGGGCTTTGACCAACACGTAATCGGTATTGTAGGTCGAAACCGCAAAGATGCCGACCCCGGCTTCGGCCAGTGGAAGCAGCACCGAGGCCAGGATGCCGGTAAGGCCAAAGTCGAACGGGCCAACCAAAGCGATGCAGCGCCACCCACGCTCGGCCCTCACCTCCGGGGGCACCCGGTTCTGGTAGCAGACGATGGTCAGTTCCCCCTCGCTGCGGCTGATGCTCACAAAGCCCTCACCCATCGCCCAGGCTGGAATGAGACCGGAGGCCTCGAGCCCACAGATGGCATACTCTCCCTCCAGCACGCGCAAATCGAGTTTGGGCCTCATGGTTATCCCTGAATCAGGCTGCGGGCCACGAAGAGCAGATTCTCGGGTCGCTCGGCAATACGGCGTGAAAAATAGGGATACCAGTCGGTGCCATAAGGCACGTAAGCCCGCACCGTGTATCCCTCGGCGGCCAGTTTCTTCTGTTCATCACGGCGCACCCCATAGAGCAGCTGGAACTCGAAACGATCCCGCCCAATGCCTTTCTGGGCGGTCCAGCGCTTCATCTCCTCGAGGATGTGGGGGTCGTGGCTGGCAATGGCGGTATAAAGGCCGTTTTCCAGGGCTTTCTTGCACAGCAGCACAAACTGCGCATCCACCATGCGCTTGTCCTGAAAAGCCACTTCGGCAGGCTCCATGTAGGCTCCCTTCACGATGCGAACCGGCGTTTTGAGCGGCAGCAGGTCTTGCAGGTCCTGCTCGGTGCGCTTGAGGTAGCTCTGCAGCACCACCCCGGTATTGTCGAAACCGGCCTCGTGCAAGCGCCGATAAATTCGCAGCGTGGCGTCCACGCGAGGGCTATCTTCCATGTCGATGCGCACGAAACAACCCACTTTGCGGGCCTCGTGCAAAATCTCCCCCATCAAAGAAAAAGCCAGGTCTTCGGAGAGGTCGAGACCCAGCTGGGTGAGCTTGAGGGCAACGTATTTGGGATAAGGTCGAGCACCAAAGGCCTGCACCAAGCGAATAATCTCGCTCTGGAAGTGTCTCGCCTGGACCTCGGAAGTGACCATCTCGCCCAGCAGGTCGAGGATGGCGTGTACCCCGTCGCGCTCCAGAGCTTCCACAGCTTGCAGGGCCTCCTCGAGGGTATCGCCGGCGATGAAGCGGCGGGCGAAATTGCGACCACGGGTCAGCACCAAGTTTTTGATGCGGGGGTTTTGGGCAATCGCCAGCACAAACGAACGGTAGCTTTGGTTCAGGTCCATGCTTGCTCCTCCAGACTTTGGACCACCAGGTCGCGGAAATAGCGCACGTGTTCGCGGGCCGCCCGCGCAGCTTTTTCAGGGTCACGCGCTAAAAGGGCCTCCACGATGGTCTCGTGCTGTTGGCGGGTCTTGGGGTGCTGCGAAAGGGTCTGCTGGAAGGAGCGAATAAGCGTGAGGCTCGAGCGCAGGTCGGCATAGATGCGGGCCAGGGTTCTGTTATGCGCTGCTTCGACCAAGGCAGTGTGGAAGTCGAAGTCTACCTGCATCTGCCGCAGGTAATCGTCGGCGGGCAGGCTGTTCAACAGGTCAAGCTGTTTTTTCAGGGCGATCAGCTCCGCAGCGCTGGCATTCTGGGTAGCCAGGGCGGCGGCTTCGGCCTCGAGAAGGGCCCGCACCTCATAAACCTCGCGCGCCTCGTCCGCCGAGAGGATACGCACCCGCGCCCCCTTGCCCGGCAACAGCTCTACCAGGCCCTCCTGCGATAGCCGTTGCAGGGCCTCACGGACCGGGGTACGGCTAATACCCAGTTGCTCGGCCAGTCCTGGCTCGGAAATACGCGCCCCAGGCGGCAAAGAACCCGCCAGGATGGAACCCCGCAAGTGCGTGTAAGCGGCCTCCCGTACCGAGTGGGGTCGTTGGAAATGGGCCATAAAGTGTATACAGTATACACCTTGGACCCTGCCAGGGTCAACCTGAAAGCCATAGCAACCGCAGCGGTCGTTCTGGCGGGCTTTCCAGCAATCGGCGGTCAGGGCAGCAGCTTGCGCAGCTCCTCAACCTTATCGGTTTGTTCCCAGGGAAAACCCTCACGCCCGAAGTGTCCGTAGGCCGAGGTAGGTGTGT
>DAIUDO010000271.1:0-2293 GCA_036845585.1 Meiothermus sp. | reverse complement strand
GACCCTGGAAGAGGCCCTGGCCCAAGCCCCCAGGACTGCTGGTTCAGGCCCTTTTGCAGCCCAGCCAGACCCTTTCGGCGGTACACAAAGCTTGATGCGGTTACAATCCGGCCCGTACAAGGGGTAATCTGGTCGGGATGTGGGTTCTCAAGGTCGCGCTGCCGCTGCCACTGGAGCCGATGTCGTACCTGCCGCCCCACGCCCAGGAGGGGGAGGATCGGCTCGGATACCGGGTGGTGGTGCCCTGGCGGGGCGAGCTGCGGGTGGGGCTGGTGGTGGGACGCGAGGCAGTCCCCAACAAGAGCTTTGCCCTGCGGGAGGCCGTCGCCTACCTAGATGATGGACCCTGGCTGCGCCCGGCGGAAATCGAGTTTCTGACCCACGCAGCCCGCGACAGCTTCTGCCCGGTGGGCACCCTGCTAAATGACCTGGTTCCCTTCCTCCAGCCCCCCCTGCAGCAGCGCGTGCGGCTGTTGCCAGAGGCCGACCCGGCTGTGCTGCCGCGGGGCCTTGAAGCCCTGGCCCAGGGCTGGCAGGAAGCCAGGGGCTTTGATCCCAAGCTGCTGGATTTCCTGCGCGAGGCTGGGGTTTTGCAGGAAGAAGTGCTGGAACAACGCAGCCTGCCTCAGGCCCTGGTGGTGCTGCGCGAGCCCCCGGAGAAGCTGAGCGAGAAAGCCCGTTCGGCCTGGTATGCCCTGCGCGACCTGGGCCAGGTGGCGAGCATGGCCGCGCTGGCCCGGGCGGCGGGCGTGGGCACGGGGGTGGTGAAGGGGCTGGTGGACAAGGGTTACATCGGCTTCGTGGAGGTAGAACCCCTCCCCGAAACGGGGGTCTCGCGCAGGCTCGAGCCCCTCGAGCTGCCCACCATTCCCGTCCGGCTGGAGGGGGGAAGGCTCTTTGAGCGTATACGCGCCCTGGCTGGTTTGCTACAAAAAGAACCCGCCCTGGTGCTTTTCCCCGAGGTGGCGCTGCTCCGAAAGTTCCAGCCCTATTTCCCCGAGGCCCTGGTGTTTCACGGCGAGATGAAGCCCGAGCAACGCCGCAAGGTCTGGGCCCAGGTGAGTAGAGAGGGTCGGGCCTCGGTGCTCTGTACCTATCAGGGCTTGCTCCTACCGCTGGCGATGGGCAGAATCGTGGTGGTGGAAGAGGCCTCGGAAGCCTACAAGCTACCCGCGGGCTCGAGGGCCTTCGTGCCCCGACTGGCCCAGCTCAGGGCCCGGGGACTGGGCATCCCGCTGCACTACTGGTCGGGGGTTAACAGCGTCGAGGTGCGGGCCGAGCCGGCTCTTGCGCTGCCCCTTCCCTCCGCCCGCCTGCACCTGCTGGATATGCGACAGGAACGGGGCTGGCCCCTGAGCGGGGCGGCCCTGGCGCTTTTGCAACAGACCCTGGAAAGGAACCGCCAGGCCATCGTGCTCTCGGCCCGGCGGGGCTACAGCGCGGTGCTGCGCTGTAAACAGTGCGACTGGAAGGCTATGTGCCCCAACTGCACGCTGCCCCTGCGCTTTCACAAGAGCGGGCGGGCGGGTTTTTTGCAGTGCCATCAGTGCGGCCACGAACAAAAAGCCCCCGACCTGTGCCCGGCCTGCCAGTCGGATGTCTTCGACCCCCGGGGGCCGGGGGTGGACTGGCTTCTGGAGGCCCTAGGCCAGCGGATTCCCGCCCTGCCGCGCTACCGCTACACCGCTGAGGCCAAGGACGACCTGCGCCCGCTGCTCGAGGGCCAGCCAGGGGTACTGGTGGGCACCACCGCCATTTTGCGCGGGCCGGTCTTGCCCGAGCTGGCCCTGGTGCTGTTGCCCTTTGCCGATGGGTTTATTCTCGAGTCGGATTTCCGGGCCGCCGAGCGCTACCACCGGCTGTTGTGGCAACTGACCGATCTGCACCCGCACCGCCGTCCTTTGCTGGTATTGCAAACCTTTGAACCGGCCCATGCTGCCCACAAGGCGCTCCAGACCGCCGACCTCCAGGGTTTTATGGAGTCCGAGCTGGCCCTGCGTCGAACCCTGGGCTACCCCCCGGCTACCCGCATGGTCAAGCTCGAGGTGGCCCACCCCAAGGAGCCCGTGGCCCGCGACGCCATCTACCGGCTGGCCGAAGCCCTCAGGCCCAAGGCCGAGCCCGGTGAGCTGCTGGGCCCAGCGCCGGCACCGGTGGCCCGCCTGCGCGGCCAGTATGTGTTTCACCTGTTGCTCAAGAGCTCCGAGCCGCGCTTGCAGGTGTTAATGGAAAACCTGCCGCCGCTGCGGGGCGCCCGCCTGCGCCTCGATCCCGACCCGCAGAGCTTTGTGGG
>DAIUDO010000270.1:0-2301 GCA_036845585.1 Meiothermus sp. | reverse complement strand
GCCGTCCCGTGAGAACCGCGAAGCCCCGTTCTTCAGAACGGGGAGTCGTCACAGTAAGCGTCCTTCGGTAAAGAGTGCAAATGCAAATCCCGGCGCAACCTATACCCTATTGTAGAACCCTAGCGGTTCGTGTGGGCGGCAACGGTCACAAAGCCAACACCCTGGCCAGTTCATATTTCTTGCGGTTGATGTCCTTGCGCTTCTCGATGGCTTCCTTGAAAGGCGTGAGGCGAATTTCGTCGTTCACCTCGCCAATGGCCACCCCACTGGCCCCGCTCAGGAGCGCTTCCACGCAGGCAGCCCCCAGCCGGCTGGCCAGCACGCGGTCCTTAGCGGTGGGGCTTCCGCCGCGCTGGATGTGCCCCAAGATGGTCACCTTGCCCTCGATGCCAGAGCACTGCTGCACATCGTTGGCCAGAGCCACCGCACCCCCCTCGTATCCCCCTTCGGCCACCACCACAATCGAGGATCTCTTTCCCTTAGCAGCCGACCCACCGATCACCTCGGCGCATTGCTGCGCACTGATAGGGGCTTCGGGCAGCACAATCACCTCTGCGCCCCCAGCAATGCCCACTTCCAGGGCAATAAAACCCGCATGGCGGCCCATCACCTCGATAAAAAAGACCCTCGAGTGGCTGGCAGCCGTGTCGCGAATTCGGTCAATGGCATCCAGAGCGGTGTTTACCGCCGTATCGAAACCAATGGTGTAGTCGGTGCCATAGAGGTCGTTATCAATGGTTCCGGGTGCACCCACCACCGAAATCTGGTGCTCGGCTAGTAGCTTGGCCGCTCCGGCATAGGTACCATTGCCGCCGATGGCGATTACGCCATCAATTCCGGCTTCTTTGAGGTTATGAGCTGCTCTGGCCCGTCCTTCGGCAGTCATGAACTCCTTGCTGCGCGCAGTGAGCAGAATGGTGCCCCCGCGCTGCAATGTATTGGCCACATCGCGAGGACCCATGGGTATGAAGTCACCCTCGATCATACCCTGATAACCGCCCCGGATGCCGATGACCTCGAGGCCCGAGGCCACGCCGCTGCGCACCACTGCACGAATGGCTGCGTTCATGCCAGGTGCATCGCCTCCACTGGTAAAAACCGCTATTCGCTTCATCAAAACCAGGCTCCACAAGAATGAACTTGCTCCAAACAGAGCTGAAGGCCACAAGCCAAAAACTGCCTGTTAGTTTACTTAGAAAGGTTTGGTTTGTGTCATCTGCACACAACCCAACACCTGGCGGCCTGTGAGCCAGGATCAGGCTCGTTGCGAACCTTTGGAGGGCAGCTATCCCGCTGAACCTGGCCTGTGGGCCAGTTCATAGGCCTGGTTGCGGGGAATACCCGCCTCGGTCAAGGCCTTCACCAGCTCTTTACCTTTTAGCCCCTGGCCCCTCAGCCGTGCCAGCAATTCTTCAACGTTAGGCATCGAGTTCTCGACCCTCGCCCGCTTTGGCCCCAGCACCAGCACAAACTCCCCCCTGGGTTCCGCAAAGCGCTCGAGCGCCTCGCCCAGGCAGCCCCGCCAGATTTCCTCGTGGAGTTTTGAGAGTTCGCGGGCTATTGCCACGGGGTGCTCGGGGCCATAAAATTGAAGAAGATCTTGCAACGTATCCCGCAAGCGGTGCGGGGCTTCGTAGAGCACCACTGTATGGCCCAGTGCAACCTGTTCCAGCCGCTGCCTGCGCTCCAAAGGCTTCTGGGGTAAGAACCCCTCGAAGGCAAAGCGGGCTGTGGGCAGACCCGAGGCCACCAAGGCCGGAATCAGGGCCGTCGCACCGGGCAGTACCTCCACCTGCCAGCCCTCTCGCAGGGCCAGGGCCACCAGCTCGGCCCCGGGGTCGGAGATGCCCGGCGTGCCCGCATCGGTCACATAGGCCACCCGCTCGTAGCCTTCCAAAAGCCGCCTGGCCTGGACCACAGTGTGCTGGTCGAGGCGCAGCATGGGTTTAGAAATGCCATAGTGCTTGAGCAGAATTCCCGTGCGCCGGGTGTCTTCGCAAGCGACCACCTCGGCCTCTTTGAGAGCCCGAAGGGCCCGCAGGGTGATGTCCTCGAGGTTGCCAATGGGAGTCGGAACCAGCACCAGCCGCATCAACCCCAGTCTACTTGTTGTTCGGCAGCCCTGTTGCCACAGTGTCCGGCCCGCCCTTGGGCCAGAAGGTCCGAAACCATCCTCGCCCCTAGCGGCCTGGTTGGGTGTAGCATGAGCAGGATGTTCTCCAGAACCATCCGGCTCCCTTTCCAGGTTTTGGGCATCCCGGTCTCGCTCGACCTGAGCTTCCTGATTGTGCTGCCCCTTTT
>DAIUDO010000269.1:0-2303 GCA_036845585.1 Meiothermus sp. | reverse complement strand
TTTATCTCGAGCTTTTGCCCATTCTTCCAGATTACTGGCGTAATTGGCTGATTCCCTAGGTAACAACAAACGAATGCGTCCATTCTGTACAGCCCCCACATGGAATGCAGCCGGCCTGGTAAAGTCGGGGATTCTGTCGTAAGGGGCTTTGAGGTTGGCCTCAGCCCAGAGCCAGCTGGCTACTGCATAAACGGTTCCGGCAGGGTCGGTCACCGGCAGCTCGTGTATACAGCGCCGGGCCCTGGGATCTTCATCGAGCAGTTTGGCCAGGTAAGGGGGGGCATCATCGCGGTCAATGAGCCGCTTGCGCACCAGGTACATGTAACCCAGGTAGGGATTTACCGGGTTACGCTGGGTGCCCAGTCGGAACACGGTCGGGCCGATGGTAATGAGAGGATTGGCCCAGCCCTCCACCCGAACAGGGGTATTGATGCCCAAATCCACCTGGGCCAGGTTGATGAATAGATCGTCAAAAACTGCATAGGAGGTGTTGTTCTGGCTAACCATGCGCAGGTATAGGCTGTTGGTGGTCTGCGGGAATTTGACCTCGAGCAGATACCGTCCCAGAATTCCGGTCTCGGTGAAGCGCACCCCTTTGGGCTCAAGCAGCCGCCTCAGTTCGCCCACCTGCAAAAGCGCCGGCTCCTGTACCCCTCCAACAGCCCAGGGCACCGAACCCACAGCAGCCTGCGCCGCAACCATCAGTGCCCCAAGCATCCCAGCCCCTACCAACCCTTTTTGCATAACCCTCCCCTCTGTGGCTGCTCTAGACCTCGATGGCCTTGCCCCACTCTCCCAGAAACACTACCTTGCCGCGCTCCCGCAAGGCCTGTCCCAGCGCCTGCAGTTTTTCCACTTCACCATGCACCAGGGCTACGCGCTGCTCGCCGTCCAACCAGTCGAGCAATTCATCACGGCCTGCGTGGCCCGAGAAACCACCCAGGGTATGGGTTCTGGCCCGTACTTGTACGGTTTCGCCGAACATCCGTACCGTTTCAGCACCATTGATCAGCAATTCTCCCAGGCCACCCCGGGGCTGGTAGCCCGTGATAATCACAGCGTTTTTGCTATCGGGCAGACCATGGCGCAGGTGGTGTAGTATACGCCCCCCGGAAAGCATTCCGTTGCCAGCGATAACAACCATAGGGCCCTGCATCAGATTAAGGGCCTTGGACTCCTCCACGCTGTGGGTGTACTCGAGCCGCTGGGGGCGGAAAGGGTCGAGACCCTGGGCATAAAGGCGCTGAACCTCGCTGCTGAAAAAGTCGCGCACTTTAGGATAAATCTCGCTGATTTTGGAGGCCATGGGCGAGTCCACAAACACCGGAACGCTGGGAATGGCCCCGCGCTGCTCGAGCTCGCGGATGTAAAACAGCACCTCCTGGGTACGCTCGAGGGCAAACGACGGGATGAAGACCTTGCCATTCTGGCTCAGCACGCTCCTCAAAATACCGGAAAACTCTTCCAGGGTTGCAGCAAATGGACGATGCGCACGGTCTCCATAAGTCCCTTCACACAAAACCAGGTCAACCATGGCCGGATAGTCGGGATCCACCAACACATCTTTCCGTCGGTGGCCCAGGTCACCGCTAAAAATCAGGGATCTGCCGGCGGCCTCGAGCTGAATAAAGGCGCTGCCGGGAAGATGCCCCGCGTCGCGCAGGCGGTAGCTGAACGGCCCCAGGCTCTGCGTCTGGTAGTAGGTGACCACCTCCAGACGGGTATAAAGTTCGGCCAGATCGCTTTCGTTCCAGGGCAATGGGGGCGCCTCACGGCCCTTGCGCACCAAGCGCTCGCGCTCTTCTTGCATAAGCTTTAGGGCATCCTCGAGGATCACCGGCAGTATCAACCGGGTTGGTTCTGTAACGTACACCCGGCCCGCAAATCCCTGGCGTATTAGCATGGGTAGGCGGCCGATGTGATCGTTGTGGGCATGGGAGATCAGCACCGCGTCAACGGTTCTGGGATCAAAACCAAAAGGCTCTTCGTTGCGTTCTTCATCGGCACCCTGATAAGCGCCACAGTCCAGCAGCAATCGGTAATTCTGGTGCTCCACCAGGTGGCAACTTCCGGTCACCGTCTGCGCTGCGCCAAATGGGGTTATTCGCATGCACGTACTGTACCAGACTCAACCCAGGCTTTTGGCTTACCCTGCGCTTTTGTTCGGCTTGACAGTCTTTTGGCTGTGGTGTAACCTTACGACTTGGACGAGGTTCAACCCCTTTGTCCAAGCTGCCATCGGAATAAGAGCAAGCCGGGCCACCCTAGCTCAACTGGTAGAGCACCCGACTTGTAATCGGAAG
>DAIUDO010000268.1:0-2319 GCA_036845585.1 Meiothermus sp. | reverse complement strand
CTAACTAGTAATTATACCGCAGCTGCGGTATAACACTCCCCTGAGAGGAGTTATACCCAAGTGGCGAATGCCCATAAACCACCAAAGTTTTATTCACCCAAAACCTCCCCTTTCCTAAACTCGGTGCGCGAGGCCATCAGGGTTCGCCATCTAGCCCGTAGTACCGAGCGGTCATATCTGTACTACATCACCGATTTTATCAGATTCCACGGCAGAAAACACCCAAGAGAGTTGGGGTTAGAAGAGGTGAGGGCCTACCTAACCGATCTCGCAGTAAACCAGAACGTATCGGCCTCTACGCAGAACGTAGCCCTTTCGGCCTTGCTGTTTTTGTACAAGACGGTACTCGAGAACCCCCTACCCGAGAACATCGAAGCCATCCGGGCCAAACGAACCAAGCACTTACCCACAGTGTTTACCAGGGAAGAGGTTCAGGCCATACTGGCGCATACCCGTGGGGTTCACCATCTGGTTTTGTCGCTGCTGTACGGAACCGGGATGCGCCTGATGGAGGGCTTACGCTTGCGCGTCAAGGACGTTGACTTTGCCCGCGGGGAAATCACGGTGCGGGAAACCAAAGGCGACCGGGAGCGCAAAACCATGTTGCCAGCCAAGCTGGTGGATGGGCTGCATAGGCAGCTCGAGTACGCAAAAGCCTTGCACGATCTCGACCTGGCTGAAGGATACGGGGAGGTCGAGATGCCGAACGCACTGGCGCGCAAATACCCCAATGCTGCAACGTCCTGGGCGTGGCAGTATGTCTTTCCGGCGGCCCAGCGTTCCCAAAACCCACGCACTGGACGCATCGGCAGACACCACATCCTGGAGGACGGCGTTCAACGCGCCATGAAAAAAGCCCTGCGCGAAGCAGGCATACACAAACACGCCAGTGTCCATACCCTCCGCCATAGTTTCGCTACGCACCTATTGGAGGACGGCTACGACATCCGCACCGTGCAGGAGCTGTTGGGCCATAAAGATGTCAAGACCACTATGATCTATACCCATGTGCTTGGCCGGGGCGGAAAAGGCGTTCGTAGCCCCCTCGATTCATAGGGCTATCTCAGGTCCCACACCGTCAGCACCTCGGCCAGCAGCCGCGCCCCCACCAACGCCGAGAGGCCGCTGGGATCCAGGTTGGGGGCCAGCTCCACCAGGTCGAAGCCCACCAGTTCGTTTTGCGTGATGGTTTGCTGGACGACCTGCATGGCCTCCCCGTAGGTCAGCCCCTCCACCTCCGGGCTGCTGGTGCCGGGCAGAATCGAGGGGTCGAGCACATCGGCGTCGAAGCTGAGGTAGACCTTTTTGCCCTGGGGAAGCTTTGCCAGGACCTCGCTAAGGTTCTGCCGCACCCTGGTTGCCGGGACGAGCGTGTGGCCGCGCTCCTTGGCGGCCTGGTAGGCTTCAGGGTTGGTGCGCAGGCCGCGCAGACCGATTACGGTGATGTTAAGGCCCGGCAGGTCCTCGGCGGCGCGGCGGAAGGGAGAGGAGTTGCTGTAGCGCGTGCCGTTTCGGCTCTCCGAAAAGTCGAGGTGGGCGTCGAGCTGGACTATGTGGAGCTCCTCGAGGTCGTCGTAGGCCCGCAAGATGGGGTAGCTAACCGAGTGGTCGCCCCCCACGAACACCGGCAGCCGGACGCGCTTCCTGAGTTCGCGGGCGGCCTCGGTGATGCGGCGGAAGGTTTCCTGGTACTCCAGCTGGGCCGGGTCCACATCGCCGGCATCCACCAGCGCCGCGCCTTGCAAACGGTAGCTCTCGGTCTCGAGGTCGAAAAAGCCCTCCGGCCCCACCGCGTAGCGGCCGCTGGCCTCGCGCAGGGCGCCCGGTGCGAAACGGGCTCCGGGGCGGTAGCCCACCGCAAAATCGTAGGGAATGCCCAGAAACCCCACATCGGCCTGCCAGTTGTCCTGGAGCGGCCGGTAGGGTGCCTTCAAAAAGGTGGCCGGGCCCGTGAAGGGAAGCTCGAGGTGACGCATGGTATCAGCCTAGCGCATTTCATTGGATGGGTAGGGTGCGGGCTTTCGCTGGCCCTACTAGGACCTCCAAAGGCGCACCCCAACAGACCGGATGGCGCAGGAACCCAACCGCAGCGCGGCATTCAGGGGGTATGCGCTACCCAAGACCTGCGGCATGCGCGGTACGGTCGGCATTGCGCGGTTGAGAGGCTTTGTCTGATACCACCTCTGCGCATAACCTCACTATTGAGTCATTGATACGCAGAATTTGCTGTGACGACTCCCCGTTCTGAAGAACGGGGCTTCGCGGTTCTCACGGGACGGCCCACGCCGTACCCATCCCCGCAGGCTCCGTCCGAGCCCT
>DAIUDO010000267.1:0-2339 GCA_036845585.1 Meiothermus sp. | reverse complement strand
GAGCCCCCTCCCCGCCCGCCATACAATAGCCCTATGCCCTCGAGCCTCCTCACCGGCGGAACCATCCTCAATCCTAGCTCACTGGGTTCAACGTTCAGCCTTCAGCCTCTTGAAGCCCTTTTCGTCCGCGACGGTAAAATCGCCGCTGTGGGCAAGCTTTCCGACGTCGAAACCCTGGCCACCCCCGACACCCGGCGGGTCAACCTCGAGGGCCGCACCCTCCTCCCCGGCTTCAACGACGCGCACGTCCACATCTGGAAGGTGGGGCAGCTCCGCACCACCCTGCTCGACCTGCGCGGCGTCGGCTCGCTGGCCGAGGTCTACGCCAAAGTGGCCGAGCGGGCCAAGGCGCTCAAACCCGGCGAGTGGCTGTGGGGACGCGGCTGGAACGAGGCCCTGCTGGCCGAGAAAGCCATGCCCGACAAAGCCGCCCTGGACAAGCTGGCCCCGCACAACCCGGTGCTGCTCACCCGTACCTGCGCCCACATCCATGCGGTCAACTCGCAGGCCCTGCAGCTCTCCGGCATTACCCCCGAGACGCACGTGCCCGGCGGGGAGATTAACTATGACCAGGGCCTCCTCTACGAAACCGCCTACGGGCTGGCCTTCCGGGCGATGGGCGAGCCCACCCAGGCGCAGTACGAGTTCTGGGCCAAGGCGGGCTGCGAGTACCTGCGCGGCCTAGGCGTCACCAGCGCCACCGACCCCGCCGTAGACCCCTCTTTGTACGCGGCCTATAAAGCACTCGAGGCACGGGGCGAGCTGCCCATCCGCGTCAACTGCCTCTACATCCGGAGGCCTGATGGCGGCACCCAAACCTTCGAGTTGCCCCAGAAGCACCTTTCCGACTGGCTGCGCTGCGACTCGGTGAAGTTTTTTGCCGATGGCGGACTATCGGGCGCGACGGCGGCGATTTCTCAGCCGTACAAAACTCTAGACCCGCCCCAGTACGGCATCCTGCGCTTCGAGGACGATGAGTTGTTTGAGCTGGCCCTGGAGGCCCACCGCGCAGGCTTCCGCATCGGCACGCACGCGATTGGCGACCGGGCGATGGATCAGATTCTGAACGTGTACGAAAAGCTCTACCAGGACTCGCCCGGCCCCCGCCACCGCATCGAGCACTTCGGGCTGGCTGGCCCCGAACACCTGGCTAAAGCCCGAGAGCTTGGCATCATCGCCGTACCGCAGCCGGTGTTTTTGCGTGAGCTGCGGGCCAACTACGAGCGCTACGTGCCCGACGAGTGGTTGGGTCGCTGCTTCAACCTGCGGGCCATGTTCGAGGCGGGCCTGACCGTAGCCTTCAGCAGCGACGGCCCGGTGGTGCGGCAGGTTGAGCCACTGAAGGGCTTGCAGGCCGCGCTGAAGGAGCCGCTGGTGGCCGGCAACGAGGTGAGCCTGGAGCAAGCCCTGTGGGCCTACACGATGGGCGGCGCGGTCGCCCAGGGGGACGAGGGCAATAGGGGGAGTCTGGACGTGGGCAAATGGGCCGACCTGGTGATCTTGGACGGGGCCCTGCAAGACCCCTACAGCCTCTCGGTACACAGCACAATGGTCGGCGGTATCGCTGACTAGTACCGAACAAGGCCGTCATTCGTCCAACACACAGCTTTTCATTCCCAGCGAAGAAAAACTGCTTCATAATTGCGGTATCGATCTGAGTTTCGTCATGGAGGCATCGTGAATATTCGACCCCTGCAAACCCTAGACCTGCTGGACTACCATCCACTACGCATCGCCCTCTGGCCCGACAGCGCGGGCGACTTCGAGCGCGAGGTATCCGAAATCCTGAACGCCGACCACCTGGCGAGCTTTGTGGCCGAGCAAGATGGTGTCCTGGTCGGCTTTGCGGAGGTGTCGCTGCGGGCCTACGCGGAGGGCTGCGAGAGCAGCCCGGTGGGCTACCTCGAGGGCTGGTACGTCGCGCCCACGCACCGCAGGACCAGCGTCGGGCGCAGGCTGGTGGAGGCTGCCGAGGATTGGGCCAGGGCCAAAGGCTGCACCGAGATGGCCTCCAACACCGAGTTGCATAATATCCAAAGCCAGCAGGCCCACGCCCGCCTGGGCTACCAGGAGGTCGAACGCGTGGTATGTTTTCGCAAATCGCTGTAAAAAGTGAGGAACCATGAATCCCACCGCCACCATAGACCGCAGCAGAATTAAGGCCCTGATGGAGCGTGAGCATCGGCTGTTTGCCCAGCGCAACCCCAAGTCGTACGAGCTCTACCAGCGTGCCAAAAACTCGCTGCTGGCGGGTGTACCCATGCACTGGATGACCCGCTGGCCAGGGGGCTTCCCCATCTTTGTGGCCGAGGCCAGGGGTGCGACTTTCCGCGATGTGG
>DAIUDO010000266.1:0-2361 GCA_036845585.1 Meiothermus sp. | reverse complement strand
AGCCTCGAGGGCCTGGTTATCAACAACCTGAACGAGTGCCTCGAGTACACCAACCAAAGCCGTCCGCGGTGCCAGGCCACCCTGACCTTTAAAGCGGGTAGCACACAGTTGGGGGAGCTCGAGGTCGGCCAGATTCTGGCCAGCGAGCCGGGCCCCAATGCGCCCTATGGCTTTTTGTTCAAGGTTAAGCAAATCACTGCGGGCAGCGAGCAGGTGGTGGTGGAGGCCGAGGAGGCCGGTCTGGCCGAGGCCATCACCGAGGGCGAGGCCAGCTTCCAGAAGAACCTGGGGGCCAGCGATCTGGTGCAGGCTGAGGGCCTTTCTCCGGGGGTTCGGTTCGCCAACGGCCAGACCCGCTACCAGGCCCAGCCCGGCGTACAGCCCATGAATGTCCTCGACTTTGCCTTCAACGAAATCATCTACGACGAAGACGGCAACCTTTCCACCACCCTGGATCAGGTGCGGGCCGAGGGCAAGGTATTTTTTGACTTACAAAACGGCTTTTCGGCCAGTGTTACCTGGAAAAAGGCGCTGGGTATTCCGGTTTATCCAAACGGGGTCTACTTCAAGGCGGCTTTTGGCATCAAGCACAACACCAGCGTAAAGATCTTCTCCACCCTGGGCAAAACCATCAAGAAGGAGTACGAGCTTGCCAAGTACACCTTCAAGCCCATCACTGTGATGGTGGGGCCGGTGCCGGTGGTGTTTGTCCCCAACCTCTACATCACCATCAGCGCCGAGGGTACGGTCTCGGCCAACCTGGTGCTGGGGGCCAGCGAGGAACTCAATGCGCAGGCCTGCTTTGAGTACAAGGGGGGCTTTAGGAACTGCTCGAGCCTGAGTAAAAAGTTCGAGGCCGGCATCGCCCAGGCCAACAGCACCCTGAAGGTCACGGGCTCCATGAACGGCAAGGTGGATGTGTTGCTGTACGGCCTGGTGGGGCCCTATGCCAAACTGGGGGCGTACCTCGAGCTGAGCGCCACCGTGCCCGGCAACCCGGTCTGGAAGCTGGACGCCGGGGTCAAGGGCAGCATCGGCATTCACGCCGACCTCTGGCTCTTCCGCCTGGATACCGACCTCGAGATCTTCAACGAAAAACTGGGCACCATCGCCCAGGCCCAGCCGGGCCCGCCCTCGGTGGTTTTTGGGGGTGGGAGTTTGGTTAATTTCGAGGGCGGCCCCTTTATCAACCGGCCCTATTACATCTGTGCCACGGCTTTCGATCCGCAGGATGGTCCACTGCCGGTGCAGATAAGCTCGAGTTCGGATGGCTCCCTGGGCACCGCCCCCACCAGCAGTAAGTGCGTGTCCTACACCTTCTCTACCCTGGGCCCCCGCACCCTCACGGCCAGGGCCACCAACTCCCTGAACCTGAGCACCACCGCCACCACCACCCTGACGGTGCAGGACATCCCCCCGCTGGCCCAGATCATCCAGCCGCTGCCCAGCCTCAACCCCACGCTTCCACAGGCCAAGGCCATACCCGCGGGCCGCTACCTGTTCTTGCAGGCCGTCTGGGAAGATAAATCGCTGAGCGTGCCCGACTGTACCCGCGGCGAGTGGCGAAGCCGCAACCGCGACACCAACGCCGATATGGGCGACGAAGTGCCCAGCCTCGGCTGCGCCACGCGCATGCGCCTGAGCAACCAGCCCGGCTGGCGGCGCATTACCTTCAAATACACCAACCCCCAGGGCGTGGCGGTGGAAAAGTTTGTGCTGGTGAATGTGGGAGATCCCGATCCGCGCGGCACCAACGAGCCGCCGCTGGCTAAAATCACCCGCCCGCTGCCGACTTTTTCCAAAGACAAAGCGGTCAACCCCACCGTTGGTAGTACCAACCTCGTGCTGGAGGGCACGGTTTTCGACGCCGATAACACGACCCTGAACTACGCCTGGTACCTTGCCGAGGTGGTGGGGGGGTATCCCGGCCCCAAGAAAGCAGTGCCTGGCGGTTCGGGTAGCGTGAACGTTCCTGGCGATCTCAACGTGACCCTGCCCGGTGTTACCATCCCCAGCCTGGCCGCACTCTTCCCCTCGGTTAGCACCTGCCCTGGTTACAAGCAGCAGTTCGTGGCCTACCTCGAGGTCTCGGATGGGGTTGCTTCCAGCGCTCGGCCGCGGCCAGTCATCATGGCTCAGCGCTTCGAGCTTCCGGTGTGCATAAACTGATACCGCTTTTGCTTGAATCCTTCACCGCCCTGCGTAGTCAAAGGTGAAGGATTCAAGCCGACCGAAGGGAGTAGAAAAGCCTTTCGGTAGTATCGTTTAGGCTTGCCACAGTGAACGATACTACCGAAATGCGTATGAGAGACTGTCTTAATACTTTCTAGGAGGCCAATCTTCTGACCATAAGCCGGATCA
>DAIUDO010000265.1:0-2370 GCA_036845585.1 Meiothermus sp. | reverse complement strand
GCCACCGGGACTTCCCAGCCGCACCTGCAGGCCCTCGAGCGCGCCGTGCGGGAAAAACTCCAGGAAGACCAGGGCATCCGCGCCAACAAGGTCGAAGGCCCCAGTCCCCGCTGGGTGTTGCTCGATTACGGTACAGTGCTGGTGCATCTGATGAGCCCCGAGGCCCGTGAGTATTACGACCTCGAGGGCTTCTGGGCCGATGCCAGGCGCATTTAGCCGTCACTTGACCTTGTTGGAGCTCTGCGGATTGGCCTGTGCGGCTCGATAGTTGCGGATAGGGCCAAAAATGAATTTATTGAACACGATGTAGGCTGCCAGATAGGCGCCCATCTGCACCCAGAAATTGTTAAACAACGTAACCCCGCTGCCACCCAGCACGGTCATGAGCAGGCTGAGGGGCATCACCACAATAAAAGCCCGCAGCAGCAGGCTGGGAAATACGCGCAGCATATCCCGGCCGGAAAGCGGAGTGCGCTGCTGCGCTTTGCGCTTGAGTTTTTCCTCCCGACGTTTCTTGCCCATGTAATCAAGTTTAATATCATCCCTGCCCAGCGTTGAAGCGCCCAGTTCCTATTGCCATCGCGGGCTCAAGAGCCCGCCCTGGTTCCGAGAGCGATTGGGGGATTGCAGCGGTATGCTAGGGGAGTGCGACAACTCTGGGAAGAACTTTGTGCCCTGCCGCACCGGGGAAGTGCAACCGCCCTCGAGGCCCTGGCTGCCCAGAAGCTCAAGGCTTACCTCGAACAGCCCGAACGTACAGTCGAAGTCCAGCCGTTCCAGGCCCCCCGCAGCTACGGCCCGGAGCTCATCCTGATCAGCCTATTACTGGCCCTGGGGGGTTGGCTGGGGTTGTGGTGGCTGGCCCTGGTGGGAACCTACGGCTTCTGGGCCCACTTCTCGGGCTGGTGGGTGCCCTGGCGGCGCTGGTTCGACCGCTTCCCCTCGCAAAACCTTCTGGCCCAGACTGGCCAGGGCCGCAGAACCCTGGTGCTGATGGCCCACTACGACACCGCCAAGAGCTTCTTCCTCTACCACCCCCGGCAGGTAAAGTTTTTCCGGCGCAATTTTTTGATCAATGCTGCTTTTGCCACGGTTTTGCCCTACGGGGCTTTGTTGCCCTGGGTCTCGCAGTTGCTGGGGTTGTATTTCCTGGTACAGGCGGCGCTCCTGACCGTGCGTGAGCTTAGTGAGCCCTACGTCAACGGAGCCAACGACAACGCAACGGGGGTGGCGGTAGCGGTGGGGCTGTTCGAGGAACTGTCGCAAGACCCGCTTCCGGACTATCAGGTGGTGCTGGCCCTGACTGGCTGCGAAGAGGTGGGGGCCAAGGGGGCAGAGCACCTGGTGCGCTCGGGGCGGATTCCATCCAATGCGCTGGTACTCAACATCGACAACGTGGGCAGGGGAGAGCTGTTTTATGCTACCGGCGAGGGGATGCTGGTTTACCACGCCTATCGTGGGGCTCTGCTGAAAGGGGCTCGAGCCCTCCCCGGTGCGCGGCCACTGGCCTACCGCCTGGCCTACTTTGATACCCGGCCCATAGCTGCCCGCGGCATTCCCTGCCTCACGCTTATTCGCCTGGAGAACGGCACGCCAGCCAACTGGCACTGGCCTTCCGACCGGCCCGATGGGGTGGACTGGAATGGGGTGGAAGAGACCCTGGGATATGTGCGCACACTGGTACGTCAACTGGCCTGAGATACCATCCTGCACGGGCTATTCCTGGGATTTTGGGCGGACCTACCCTCCTAACCCAAGATTCCCAGTTCTCCGGAAAGATTGCGTAGCTGTTGTTTCACAAAGTTTTCTGTAGCCGCAGGTTTCTGCCGTCGGAAGGTTAAGCTTTGTTCATTTTGGACAGGCCCGCACAACGAGATGAAATATACTCATGGACATGGGTTGGAAGGTTTCACCCGCCTCGCTATCCAAGCGGAAGTAGACCACCAGCACTTATTGCGATACACAGCTTGGTCGGCGACTCTGGTGAACGTGGAACCCCAGCCGTCTTGTGTTGATGCAAGGGAGCCTTTGAATGAGCACCACCCAAACCCCTTCCCCCATCGCGGATATGCTGCGCAGCATGGTGCAGGCTCGAGCCTCGGACATCCATCTGCAAGCCGGGGCCCCGCCCACCGTACGCATTGACGGTAAGCTAAAGCCGTTCGGTAGCAAGAATCTTTCACCATCGGACGTAGAGACCATCGTTCGCAGCCTGCTCAGTCCCATACAGCAGGAGGAGCTCGAGTACAAAAAGGAGATGGACTTTGCCTATACCGTGCCGGGGCTGGCCCGCTTTCGCTGCAACCTGCTTCACCAGCGCGGTAGCTTTGGGCTGGTGATGCGGGTGGTGGCCGAAAGCATTCCCAGCTT
>DAIUDO010000264.1:0-2402 GCA_036845585.1 Meiothermus sp. | reverse complement strand
GGGCACACTCAGGATGTTGCCAGTTCGGCCAGAAAACCCCGCAGAGCGGTGTTGAAGGCTCTGGGGTTCTCGAGGTTGCTGATGTGCCCCGCCTCGGGGATGACCAGCATCCGGCTGTCCGGTATTCGGGCTGCCATCAAGCGGGCATCGGACGGAGGGGTCAGGGTATCCTCTTCACCGACCAGCACCAGGGCGGGCACCGAAATTTCGGACAACAGCGGTACCGAGTCGGGGCGCTCGGCCAGCCCTTTAAGGCTGGCCATGGTCTTGGCTGGGTCGGCAGCCAGTAGGGTTTGGCGCACCTGCTCCACCAGCGCCGGACGCTGGGCACGGGTGGTCTGTCCCAGGTTGGTCTGCAAGGCGCCCTCGACAAATGAACCCATCCCTTCGGCCCGAATGCGCAGGACAGTCTGGGCACGGTGGGCTTTTTGCTCGGCAGTGTCCGGGGTAGCGCGGGTATCGGCCAGTACCATCCCCACAAAGCGCTCGGGCTCTAAGTTCCACAAGCGGAAGATCACATAGCCGCCCATCGAAAGCCCCACGAACACTGCCTTCTCCCAGCCCAGATTATCCATCTCGACCAGCACATGGGCCGCAGCGCTTTCCAGGCTCTCATAGCCCAGAATATGGGGTACCAGCACCGGGTGACCCGCGACCACACCGCGCTGTCCATCCCACATGGCCGGGCTGTAAGGGAAAGCGTGAAGGAAGACAACTGGAAAAGGCATACCAAGAGCATAGCCCAAAGCGGTAGGGTCGTGTAGTTCCCAGAACTTTGCACTACCAAGCCCAGTGGCCCAGGCGAGCTGCGTAGCACTACGGCTCCCAAAGAGCGCAGCCTTTTTATATCGCACGGGGTTGCACCAGGCCTTGCAATTGCGGTTTCCACCCAGAAAGCACCCCGCCATGGGCTTGTCTCTAGCGCACGCCGCATTGCCGAACACCGATGGAAACTGCCCAAAGCCGTCGGAGCTGTCCGGTGCGTGCCTGGCGCAAATCCCCTGGTCTTTCGGGGTTGTACGTGCATCTCAAGCGTGTTGAAGCCCAGCACCGAGCATCCGCGCTCAACAGTGGCTACCCTTTGCCCAAGCCCTTTAGCGCAGCCTGGTATAGCTGTTCTATATCGGTCTCGCCGGTTTCCAACTGCCAACGGTAGGCCGCCTGGAGCATCCGGCTGAAGTCTTTGCCGGGCCTGTGGCCTCTAGCAATCAGATGCCGCCCCAACAAAATCGGCTGCACCGGAACCGGTTGGGGTTCAAAAAACTTCCAGGACTCCTGGGGCCTTCGCAAGCCCCCATCGGCCTCGTAGAGCGTCTTCAGGGCCGCCAGGTGTGGCCCGGCCTGGGCCTGGAACATGCGAATGGCAGCAGGCGTCGGCTTGGTAAAAACCGGGACCATGTGCAAGGCGGTCGTGACCACCAGCTCGTCGCGCAGGTGGTTGGGCAAGCGCAAGTCGCGGGCAATGCGAGGGATTAGTTGGGCACCTAGCCGCTCGTGACCGTGAAAACTGTACCAGCCTTCGGGTCTCCACCGGGCAGTATCTTTCTTGCCAATATCGTGCAGCAAGGCATGCCAGCGATACCGCGGAGGAGCCCGGTCCACCACCTGCATCACGTGGGTTAGCACATCGCCTTCGGGGTGCCAGCGGGGGTTTTGCAAGAGCAGGTGGGTATCTTCGAACTCAGGAATCAGGCGCTGCAAGATTTCTAGATCGTACAAGAAGCGCAGGAAGCGGCTGGGTGTACCGTTTTGAAAGGCTTTGTCGAACTCGGCGGTCACCCGTTCGATCGCCACATGCGAGAGCACCTCTGGGGCCGCCTGGCGGGCGGCCTGCATGGTTTTTTCTTCAACCTCGAGGCCGTAACGAGCCACAAGCCGACCGGCCCGGATCACCCTTAGGTAGTCCTCGCGAAAACGCTGGCCCGGCTCCCCCACCGCCCGCAGTAGGCCCACCTCGAGGTCTTGCTGTCCGCCGTAGGGGTCTATCACCCGCCCGTCAGCGCCCATGGCAATGGCTCCAATCGTGAAGTCTCGTCGGGCCAGGTCTTCCTCGATGCTCTGGCCCCAACGCACCTTAGCCTTGCGTCCAAAGGTCTCGACATCCTGTCTGAAAGTGGTCACCTCGTAGGGGTGATGGTCTATCAGTACGGTCACGGTCCCGTGCTCGAGGCCCGTAGGAATGGCCCCCAGGCCATGAGCCCTGACCAGACGCATGGTTTCTTCGGGCGGGGCGGAGGTAGCAAAATCCAGGTCTTCGGGCTCGCGCCCCATCAGTATGTCGCGCACCGCACCGCCCACCAGGTAGAGGTCGGGGAGGAAGGAAAGCCGTTGCAAGATTCGGTGGTAGTCGGTCATAAAAGCGCTAGGTTGGCTGGGTACCCTTGGCCATGGCCTTTCTCTTT
>DAIUDO010000263.1:0-2403 GCA_036845585.1 Meiothermus sp. | reverse complement strand
TTAGCAGGTAAACTACACGTATGGTGGACTACGACCTTTCCGAATCGGCCCTGGTCAGCCTGGTGACGCTGGCCCTCGAGGGGCAAAAAGGCCTGCGACTGGCGCAGCCCGGAACCCGCAGTGTGGGTGATGTGCTAGCGGGTCGGCGCTCGCGCCCGGTGCGCCTCGAGCGCGAGGGAGACAGCTTGATGGTCGATCTGAATGTGAGCGTGGACTATGGCCGACCCGTTGTGGAGATGGCCAAAGAGGCTCAGAAAACTGTGGCCGAGGCGTTGATGGCTTCTACTGGGCTCAAGGTGAAAGTTGTTAATGTAACGGTGGTGGCGGTGGAATACAAGGAGCCCAATGCTGCGTAGTTATCTTGGGGCGGATTCCCTCGCGTGTGCTGGCCGCACCTGTCCCCAACCTCTGACCCCGAGGGGGTGTGCTTATGCGGCGTAAGGCCCGCGAGCTGGCTTTCAAGGTGCTTTTTGAACATGCCGTGGGCGGCGTTTCGCTCGAGGCGGCTTGGCAGCACGCTACCCAGGATGTTGAGCCCGACGAACTCGAGGAGGGGACCGACGCCCTGGATGCGGACGGCCTCGCTTTTGCCTACCGCCTGGTGCAGGGCTTTCAAGCCCAGCAAGAGACCATTGACCAAGCGCTGGGTTCGACCATCGAGGGGTGGAGCTTTGGTCAGATGGCCAAGACCGACCTGGCGGTTTTGCGGCTGGCTACCTACGAGATGCTGTTTGAACCCACCCCTCCTGCCCCTCTGATCGAGGTGGCGGTCAAGATTGCCAAACGCTACGGGGGTGAGGACTCCGGGCGTTTTGTGAACGGGGTGCTGGCCCGTTTGCTCAAGCGCATCGAAGCGGGTGAACTGCAACCTGTTGCTGGCCGCGATTGAGACTGCCTCAAGCCCATGTACCCACACCTAGTATCGCCATTTTGAGGACAGTATGCTGGAACTGGCTGGCCCCCCTGTTGCCGAAGCGGTTTACCGAGAACTCAAGACCCATCTGGCCCACCTGCCCTACGTGCCCCATCTGCGGGTGGTGCGGCTGGGGGACGACCCCGCCTCGGTCTCGTACGTGCGCCTGAAGGATCGTCAGGCCAGAAAGCTGGGCCTCTCCAGCCAGGTGGACGTGTTTCCCGAAAACACCTCCCAGGAGGAGCTCCTGGCCCACATCGCCCAACTCAACGCCGACCCCGAGGTGGATGGCATCCTGGTGCAGTCGCCGGTGCCCAAGCAAGTAGATTTCAACACTGTGCTGGAAGCCATCAGCCCCCTAAAAGACGTAGATGGCCTGACCCCCGCCAACGCGGGGCGCTTGTGGATGGGCTTACCGGCCCTCGAGTCGTGCACTCCGGCGGGCGTGATGCGCATCCTGAAGCACTACCAGATTTCACTTTCCGGCAAGGAGGTGGTGATTGTAGGTCGCAGCAACCTGGTGGGCAAGCCCCTGGCGGCCATGATGTTGCGCGAGCAGGCCACCGTGACCCTGGCCCACTCCCGCACCCAGGATTTGCCCGCTGTCTGCCGCCGAGCAGATGTGTTGGTAGCTGCGGTGGGCAAGGTTCGGCTTATTACCCCCGAGATGGTGCGCCCTGGGGCGGTGGTGGTGGATGTGGGCATCAACCGCGTGGGGCAGAATGAAAAAGGCCGCGATATTCTGGTGGGTGATGTGGCTCCCGAGGTGGCCGAGGTGGCCTCTGCGTTGACTCCGGTACCGGGGGGCGTGGGTCCCATGACGGTGGCGATGCTTTTGCGCAATACGGTTGTGGCCGCAATGCGTCGCCGGGGTTCCGCTGTGCCTGGGTAAGCGGCACAAATGGCTTTTGATGTAGTTGTGTACTGGTCGCAATTCCCGAGTCATTTTTACCCAGGAAAGGCGCTGAAAGCACCCAGGTGTTTGCCGGGTTTGCTGTCTGGGGCCCGCATGCCACGGTGAGGTTACAATGGTGCACAGTGAGCGACCTGCTTTCCAATCAAGTGCTCTGGACAGCCATTCTGGCCAGTGTCTTTGCCCAGATTCTGAAACTGTTCATCTACTACCTTGTAGAGCGCCGATGGGAGTGGGAGCGCCTGGCCGAGACCGGGGGGATGCCTTCCTCCCACTCGGCCACGGTGGCTGCGCTGGCCACCGGGGTGGGTCTCACCGAGGGCTTGGGTAGCGCCTTTTTTGCTATTGCGGTGGTACTGGCTATCATCGTAATGTACGACGCCACCGGTATTCGCAGGGCGGCTGGGCTGCACGCTGAGCGTCTGAACGATTTGTTTGAGGAGTTTCGCGCGGTGTTCGAGCACGGCCCCCGGCCCGAGCCCCTAAAGGAACTGCTGGGCCACACCTATCTGGAAGTGGCGGTAGGGGCTACCCTGGGAATTGTGTTTGCAATACTGAGCTTTACCCTCGTGTAGAG
>DAIUDO010000262.1:0-2481 GCA_036845585.1 Meiothermus sp. | reverse complement strand
GGGGTATGTGCTGATACCCAAAGATGGCTATTTCAAGCAGACCGAAGAGGTTTTAGAGCGGCTGTAGCCCGAGGGAGTCGGCGGTGCACAAGCCCTGATACCGCGTGTCATACAACGTAACCTTAAGTTGAGCGGTTGAGGTTTAGCCTGCACCCCGCTACCGTGTGGGTGGATAGCAGCATGTTTTGGGAGGGCGTGCTGCACGGTCTGCCCACAACTATGATTTTGCGCTTCCTGTCTCTACTCCTCCTGTTAGGCCTGAGCGCCTGCCAGTTTAGCGCACCGCTGCCGGCCAATACGGGCTACTGGTCGGATGCGCGTTTTTGGGCCAGCCTCAATCTGCAAAAGCCTACGGCAGGCGGTACGGTGACGATTCCGGCGGGCAGCAAAGTCATCCTGGACGAAGACCCACCCCCGCTGGCGGGCATTACTGTGCTGGGCGAGCTGGAGTTCGCTCGCAAAAACCTCAACCTCAGCACCGGCTACCTGATGGTACACGGTCCCGGCAAGCTCAGCATCGGCTCGGAATCCCAGCCATTCACCCACAAAGCGGTGATTACCCTAACCGGCTCCAACCCCGAGGAGAACATCATGGGTATGGGGGCCAAGTTCCTGGGTGCCATGATGGGCGGTAGGTTGGAAATTATAGGCGAGAATCGAGTTTCATGGACTAAGCTAGGTGCTACCGCGCCTGCGGGAAGCACCCAGCTTATCTTGAGCGAACCGGTGGACTGGCGGGTGGGCGAGCAAATCGTAATCGCCTCTTCTGCGCTGGACCCCCACCAGGCCGAAACCCGCACCATACGGGCCATCAACGGCCGTACCCTCACGCTGGATCGGGCCCTGGAGTATGCCCACTTTGGGGAGTTGCAAACCTTCGAAGACCGGATTTTGGATCAGCGGGCCGAGGTAGGACTGCTCTCGCGTAACATCGTGATACAGGGTGACAACAACCATGCGGGGGGCTTTGGCGGGCATGTGATGGTGATGGGTTCCAGCCCTACCCACCGCGAGACCAGCCCGGCCATGCGCAGCAGCGGAAGAGTGCGGGGGGTGGAGTTTCGTCGCCTGGGGCAGTTCAACCGCCTGGCCCGCTATCCCTTCCACTGGCACCTCAATGGCGACTCAACCGGTGACTACCTGGAAAACAGCAGCTTCCACAGCAACTTCCAGCGTGGCATCGTGGTGCACGGAACTGACAACGTGCGGGTCAAGAACAATGTCCTGTACAACACCATGGGCCACAGCATCATGACCGAGGATGGCACCGAACAGGGCAACCGCTTTGAGGGCAACCTGGCCGTGCTGACGCGGGCTTTCCCCTACCTGCCCAGCGACCCCATTCAGGCGGGGCAGAACGACGATCAGGCTGCTACCTTCTGGATTAAGGGCCCCAGCAACCGGTTCGTAGGTAATGTGGCCGCAGGGGGTGAGTTCACCGCTTTCTGGTTCGATAACGTGGGCGCGGTGGATCCCGATCGCTTCGAGTTTCGCGACAACGTGATTCATTCCTACCTGCTGGGCAAGGCCATCGGCGCGCCGGGCAATGTGGGCGATCTGGGCGCGCTCTGGATCACCGGCAACCGGGCGGCTCCGGTCACCCACGGGCCGTTTGTGCTCGAGCGCACCACCATTTACAAAACCCGCTCGGCGCTGTGGGCTAACCCGGTGGGTGACCCGGCAGGCGAGGTGGTCATGGAGGTGCGCGACTCGATCCTGGCCGACAACGTGGTGAGCATCGGCAGCCACGGCATCCGCGATTCGCTGATTGTGGGCAGGAGCGCCAACCCCGACAGCGAAGGGGACATCGGGCGGATGGGGGTGCAGGAGTATGGCGGCACCACCACGCTCCAGAACGTGACCTTTGTGAACTTTGGGCCGGGAAGCAGTGCGCTGCAAACCCGCAACTGCTTCCGCGAGGGGCCTCACATGGTCACCCGGAACATCCGGTTTGTGAACGCTCAGTACCAGCTCTGCAACGGCAGCAGCGATTTGATCATTGAAGACCGCGACGGTTCGCTGAGTGGAAGCGGGGCGGCGAGCGTGGTGGTGCCGGCTTCGGTGGGCTCGAGGGCCATGTATACCGCAGATTGTACGCTTCAGGAGGCGGCGAACGCTCGAGTTTGTCCAGGCGATATGGCCTACCTTAACCTGATCCCCGAGACCGACTTGTTTTTCCGCAGCTATGCGCCGGGTGTGCCCACCCTGACTCGCGACGATGGGGTTCAGCTGAGCAGCAGCGACGTAACCAACGCGCCGTTCTATTGGACGCTGATTCACGGGCGAACCTATACCCTGGATACCGACCTGGCCCAGTGGCGCTACGTTCGGCTGCGCCTTTATCCGAAGCACAGAAGCGACCCGACGCCCCGTGCGGCGCATGTCGTGCTGCCCAGCAGCACCGATGCTTTTACCGTGTACCGCTGCCTGCTTGAAAGCCTGCAGCCCGGAACCAACTGTGCGGGCAAAACTGCCCTATCG
>DAIUDO010000261.1:0-2481 GCA_036845585.1 Meiothermus sp. | reverse complement strand
CCCCCCAAGAACGCCTGGAACCAGCGCCCGGAGTCTTTCAGGATGCGCTTTTGACTGGGGTAGTCCACATACACCAGCCCAAAGCGGGGCTTGTAACCCTCGGCCCACTCGAAGTTATCCATCAGGCTCCAGACCAGATACCCCTCGACCGGCACGCCTTCACGCCTGGCCCGCAGCACCTGGGCCAGGTGGTCCTGGATGAACTGTAGCCGTTTGGGGTCATGGACCCGATCGCCCTCTACTACATCGGGGAAAGCAGCGCCGTTCTCTGTCACGATAATGCGCCGTACCCCAGGGTAGGCCCCGAACTGCTTGAGTAGGTGGTACAGGTTCTCCGGCCAGACCTCCCAGCCCATCTCGGTGAGCTCGCCGCTGCCACGCTCTTGGTGAGGAATCTCCTGCCCCCAAGTGCCAAGGGCAAAAGGGTCGAAGCGCACGATCTGGCGAAAATAGGTTTGTAAGCCTACGAAGTCGAAATCGAAGCGCAGCTTTTCCAGGTCGCCCGGCTTGATGTAGCGCATGAGTCCCAGCAAGAGGGGGGTGGTTTTCCAGGGGTAGCCCAGCCCCAGGGCGGGCTCGAGGAACAGCCGGTTTGCGATGACGTCGTAGTTGGCGGCGGCTACCCGGCTCAGCCAGGTCGGGCCGCCGGTTTGTACATAGGATGCCGAAAAAGTGGTACCGATCTGGGCATCGGGCACATTGGCCCGCAGGACACGCCCTCCCTCGGCCTGAGCTAGCGCGGCATGATGGACGGCAGGCAGGAAGTTTCCAAGACCCTTGCGACCTGGAGCGTGCCGACCCTGTAGGTAGCCCAGTACGGTGAAGACGGTGGGCTCGTTGAGGACCATCCAGTGCTTGACCTTGTCGCCAAAAGCTCTGCTGCACACCTGTACGTACTCGCTAAACCAGTTCACAATTTCGCGGCGGGTCCAGCCGCCCTGGTCCTCCAGGGTCTGCGGCAGGTCCCAGTGGTACAGGGTAACCCAGGGCTGAAGGCCCAGCTCCAGCGTCCGGTCGATTACCCGGTGGTAGAAGTCCAGACCTTTTTGGTTGACGGGACCGGTGCCATTGGGCAGAATGCGAGGCCAGGCCAGGGAGAAGCGGTGCACCTGCATGTGCATCTGGCTAATGTAGGCGATGTCCTCAGGGTAGCGGTGGTAAAAATCACAGGCCACATCGCCGTTTTCACCGGTTTTGATTTTGCCAGGGGTATGCGAGAAGGTGTCCCAGATGGAAATTCCCCGCCCGTCTTCCCGCACCGCGCCCTCGATCTGGTATGCGGCGGTGGCGGTGCCCCACACGAAGTTGGGGCCAAAATCTTGTTTTTTGAAGAGTGCCACGTGTTCAATCTACCGGAAGCCAAGGGGTTATATCCAGCGCTGCGGGGCTTGGTTTAGGCCAGGGTCCATTTGCAAACCCATACGCCCAAAGGGCGTCTACACTGCACGGGGGGTTGCCATGCCGGACTCACAAAGGAAATCTTCCCAGTCAAAACCTTCAGAGGCTGGGTTGCACCGTGCGCGGCGCCTGGAATCCCAGAGCCCACCCCTCCTTATGGTTGGCGAGACCGGTGTCTTCCGGTCGGTCGGCGAAACAAGCGTCTCCCCTTTGCATCTGCTGTTCGGGTAAGCTGCCCTCATGAGGGTCTTCGTTACCGGCGGCACTGGATACCTGGGGCAGGCCCTGCTGCATCTAGGGCGGGGCAGGGTGCTGGGGGCCAGTCACTGGCAGCAGACCCCCCGTCAGCAAGGGGTGGAGTGGTTCCGGCTCGATATCCGCGATGCTGCTGCGGTGGCACGAACCCTGGCTGCCTGGGAGCCACAGGTGGTCATCCATACCGCCTATGCCAAAGAAACCCCCGAGGCACTCGAGACCGTTACGGTGCAGGGAACCGCCCACGTAGCAGCGGCCTGCCGAGCCCAAGGAGCCCGGCTGATTCACCTTTCCACCGATCAGGTATTCGATGGTGAAAACCCCCCTTATTCCGAGTCGGCCCGCCCCAACCCCCTCACCCAGTACGGCCAGGCCAAACTCAGGGCCGAGCAGCTGGTGCAGCAAATCCTGCCCAGGACCACCATTGTGCGTACCTCGCTTATCTGGGGTCTGAACCCCATCGATCCGACCAGCCAGATGGTGCTGGAGATGGCCGATGGCCGGCGCGGGGGTGGCCTGTTTAGCGATGAGTACCGCTCTTTTGTTTTCGTAGAGGATTTGGCCCAGGCCCTGTGGGAACTGGTGGGCCTGGGTTTTGAGGGGGTGCTGCACCTGGGAGGGGCCGAGGTATTGAGTCGGCTCGAGTTCGGTCGGCTGATTGCCCCCTTATATGGGCGCGACCCTGTCGTGTTGGCCTCGCAGCGCCGCGCCGATTTTCCCGACCCACGCCCTGGAAACTGCGCACTTGACAGTTCGCTAGCCCGTTCCCTACTGCAAACCCGGCTGCGTGGGGTGCGCGAAGTGTTAGGCCAGATAGCCTCCGACCGG
>DAIUDO010000260.1:0-2515 GCA_036845585.1 Meiothermus sp. | reverse complement strand
CGCTGATTAGGCCCGGGCCACCGGCTGGGGTTTGCTGCGGCGGGGCTTGGAAGATGAGACCCGGCGCTCGAGGGCGCCCATCCCCCCCACCAGGGCCCAGTCAAGGGCCTGATCCAGGTTTTCCGCAAAGTGGAAGGCCATGTTCTGCCGCAAATACAGGGGGATGTCGGATAGATCGGACTGGTTCTGCTTGGGCAGCACCACCTCGTGGATGCCCGCCCGGCGCGCACCCAGCACCTTCTCCTTGACCCCGCCGATGGGCAGCACCCGGCCCGTGAGGGTAATCTCGCCGGTCATGGCCACATCGTTGCGCACCGGCACCTCGGCCAACGCCGAGACCAATGCTGCGGTGATGGCAATGCCCGCCGAGGGACCTTCCTTGGGTATGGCCCCGGCTGGTACGTGAATGTGTAGGTCGGACTTATCGAACCTGTCCAGGGGGATACCGAAGCGCTGGGCGTTCTTTTTGGCGTAGCTGAGGGCAGCCCTTGCCGACTCCTTCATGACCTCGCCAAGCTGGCCGGTCAGGATCAGGTTGCCCTTGCCCGGCATCGCCGAGACCTCGATGAACATGATGTCGCCCCCCACTGGGGTGTAGAACATCCCGGTGGCCACGCCCAACTGGGGGTTGCGGGCCTCCGACTCGGGCTGGAAACGTGCAGGCCCCAGGTATTTCTCCAGGTCGCCTTCGGTGATGCGCACCCGTTTTTTGCCGCTCTCCAGAATCTTGCGGGCCGACTTGCGCAGAAGGGTACCGATCTCCCGCTCGAGACCCCGCACCCCGGCCTCGCGGGTGTAGTGGGTAATCAGGCGCATAATGGCCGCCTCGGTAACGACTACCTGGTTTTCCTTTAACCCGTTCTCGGCTAGCTGGCGGGGCAGTAGATAGCGCTTGGCGATCTCGAGCTTTTCCTGTTCGATGTAGCTGGTGAACTCGATCAGCTCCATCCGGTCGAAAAGCGGGCCCGGGATATGCTCGGGGAAGTTGGCGGTGCAGATGAACAAAACCTCGCTCATGTCGAAGGGCACCCCCAAGTAGTGATCGGTAAACTCCTTGTTCTGGGCGGGGTCTAAAAGCTCGAGCAAGGCCGCCGCCGGGTCGCCCTGGTAGGACGCCCCCAGTTTGTCGACTTCGTCGAGGAGGATCACCGGGTTTTTGCTGCCTGCCTGTCGCATACCCTGGATGATCCGCCCCGGCATGGCCCCAATGTAGGTGCGCCGGTGGCCACGGATGTCGGACTCGTCGCGCGCTCCTCCCAGCGAGATGCGGTGGTACCTGCGCCCCAGGCTCTTGGCAATGGATTTCGCGATAGAGGTCTTACCCACACCGGGAGGCCCCACGAACAGCAAAATAGGCCCTTTGGAGACCTCCTCGAGCGGGATCTCACCTTTTTTCTGGCGCTCCTGCTTCAGCTTGCGCACCGCCAAGTACTCCAGCACACGGTCCTTGACTTTTTCTAGGCCGTAATGGTCTTCCTCCAGAATCCGCTGGGCCTCTCTGAGGTCAATCTGGTCCTCGGTGCGGGTGTTCCAAGGTAGGTTGACAATCCAGTCCAGGTAGGTGCGCACCACGCTGGCCTCAGCGGAGTCTGGGTGCATGCGAGCAAAACGCGAAAGCTCACGCTCAACCTCGGACAGCACGTTCTGGGGTAGCTTGAGGGCCCCGATCTTCTGGCGAAACTCCTCCAGCTCCATCTCGCCCTCTTCCCCGTGCAACTCGCGCTGGATGGCCTTCATCTGCTCGCGCAGGTAGAACTCACGCTGGTTCTTATCGATTTCTTCCTTAACCTGCTGCTGGATGCGGCGCTGGGTTTCCATAAGATCCAGTTCGGCGTCCAGCAAAACCGCAATGCGCTTGAGGCGGTCCGCTACCGAGGAGGTCGCCAGTATCTGCTGTTTGTCCTCGAGCTTGAAGTCCAGGTGGAAGGCAATGTAATCGGCCAGTTGCGAGGGATCCTCGAGGTTCATGACGAAATGGGCCACCTCCGGCGAAAGGTACTTGCCCTCCTTGAGTAAGTTCTCGAAGCGCTCCTTAACCTCGCGAAACAAGGCTTTAACCTCGGTAGCCTTACCCTCGGCCTCGGGGAGCCGCACTACCCTGGCCTCGAGATAGCCATTGGCGGGCCGGTACTGTTCGACGCGGACCCTGGCAAAGGCTTGCACCAGCATCTGCACCGAGCCGTCGGCGTTTTTACGCATCCGTAAAACGTTGCAAGCCGTACCCACTTCAAATAGGTCGCTGGCGGCAGGCTCCTCTACATCCTTGTCGCGCTGGCTCACAATCAGGATCATCCGTTCCTGGGCCAGTGCCGCGTCAATTGCCCGAATCGAAACAGGTCTGCCGGCGTCAATCGGCATGACCATGCTGGGATAGATCACCGAACCGCGCACCGGACATACCGGAAGGGTCTCGGGCAGATGTGTACTGGATTTATCGGTTTTGTCGCTCATCTAGATTCCCCTTCGCTATCGCGATTCTACAACCATGTTAGGCCCAGCACCACGAACTCATACT
>DAIUDO010000259.1:0-2526 GCA_036845585.1 Meiothermus sp. | reverse complement strand
GTTGCTTTTGCCCGAGCCGTTGGGGCCCACAATGCCGTAGATACCGCGGTCAAAATCAAGGCTGGTGCGCTCTCCAAAGGACTTGAAGCCCTGCAGGGTCAACCGTTCAATCTTCATAATCTTGCACGTATAACTGTTTCCGCTACGCTTACTGCCCCTGGCGCTTGTACGGGTCGGTCAGCGACAGATGCCCCAGGCTCTCTACCTCACGGCCCTCGAGCAAAAACTTAACCTGTTGCACCTCCCTGAACTCCAGCAGGGTGTTGGCTATACCGTAGATGAGCGCCATTTCCCCTGCGGTTCCATAGTGCAGTTGCCCGTAGGCAGCGGGTAAGTCGACCAGGGCCGTGTTGTCCCGCAGAAAAATGGTGGGAGCAGGCGTTCCGGCAGGAACCAGGGGTGCAGCACCGGCAATTTGAGGTCCCCGAACCAGCTCTGACAGAACGCGCCCAAGCAGGTACTCGCCTTCAGCTACCTGGATGGTTCGCTCCTCGACCACCAGGCCATCGGTGGCGTCGCTGGCAAAATATAGTCTTATCGTGCGGGGGCCCTGGTTATCCAGATCGGAGGGCAGGTTGAGCGCCCTCGAGCCGGGGTCAGACTGAAGCAGCCACAGGCCTGCCGCACCCAGAATTAGGACCACCAGGCCCAGCAGATTGGTCAAGCTCAGCAGCCGCCTCATGGTCGGCTCCCTCCTGCCGGCCCGGGGGTGGTTGTGCGTGGCGATGAGGCATCGGGCAGGCCCAGGTAGGAGAAGACCGCTCGTGCCAGCACCCTGGCCACCTGCTCGCGCCCCTGTGGGGTGCGCAGCTGCTCAAAGCCCATCTCTAGTAGAATGGCAGCCCCCCCCGCCATTGAGAGCACATACATGGCGTCCTGGCTGGTGTTGGCGACAATCCCGGCAGCAGCGAAACCCTCAGAAACAGCCTGCGCGAACCGTGCCGCTGAACCTGGAGGGGCCACATAGCGCTCCAGAACTGCCCTCTGGCTGGCGGGGGTTCGGGCCGAAAGTTCGCGACCTTTCTCCAGCAAGCGTAGGGTCTGAATTTCGGGGTGGCTGTAAACCCGGATGCGGCTGCCAGCTGCGGCGTGCAGACTTATGAACACCTGAGCCGATGAAGCGTACTGGGCCCTATCTAGCAGCGGTACTGTGCGGTCGCTGCTTCGGGTGAGCACAACCTCGAGGCGACCCTGCTGGAGCAACTTTTGCAACCGCAGGGCAACGCTTAAAACCAGGTCTTTCTCGCGTAGATTGCCCACCACCACCCCGGTATCGTCGCCGCCGTGACCGGCATCAAGCACCACCCTTGGGCGCCGGTTCAGCCCACCGCGCTCCACGAAAACCTGTTGGGGCAGGAAGATCAACCGTGGTGGATCGCCCCCTTGGGGGAGATAAATCTCGGTTCCCCAGTTCTCCTGGCTGAAGCTCACCGGCAAGTTGGGAGGTGAGTCGGGAACCTCGCGAACCCCAATCATAGCCAGGCGGGGTGGGTTGTTGGCCAGCAACCGTACCTGAACGTCGCGATCGAAGCGCAGTATAAACCGTTCGGTTGATCCGGCCACAACCCGCTGTACCTCCAGCAGGCGGGCCGGGCGCAGTGCCAGCACAGGGGCACCATAGTCAAGGCGGAAATAAAGGTCGAGGTTGCGTGCCAACTCTCGCACAGGAACCCAGAGTTTGCCCTGTATGCGGTAGGCATCAAGGGCTCCGGCAGCATCAGCTCCCTGGCTGCTGATGTTGAAAGCAGCCACCCGGCTACCCAGGCTCAAATAGAGCTTACCGGAGTCCTCGAGGTAGCCGAGCCCCAGGGCCTCGGCAATGAATCTAGCGGGCCCAAAGGCCACCGAACCGCCTCCTGGATATATAGCCTGGCTCTCCTGAGCACCTACCAGCAAGCGATTTTCGTACTGGGCCGATGCCAGGCCAAGCAATACTGTCAGTGCCGTCAATATTCGCCGCATCCGGAGGTCCAGTCGCTACAGTTTTACCCACAGTTCATAAGAATCGCAAGCCCAAAAGGGCCACCTACCAGTTTTCCAGTTCACGCTGCACCGCCCGCTTTTTGTCGTCGGCTTTCTTCTGGTAGGCGCGCTTACCTCGAGCTAGGGCCAGCAATAATTTGGCCTTGCCACGCTCGTTGAAGTAGATTTTGAGCGGAACCAGGGTCAGCCCTTTTTGCTCGACCCGTGTCCTGAGTTTGTGCAGCTCGTGCCGGTGCAAAAGTAGTTTGCGCAAACGGCGGGGGTCGTGGTTGGTATAGCCGCCTTTTTCGTAGGGGGCAATGTACAGGTTCTCCAAGAAAAGCTCCCCGTTTTGAAACCGTGCGAAGGTGCCGGTAAAGTCGACCTGGGCGGCCCGCACAGACTTCACCTCGGTACCCTTAAGGGCCAGCCCGGCCTCTAAAGTCTCCAGGATTTCGTAGTCGTGGCGTGCTTTGCGATTCTCGAGTCCGGGCATAAACCGCTCTATTTTACGTCTTGGGGATGCTATTTTCCTATATAGATGGCTTCTCACCAGACCTTGAA
>DAIUDO010000258.1:0-2533 GCA_036845585.1 Meiothermus sp. | reverse complement strand
ATCCGCGAGGGCGGTCGCACCGTTGGAGCCGGTGTGGTGGCTAAGATCATAGAGTAACGTGCTAAACTGTAGGCTTGCTAGCCCGGCCAGGCCCAGAACCTGGCTGGGCTGAAGCCTGAAAGAGGAACCATATGGCGAGTGAGGTACGAATCAAGCTGCTCTTGGAATGCACGGAGTGCAAGCGCCGCAACTACGCAACCGAAAAGAACCGGCGCAACACTACGGCGAAACTCGAGCTCAAAAAGTACTGCCCTTGGTGCAACAAGCACCTCCCTCACAAGGAAGTGAAGGTCTAAAGGCGGATTGTATGGCCCAAGAGCAGAACACCCCCAGGCGCCCCCTCGGTGCACGAATTATCAACTATTTCCGCGAAGCCCGCGCCGAGCTGTCCCGCGTGACCTGGTCTACCCGCCAGGAAATCATCGAGTCGACCCAGGTCATTCTGGTTTTCGCCACCGTGGCCATGGTGGTGCTGGGGCTGATTGACACCATCTTCCGTTTCATTACGGTGCGCCTACCGTGATGCCCTGGAACGCGCTATGAGTATTGAATGGTATGCCGTCCACACCTATGTAGGCTACGAGGACAAGGTCAAGCAAAACCTCGAGCAGCGGGTGAAGGCTCTCGGTATGCAGGACAAAATCTTCCAGGTTTTGATCCCCACCGAGGAAGTGGTGGAGCACCGCGAGGGAGGCAAGAAGGACGTGGTGCGCCGCAAGCTCTACCCCGGCTACATCTACGTGTTGGTGGACCTGGGCGACACCCCAGGCGAGGTCAACGAGGCCTGGGAGGTGGTGCGCAATACCCCTGGTGTGACCGGCTTTGTTGGAACCGCAACCCACCCGGTTCCGCTCACCCCCGACGAGGTGCAGCATCTGCTGGAAATCTCGGGCCTGACTGGAAAAAAAGAAGCCCCCAAACCCCAGGTTACCTTCAAGGAGGGCGATGTGGTGCGGGTGGCCTCCGGCCCCTTTGCAGATTTCACCGGCGTGGTGGGCGAGGTCAACCTCGAGCGCCAGAAGGTCAAGGTCCTGGTCTCCATCTTCGGGCGCGAGACCCCGGTGGAGCTCGAGTTCTCTCAGGTTGTACGAGCATAAACGCCCAGGCGATAAGACCACGAAGTTCGTGGGAGCCGACTCCCGTTACCAGCGGGAAAAATAAAGGAGGAAATAGCAATGAAAAAGATAGCTGCTGTGGTCAAGTTGCAGCTGCCAGCAGGCAAAGCCACCCCGGCCCCCCCGGTGGGCCCGGCCCTGGGTCAGCACGGGGCCAACATCATGGAGTTCGTGAAGCAGTTCAACGCTGCCAGCGCCAACATGGGCGATGCGATTGTACCGGTGGAGATCACCATCTTTTCGGACCGTTCGTTTACCTTCATCACCAAGACCCCTCCGGCCTCGTACCTGATCCGCAAGGCGGCTGGCATCGAGAAGGGTTCAGGCAAAACCGGGCGCGAAAAGGTAGGAAAGCTCACCTGGGAACAGTGCCTGCAAATCGCCAAGCAAAAAATGGCCGATATGAACGCTAACGACGTAGAAGCTGCAGCCCGCCAGATTGCCGGTTCGGCCCGCGCTATGGGGGTCGAAGTGACGGGGGTACCCCATGCCTAAACACGGCAAGCGCTACCGCGCAATACTGGAAAAAGTAGACCTGAACAAGGTCTACTCCATCGAAGAAGCGGCAGCCCTGATTCCCCTGATCAGGAGCGCCAAGTTTGACGAGACCGTAGAGGTTCACGTAAAGCTTGGGATCGACGCCAAAAAGTCCGATCAGAATGTGCGCTCCACGGTGGCACTGCCCCACGGTACCGGCCGGAGTGTACGCGTCCTGGCCATTGCCAAAGGCGAGAAGATCGCCGAGGCCAAGGCTGCCGGCGCCGACATCGCAGCGGGCGAAGAGATCATTCAAGAAATCCTGGATGGACGCTCCGATTTCGACGCAGTGGTTGCAACTCCCGACGTGATGGGCGCGGTAGGCTCCAAGCTGGGCCGCATTCTGGGCCCCAAGGGCATGCTGCCCAACCCCAAAGCCGGTACAGTGGGCTTCAACATTGGCGATATGGTCAGGGAAATTAAGGCCGGCCGTATCGAGTTCCGCAACGACAAAACCGGTGTGGTTCACGGCCCGGTGGGCAAAGCCAGCTTTGCACCTGAAAAAATTGCCGAAAACGTACGCGCCTTCATCAAAGCCGTGGAGGGTGCTAAGCCCGACAGCGCCAAGGGCACCTACCTGCGCTCGGTCTACCTCACCACCACGATGGGGCCTAGTATCAAGGTCAGCACTACTACCACCCAACAATAGGGCGCTACCTCGTAGAAGGCTTCCCAGCTGGGAAGCCTATATTTTTGCACTGGCGGCACGTTAGAAGCGCACCATGGCAGGTTCTGCACAAAAAGCTTTGCTCGAGGTCGCAGTGTACCAGACTTGGTTGGTTTGACTCCGTTTAGGGGAAAATAAAAATGGACGAGACTACCAGGCAGCACCCAACCGTATTCGGCTATAGCTCAGGCCAGATTGCAGCCTTGTAGGCCCT
>DAIUDO010000257.1:0-2568 GCA_036845585.1 Meiothermus sp. | reverse complement strand
AAGCCCCGCGGCTTTTGTGCTGGGGTGGTTATGGCCATTGAAGCGGTGGAAAAAGCCGCTCGAGAGCTGCGCGATGAGGGCGAGCTGGTGGTTTATCACGCCATCGTGCACAACGACGTGGTGGTCAAGCGGCTGCAAGAACAGCATGGGGTGCATTTTGTCGAAGATCTGGCTGAAATTGAACCGCTTCGCCAGAAGGTGGAGGAGACCGGCCGCAAACTTGGTGAAACCGTGGTCTTCTCGGCCCACGGGATTCCCCCCTGGTTACGCAGCGAGGCCGCCCAGCGCAATCTGCACCAGATCGATGCGACCTGTCCGTTGGTTACCAAAGTCCACAGCGAGGCCCGGAAGTACGCCCGGGAAGGCTACTGGATTCTGCTTATCGGCGACTCTGCCGACCATCAGGAAATCAAGGGAACCCGCGGCGAGGCCCCAGAGCAGACCATTTTGGTTGCGGTTCACACCCATGCGGGCCGGGACCCCCGCCTGGCCGACCCCCATACTGTCGAGGTTCCGAACCCCGAGAAGGTGGTGGTGTTGACCCAGACCACCCTTTCGGTGGACGACACCCTGGCCACGGTGGATATTCTGAAACGCCGCTTTCCCAGGCTGGTAGTGCCCAGCCGTCACGACCTGTGCTATGCCACCAAAAACCGCCAGGACGCCGTTAAGCAGATTGCGCCCCACGTGGACATGTTCTTGGTGCTGACCAGCCTGGCTTCCTCCAACGGTATGCGGCTGCTGGAACTGGCTCAGAGCCTGGTGAAGCGAGCCGAGCGCATCAACACCGTGCAGGACATAAAACCTGACTGGCTCGAGGGGGTGCGCTCGGTGGGCATTACCTCGGCGGCCTCAACCCCCGACGACCTGGTACAGGAAGTGGTCGCTCACTTCAAAAAGCTCAACCCGCAGCTCGAGGTCATCGAGGAGGGCGAGTGGGAAGACATCGAGTTCAGGGAGCCCCGACGACTTTCCCCGCAGGAGGTTCTGGGGTACAGGGCTTAGTTACGTAGATCATCCCTGTTGTACTGGCAGCCCAGCAGGTTTCCCGTCGTGAACCACCCATCACCACATACCCGGCCCCCAAAACCCGGCGCTTACGTGCTTTCTGTAGCACCCATGCTGGACCGGACCGACCGGCACTTTCGTTACCTGGTGCGCCTGATTACCCGGCAGACCCGGCTCTACACCGAGATGGTGGTGGATCAGTCCATCCTTTTGGGCAACCGCCCGAGGCTGCTTGATTTCAACCCCCAAGAGCATCCGGTGGCCTTGCAGCTAGCCGGTTCCTTGCCGCACAGGCTGGCAGCCGCCGCCCAGATAGGCGAGGAATGGGGTTACGACGAGATCAATTTGAATCTGGGTTGCCCCTCTGAACGGGTGCAGGGGGGCGGTTTTGGAGCCTGCTTGATGCTCGAGCCCGACCGGGTGGTCGAGTGCATGGCCGCCATCCGGCAAGCGGTGAGGATTCCCGTAACGGCCAAGCATCGGCTGGGGGTGGATGAGGTCGAAAGCTACCCCTACGTCGCGCGCTTTGTCGAGAAGCTGGCCGGGGTGGGCATCGAGGTGTTCATCGTCCATGCCCGCAAAGCGCACCTCAAAGGCCTGTCTCCCGCCGAAAACCGTACCATTCCGCCGCTGCGCTACGAGTGGGTATACCGGCTCAAACAAGACTTCCCTCAGCTGACTATTGTGCTCAACGGCGGGGTGCGGACGCTGGATGAGGCCCAGGGACACCTGGCCCATGTGGACGGGGTCATGCTGGGACGGGCCGTTTACGACGACCCCTTTGTGCTCGAGCAGGCCGACCAGAAGCTGTTTGGCCTAGCCCACGCCACCACGCGCCTGGCCGTGGCTTGGGCAATGCTGAGCTACGCCAAGGCGCAAATAGAACTGGGCACGCCGCTCTGGGCAATCGCCCGCCATATGCTCAACATGTTCAAAGGACAGCCCGGAGGACGCTCCTGGCGCCGGGTACTCTCGGAGCGGGCCCCACGGCCGGGAGCCGGGATAGAGGTGTTGCAGGCAGCCCTGGAACAGGTTGGACCGCAAACCCCGGTATCTCTGTCCACCTTTGCCTCTGACTGAGAACAGACCTGGGTTAATCTTCCACTAACGGAGGGTGGTGTCGCAAAATGTAGTCATGGATCCTTTCCGGGAGTACCAAGACTACGTCATGGCGTACCGCCTGCGCCAGGCCTTGGATTTCTATCCCGGAAAGCTGTACCCGCTCGGTGAGTATGCAACCTTGCGGCTGCGCCGCAGCGAGCTGGTGCGCAAGCTGGTTGGTCGCCAAGGTGACCCCGCGCTGCTTTCGCGAATCGAGCAGATTACCGATGAGATCAACTACGGCTTCTGGTCAAACCCTGGCATCCTGAAAGCCTTTCTCAAGCGGCTTACACCTTTGCAGTACCCGGTTTTGACCAGCCCCGAGGCTTTCGAAACCCTGCTCACCCGCTCCGAGCAGCTGCGCCTTGCGCGGCCCGGTCTGGCCGGAGCGTACTACATAGGCTGGCTGCGTTTGCCCTGCCTGCTGGAAGAACCGCTGATTTTTGAACAGGCCAGGCT
>DAIUDO010000256.1:0-2571 GCA_036845585.1 Meiothermus sp. | reverse complement strand
GCCGAACTCACCTGACCGATCGTTTAGATTTGGATGACCATCTGCTCAAATCAGGTACCAAGTGCGCCCGCGATAGAATGGTGCGTATTCGGTTGAGCAGAATTTGCATTTGAGACTTGCAGTGGCGCATCTTATGACCCGGCTCTGGATCGCAACGTAGATTTCTGAGGTGGCAATACTCATCTGGTATTCGGCTCACCGTGCGAGGTGTCTTCAGAAGCTCTCATAACCGTAGGTGAACTACGGTTACCCCATGTCCGCCTTCATAGGGCACTGCATCGTGAAAATTCTCGACCCGCCGGTCACGCTTGAGTGATTCGCGCAGGGCATTGCGCAGAGCTCCGGTCCCCTTGCCGTGGAGAAGGCGAACGGGCGTAGTGGCGGTAGCTTTTGCTTCGGCGAGATAATCATCCACGGCCAGCAAGGCCTCTTCAACGGTAAGGCCCCGCAGGTTGAGTTCAGTTGCTATTTTGGCCTTGTGCGGGGCGCGGCCTGTGGGTTTTGGGGCTTTCAGCTCTTCTCTTGGTCGCAAACTCGCCATCGGGACAGATACACGCAAGGCGCCCATTTGCAGCACGGCGTCTTGTCCGCGCATCTCGACAATAGTCCCCTGGCCGCCATACTCGGGTATGTCTACCACGGTTCCTATCTGCAAGTTTTTCCGAGGGGGCGCGGTTTTCTCGGGGCGTTGGTATCTGCTCTTGAGCTGGATGAGTTCTTGCAAAACCTGCCCCTGCCCCTGTGCTTTGTGGCGCTCACGGGTTTGCCTTACGCGCTCCTGGGCCTCCTGCACAACCCGTGCGGCTTCGCTGCGGGCCTCTTCCAGCATGCGCTCTTTGTTTTGTGCCAGCTCGGCTAACTGACGGCTCAACTCCTGATTGAGCTGCTCTGCCTGCTGCCGCTGGTTTTCGGCCATCTGCCGGGCTTCCCGCAAGCGCTCCCGCTCGGCCTCGAGCGAGGCCAGCAGGCGCTCGAGCCGCCCTCCTTCGGGTCCCAGCAGGGCCTCGGCGCGTTCTACCTCGTCCTGAGGGAAGCCCAGCCGTCGGGCAATCGAGAGGGCATAGCTGCGCCCCGGCGCCCCGACCACCAACTGATAGGTGGGGCGCAAGTTTTCCAAATCGAAGCGCATCGAAGCATTTCGCAGCCCAGGGGTGTCCTGGGCAAAGGCCTTGAGGGGAGAGAGATGGGTGGTGATGAGTCCCCGCACCCCCCTGGCCAGCAGCCCCTCCACGAAGGCTTGGGCCAGGGCTGCGCCCTCCTCGGGGTCGGTGCCGGAGCCCAACTCGTCGATCAGCACCAGGCTATGGGGCGTTGCCGAAACGAGCACTTCTTTGAGCTGCAAGACATGAGCTGCAAACGTCGAGAGGCTCTCCTGGATAGATTGCTGGTCGCCGATGTCCACAAATAGCCTGTCCGGAAAGGCGATCTCCGCTGCTTCGGCGGGTACGAACAATCCGCACTGGGCCATCAGCACGGCCAGGCCCAGGGTTTTGAGCAGCGCGGTCTTGCCCCCCATGTTGGGGCCGGTGATGAGCAGGATGCGGTGCTCCTGGGTGAGCTCGAGGTCGTTGCTAACGGGGTTGGCAATCAGGGGGTGACGGGCTGCTTTCAACCTGTACAACCCCTCCTGGTTCAGTCGAGGCTGAACCAGTTGCCAGTCTTCAGCCAGATGGGCTGCGGCCCTGGCCACATCCAGCTCGGTGAGGGACTGCAAGGTTTCGTCCAGCTCGGCATCGTTCCCCAGTATTGCCGACAGTTCAAACAGCACCCGATTGACTTCAGCATCCTCCTCGAGCTTCAGACTGGCCAGCTGATTGTTCAGAGGAACCACCGCGGTGGGCTCCATGTAGACCGTCAGGCCCGAGTCGGATTGATCGAGGATGATGCCGGTTATTTTGTTTTGGAAACTGGCCTTGACCGGTATTACGTAGCGGTCGCGCCGGAGGGTGATAAAGCGCTCCTGAATGGCCTCGGGGTGGCGATCCATCAGGTGCTGAAGCCGATCTTGTATCTGCTCGCGCAGGGGATTGACCCGGCGCCTTATTTCCCGCAGCCGGGGGGTGGCGTCGTCGCGCACCTGGCCGCTTTCATCCAGGCACTCCCCAACACGCCGCAGAAAATAGGTATGCTCGCCCATGCGGGCTGCCAGGGCCTTCAGGTGGTCGCCTATTTCCAGAAGCTCGTGCTTCAGCGCCACCGCTGATTCCAGGCTCGAGGCCACCTCGCGCAGTTGTAAGCCCTCCAAGCGCAACCCTTCCCGTGCCGCCCTGAGGGCTGGCCGCAAGTCGGAGATGCCGCCCAGCCGATAAGGATAAGCCAGGGCTTCTGCAACGGTGCGTTGTTGGGCCAGGGCCTCTTGTAGCGGGGCTTTCGGCGACAGCGACAAGAGGGCCTCTCGTCCCATCAGGGTCGAAGCCCGCTCGGCTAAGGCCTCGCGGACGCGGTGAAAATCGAGGGCTTCGGTGTGCTCGAGCATGTCCAACCCAAAAGGCCAGTATAGCCTAGCGGCCAAGCCCGTATGCAGCCTAGCTCACCGCAGGCGGTATACTCCCAGTCCTTCCAGCCAGGTAG
>DAIUDO010000255.1:0-2604 GCA_036845585.1 Meiothermus sp. | reverse complement strand
CGGCGGTGCAGCGCTACGGCGACGTGATCCGGGCGGTGCGGGCGCTGGCCTATGGGGAGGAGAAAACATGAGAAGGCTGTTTTTGAACCTGCTTTTCCTTCTTCCGGGGATGGGGCTGGCGCAGAACTACTACATTGACCTCTCCCCGACCCCGGTGAGCGTGGCACCGGGGAAAAGCGCCAAGTCCACCCTGGCGGTGCTGTCGGAGGGCTTCACCGGCACGCTCGCCATCGGGATCACCGGCCTGCCTGCCGGGGTGACCTACAGCCCCACCAGCATCACCGTGAGCGACCCCCGGAAAAACGCCACGGTGGAGGTGGTGTTCACGGCAGCGGCCAACACCCCGAGCGGCTCGAGCCCGGCCCGGCTTACGGTGGGGGCAAAGACCATCTTCTTCAGCGTGGTGGTAGATCCGGCGGCGGAGCCGCCCTCGCAGAACCCACCGGCCCTGGAGGCCCTGTGGAACCAGGTGCAGCAGTGGGGCAGCACCGCCTGCGCCACCGTCAATGCTTTCAGCCTGGAGAGCGTGCGCTGGGTATGCACCCTCTACCGCACGCTGGATCGGGCGGTGGGGATGTGGGATGAGGTACGGCAAGACTTTGACATGCTCAAGCGAGAGGGCTTCATTACCGGGGTGAGCTACCTGGTCAACGGGCTGGGGGCGGAGATGGGGCTGGCCAGGGGCAACGTCGAGGCGGATCAACTCGAGCAGGATTTCCTTGCCATCAGGCGCAGCTACCGTCAGATGGTGGCGAAGGTGTCCAACTGGATGACCCGGGTGCGGGAAAAACAGGTGGACGCCATCAGGAACAACCCCTACCCCAACGGCAGCCCCTCGTGGTGGGCGGTGGAGGCCATCAAGCTCAACCCCAACCTGCTGATGGCCGAGCTCGGCAGCCTGCAACGGAAGGAGCAGCTTCTCCAGCTACGAACCAAGGTAGAGGCCAACAACGCCGCAGCGGAGAAGCAGGTGGAAGCCGCCACCAACCAGACCCAGGATGACCTGGCCAAGGCGCTCCAGGTGACCAACCCCCTGCCTTCGCAGGAGGGGGAGGCCGAGCAGGTGGTGCGGCGGGCGCGGGAGGCCAACTCCACCCGGGAGGTGCTGGAGATCCTGGTGGACGCCCAGGCCAAGATCATGCGGCAGAACCTCACCAACACCCAGGACGTGGTGGGGGCGGTGCGGCAGAGCGCCGCCCAGCAGGCCTACACCACACGGCAAATCGCCAACCTGATTGAGATTGAGCTCGAGCGTCGCGCCGACGAGATCGAATCCTGGAAAGCCGAGGTTGAGCGCACGATGGCCCAGGTCAGCGAGGAAGCCGAGAGCCAGACCGCCAACCTGCGGATGCTGGCAACCCTCTCCCGCACGGTGGCCTGCCCGGATGGGGTGCTGGGGCCGGGGGCGGATGGGAACATCACCTGCTTGCGTCCATAGGAGGGCTTTTGTGCGCTGGATTCCTGTTCTGTTGACCCTGGTGCTGCTGCTGGTGAGCGGGCCGGCCCTGGCCGAGCAGCCGCAGGTGCCGCCCCCCAGCGGCACGGCACAGCAGCAAAACCTGCTTCAGACCGTCTTCGACATCTCGCGCTGGCTCAACAGCATCAGCCGCGACATAGCCCGGCTGGAACGGGGGATTTCCGCCCTGGCACTGGCCCTGGTGATGCTGGGCTTCGTCTACGGCATCGTGCAGGGCATCCTGGGCGGAGGCCTGGAGGCCATCAAGGGGGCCTTCGTGCGGCTGGCGGTGGCAGGGCTGATGCTCTCGCTGTGGACGAGCGGGTTCGTGGGGAACACCCTGGATGCGGCCATGACCGCAGCGCGGGAGCGGGGCACCGACTCGGTGGCGGCTACCCTGTCCGATGCGGGGGATAGCCTCGATGCGCTGGCGATGCGGGTGGTACCCTTCATGGGTGCGGTGGGGGCGGTCAAGGTAATGACCGCGAAAACCGCCGAGAATGCGGCCAAGAACGCTACGACCCGATCCGTCGCCTCGGGCACCAGCGCGGGCTCGTCCAAGGTGCTGCAATACCTCAACTGGGCCACGCTGCTGCTCATTCCGCTGATGCTGTTTTTCTTCATCCTGATCGTGGTGGCCTCGTTCACGGTGGAGGTGGGGGTGGCGCTGTTCCCGCTGGCGGCGGCGCTGCTGGTCTTCCCCAAGGGCTCGGCGGCAGACTGGTTTGGCAAGTGGGTGGCGGCCGTGATGGGGGCCCTGCTCATCGTGGTTCTGCTGCCGGTGGGGTTCAAGGCGGCGGTGGAGATCGGTATCAACCGCCCGGTCAACCAGGTCAACGCCTACGTGGATCAGGCAGTGGATCGGCTGGAAGCGGTCAAGGAGAAAAGCGAGGATGCGCTGGAGCAGGCCAAGCAGTCCCAAAAGTGCCTTATTGTCGATCCCTTCTGTGCGCTGGAGGCCAAGTTCGATGCGGTACGCACCGACCTGAGCCTGGCCTTGCAGGCCTTGCAGACGGTGATCACGGCCTGGCTGCTGGGGATCATCCTGCTGCTGGCAGGGATGGCGGCGGCGGCCTACATCCTGTTCAACGTCGAGCGGGTGGCGATGAGCTTCGTCGGGGGCTTCGTGGCTACCGGCGTGCGGCAGA
>DAIUDO010000254.1:0-2620 GCA_036845585.1 Meiothermus sp. | reverse complement strand
TCTTATGACCCAGCTCTGGATCGCAACGTAGATTTCTGAGGTGGAAATACTTAGCTGAGAAATCTGCGTTGCGATGTAGAGCCTGCCCATGGGATGCCCCTCTGCAAGCCCCAAATACAGCCTCCGATAAAACAGAAATGCGCTCCTACCGTGAGCGCACCGGGAGGTCAAAGCGAGGATGGGAGGAAGCCATCAGGCGATAGGTGTTTCCTCGCGGAACTGCAGCTCGTAAAGGTCGCGGTAGAGCCCACCCTGGGCCAGCAGTTCCTCGTGGGTGCCCTGCTGCACGATCTGACCCTTGTCGAGTACCACGATTTGGTCCGCGTTGCGAACGGTGGAGAGACGGTGTGCTATCACAAAGGTGGTGCGTCCTTGCATCAGTTTGTCCAGAGCTTCTTGCACCAGCGCTTCGGATTCCGAATCGAGCGAGCTGGTGGCCTCGTCCAAAATAAGAATTCGGGGGTTTTTGAGCAGGGCTCGGGCGATGGCTACTCGCTGGCGTTGTCCACCCGAGAGTTTGACCCCTCGCTCGCCCACCAGGGTTTGGTAGCCCTGAGGAAAGGCGCTGATGAACTCGTGGGCGTTGGCGGCATTGGCAGCTTCAACCACCTCGGCCTGGGTGGCCTGGGGTTTGCCGTAGCGGATGTTTTCCTCGAGGCTTCCCGAAAACAGCAGGGTTTCTTGCGGCACCACCCCCACAAGTTGCCGCAAATCCTGCAGACGCAGATCGCGGATGTCTGTGCCGTCGATGGTGATGCGCCCCTGGGTTACGTCGTAGAAGCGGGGAATTAGGGCAATTAGGGTGCTTTTGCCAGCCCCGCTTGGACCGACCACCGCAACCACCTGGCCTGGTCGGGCCGTCAGATTCACTCCCTGCAGCACCTCGCCACGCTCATCGTAGGCGAAATGAACCTGCTCAAAGCGCACCTCACCTTGCACCGCGGGCAGGGCTTTGGGGTTTTGCGGTTCGGCAAGCTCGGACTGGGTGTCCAGCAACTCAAAAATGCGACTACTGGCTCCAAGTGCGCTTTGCACCTGGCTCCAGATGCCTGCCAGGGTACCCACGCTGGCCGCCACATTGAAAGCGTACAAGATGAAGGAAACCAGTTGCCCAGGGGTAATCTCGCCCAATGAGACCAGCCTTCCACCATACCAGAAGATGAGTCCCAGAGCGCTGAAGATGGTGAAAAACACTACCCCACTGAGGCTCGAGGCGACCCGGGCCCGCCGCAAGGCGGTGCGAAAAGATTCAGCAATGAGGTCGCCGTAGCGCTGGGCCTCGAGGTTCTCGGCGGTAAACGACTGCACTACCCGAATGCCTCCCAGCGACTCCTCGGCACGGGCGTTGGCCTCGGCTACCTTGTCCTGGAAGGCCTTGCTGAGCCGACGAATGAAGCGTCCTAGCACGATGGCCACCCCTATCACCAGCGGCACGACCCCTAGTATGAAGCTCGAGAGCTTCCAGTTGGTCACGAACAAAATCGCCAGGGTAGCAGCGAACATCAAAGGGGTTGTAAAAAGCTGTACCAGCGTGTTGGAAACCACCCCCTGTACGGTTGCTACATCCGAGGTGAGACGACTGGTGATATCGCCGGTTTTATGGCTCTCAAAGAAGCGCGGTGACAGACGCAGCAGGTGGTTGTACAGGCTTCGACGCAGGTCGGCCACCACACCCTCGCCTGCACGCGCGAAGAGGTAGTTCTGAACTGCCGAAAAAACCGCCTGTCCAGCAAAGACCAGTATCAGCAGCAGGGTATAGCGGTCAATTTGACTCAGGTCGCCCTGCCGGAAAATGGAAGCATCCAGCATGCGGCTGACCAGTTGGGGGAAAGCCAGGAAAAAGCCAGTGGATACCAGGCTCGACAGGCCCGCCAGCAAGAGGCCCCAACGGTAGGGCCGGGTGTAGCCCAGCAGGCGGCGCAACTGCCGGAAATCTCGCTTGGGTGCAGAGTTGGTCTGGGAGGATAGACTGCGGAATACAGGGCGCATATCTTGTACTCAGTGTGTTGCAGATGAGGGGATTGTAATGTGCGCTGGGTGTGGATACACCACAAAGAGAGTCGCTTGGGTATGGCTAACCATAATCCCCTGGCGTGTATTGTACCCTGAAAAGCGCGCTACAATGGGCTTGCATGAGCCTTCTTGACGAGTTGTACAAAGAGATTATCCTGCGTCACTACAAGTCACCCCACAACTTTGGCGATTTGCCGGAAGCCAATGTGCGGGTGCTGGGTGACAATCCTTCCTGTGGCGACCAGGTAGAGCTTATGGTCATGACCGATGGGGAGCGTATCGTCGATCTGCGTTTCCGTGGGCAGGGCTGTGCCATCTCGCAGGCCTCGGCCTCGCTCATGACCGATCTGGTCAAGGGTAAGCCCTGGAGCGAGGCCCTCGAGCTCGAACAGCAGTTCAAGGCCATGATTGTAGATGGGGCCGCGCCCACCCCGGAGCTGGGCGATCTGGCGGCGCTCTCGGGGGTCCACAAGCTGGCAGCCCGGGTCAAGTGTGCCACCCTGGCCTGGAATGCCCTGGAACAGGCTGCACACCAGATAGACAAGCACGGGCACCCAGGGCAGAAGCGCTCTTAACTTTGCATGGCAAGCGGTGCAACCAAGTGAGG
>DAIUDO010000253.1:0-2626 GCA_036845585.1 Meiothermus sp. | reverse complement strand
GCGGCCTTGCCTCGCCCTGGCGCGGCGCAGGGGCGACCGGCCGAGGTCATCCGCGTAGCTGAGTGCGCTACCGCCAAACTACATCGCGGGAACGTACTACCGCCACACTGCACCTCGGGAACGCGATACCCTATTGCACCCGCGAAACGCAATACCGCCCCTTGGAAGAAAGACGCTTGTTTCGTCGACCGTAGGGAGGGGTGATGCAGGTTTCAGTGCGCCCACGATAGAGATGTGCGGTTTGGGTTTGGAGCAATTCGTATAAGGGGCTTGCAGTGCCGCGGCTCAAGACCTGGCTCTTGATCGCAAGGTAGATTTTGGAGGTGGACATACTTCGCCGATACGCTTTCTTCGCCGAGCGAAGCGAGGAGTGACGCGGGTTTCGCCAGCCTTAGGGAAGGGTGGGGTGTGCTCTGGGACTCCAGGTGTGCCGCGCGCGGCGCAACCAAGCCTCTAAAGTTTTTCATTGGGAAGATTGTCTTTTTGAATCTGGTATCAGAAGAACAGGTGGGTTTGCCCACCTGTTTTGTTGGGCTCTTCTTGGGCGGCCGCATGTGCGGCTCTGAGGTTCGGTATGAACAGCAGTCTGTCTTCAATCTCTGCAAGCAGCGGTGCCGCATGGGCCGGGGTTCAGTGATACTTGGTTCCCGGTTCGCCGCATGATTTACATCGCGCAATGCTTGTTTATAGGTATGTCCTAAACCACTCCAGATAAGCGTTCAGTCGGGCAATGCGGCGGTCGGGTCGACCCGCGCGGGAGAGCTCGTGCCCCTCCTCGGGGCAGCGGAAAAACCGGGTGGGCACCCCTTTTTGCAGCAAGACGGTGTACCAGGTCTCGCCCTGGTCGATGGGGCAGCGGTGGTCTTGTTCGGAGTGCACCACCAGGGTGGGGGTTTGCACCCGATGGGCCAGCGAGAGCGGGCTTTTTTGCCACAGCACCTCGGGGTTCTCCCAGGGCTTGGCCCCCAGTTGCAGGTAGGTAAAACGTGGCCCGATGTCGGATGCGCCAAAAAAGCTCGTCCAGTTGCAGATGCTACGGTCGGTAACGGCGGCCTTGAAGCGTTCAGGGTGGCTGGCGGTGAGCCAGTTGGTCATGAAACCCCCATACGACCCCCCCGCCACCGCGACCCGGCTGGGCTCGAGGGGAAACTGGGCCAGCACGTAATCCAGAAAGCCAAGCAGGTCTTTTTCATCTATGTCGCCCCAGCGCTTGCCCAGCTCGGTGTAGTCCTGGCCATAACCGGTCGAGCCCCTGGGGTTGCAGAAGGCCACTGCAAAACCAGCGGCCCGGAACAACTGCAACTGAAGCATCGGGGCGTTGCCAAAAGCGGTGTGGGGGCCCCCATGAATGTACAGGATCACCGGGTGGGGGCCATCGCCCTCCGGCAACAGTACCCAGCCCTGCACGCTATGGCCCTCTGGGGCAACGTAACGTACCTCTTGCGGGGTGGGCAGCTCGGGCAGCACCCCGGCGTTCGGGTCGAAGAGCACCTCTCCCCGGCGGGTCAGGCGGGCCCCGTGGGTAAAGTTTTCGGAAAGGGTGTAGAGATCGTTGCCACAAAAGGCAAAGCCCAGGATGTTGAACTCCGCTGGGCTGAACAACTTGGCCTGCCCCTCCAGCGTCACGGCCAGCAAGCGGGCCACCCCCTGATGCGTAACCACCACGTACACACGCCCATCGGGACCCATCTTGGGGGTCTGTACCCCCACGCCCATACGCATGTCCGAGTTCACCGAGTTGAGGAAAGAACCCTCGGCCAGCAGGCGAACGGTTCCGTCCCGCCCGCGGTAGTAGAGCTTCGACTCGGTTCCACCGCCTCGCTCCCAGCTGTGGGCCAGATAAACCAACCCTCCATCGGGGGTAGGCTCGAGGCCCCCAATGGGGCCCACGCCGCCAAACAGCTCCTCTACCTGTCCGTCCAGCCCCACATGGTAGGCCCGCTGGATCCAGGCCCAACGCTCCTGAGGCGAGCCGGATGCCGTAAGGTACAAGCCATTCCCCATCGCATCCCAGACCACCTCTTCGATATCCTGGGCAAGCTGAGCCAGCGGCCGGGCCTCGCCGTTTTCCCACAGCCAGAGCTCACGAGGCTGGCCAGGCAGCAGCCCTCTGGCATCGAATTTGAACGGCCAAGTCTCGTAGGTTCGTGGCTCGTCGGGTTTAGGGGCTTCGTAGTCACCCCGGGTTAGCAGGGCCAGCCGGTGGCCGTCCGGGCTGACCTTGTAACCTTCGACCCCAGCCTTGAACTGCGTAATCTGCTCTGCCTCCCCACCTGAAAGCGGCAGGCGGAAAAGTTGCGAGGCCTTGTCTACCTTGCGGGTAAAGTAGATATAGCCCCCACGCCAGAAGGGCGCTTTGGCCTCCCCTTGAGTTAGAAAGCGCAGCGACCCGTCCCATGTGACCAGGCGCGAGCGGTAGCGCGGTGGCTCCTTCTCGAGGCGCTCGATATCGGTGTAAACGAACAGGGGCTGGCCTCCAGGGCCCTCGGTCAGGTCGGATAGGAATCGGAGTTGATACAACAGGTCGGTAGTCACCCCCATACTTTACCTGACCAGCGGGTCAGAACTACGGCCATTCGTGCGATTCTCGGAAAGAATCCCGCACTGCTGGAAAGCTACAAAGCTC
>DAIUDO010000252.1:0-2659 GCA_036845585.1 Meiothermus sp. | reverse complement strand
ATCCGGAATGAGCTATTAGAGCTCGGCTAGATCGACGCGCTCGAGCACATCCAGCCCGCGCAGAGCTTCCAGTACGGCCTCGCTGGGGCGCTCGTCGATGGCCAGCACAAACAGCGCCTTACCCCCAGGGTTGTCGCGGCCAAGCTGCATTCCGGCGATGTTGATGTTGTTTTCCCCGAGCAGGGTGCCTACCTTGCCCACCACCCCAGGCCGGTCGCGGTTGACGCACACCAGCATAAAGCCGCTGGGCACCGCCTCTACCGTGTGGTCGTCGATGCCTACGATGCGGGGCTTGCCCCCGAGCACCGCACCTCGAGCCACCCGCGACTCCCTATCGGTCTCGAGGTGCACCTCCAAGACCTGGCGGTAGTCCAGCGATTTCTCTACTTGGCGGGTGATGAGCGAGACCCCCCGGTCGCGCAGGAGGGGTCGTGCGGAAACCAGATTGGTGGCCCCCACTTCCAGCACATGGTCAAGAAGCCCCTTGGCCACGGCGGAGGCGATGGGATCGGGGTTCTTCTCGAACTCGCCGTAGTACGAGACCTCTACCGTCTGGGGGCGGCCCTGGGTTATTTGGGCCAGCAGCTTGCCCAGGGCCTCGCCCAACGGCAACCAGGCCGAGAACAGCTGCAAACCCTCGGCATCGAAACCGGTGTTGAGGGCATGGGCCAGGTTGCCCTTCAGGGTCTCGATCACCCTCTCCAGCACCGCCTCCCCCACCCGCTCCTGGGCCTCGAGGGTGTTGGCACCCAGGTGGGCGGTGTGAACCACCTTGGGGTGATGCACCAGAGGATGCTCGGCGTTGGGGGGTTCTTCCACAAACACATCGATGCCTGCGCCCCACAGATGCCCCTCGTCGAGCACCTCAACCAGGGCTCTTTCATCGAGGATGCCCCCGCGCGCTGCGTTCACCACCACCGCCCCCTTGGGTAACAAGTACAGCTCGCGGCGGCCAATCATCCCCCTGGTTTCCTCGGTGAGAGGGGTGTGGACGGTTAGAAAGTGGCACTGCCGCAGCATGTCCGGTAGGTCGTCCAGAAGCTCGACGCCCAGGGTCTGGGCGCGGCTACGCGGGATGTAGGGGTCGTAGGCCAGCACCCGCATATCGAAGCCCTTGGCGAACTTGGCTACCTGACCGCCAATACGCCCGAGCCCCACAATCCCGATGGTTTTGTGGTTGAGCTCCAAGCCTAAGTATTTGCGATCCCACAAGCCCTGGCGAATTTTCTGGTCGGACTCCACCACCCCCCGCGCCGTGGCCAGCAGCAGTGCCCAGGCCAGCTCGGCGGCCGAACGGGTGTTGGCCTCGGGCACGTTCACCACCAGAATACCCCGCCGGGAGGCAGCCTCGAGGTCTACGTTGTCCACGCCGACCCCACCCCGGCCGACCACCTTAAGGTTGGTGGCGGCTTCCAGGAGGCGGGCATCCACCTGGGTACGGCTGCGGGTGATGAGGGCGTCGTACTGCCCAATCACCTGCAAGATCTCTTCCCGCGGCATACCGGGTCTGTACTCGAGGCGCACCTCGGGATTGCGCACCTCGCCCAGCCGCATCTCATCGGTTACAAGCACCTTCCACATAGCCAAAACTTTGCAAGCACTTTCCGTACAGTTCCTACTGGTCCTACTGGGCTTCGGGAGCGCGTTTGGGCCCAGCCTATCCAGACACGACCCAAACCTTATCACTTTGTTCCGCCTGGCACAACCAGGGTATATGCCGGGGTGTTCCCAGAACAAAGCGCCGGCGATCGGACTGATTTGAACCCAGCCTCATCGGCGCCGCTCAACACTGCCCCGTGTGGCCTTTTCCCAGGTAAAAGCCTGTGCTAGACTTACGCCACGAAGAAGCACCGACCTATGTGGCCTCGAGGCCAGGCCGTCGGGTCTGGTAGCCACGGTGAGGCCCGTACACGCAAGCAGCTCCACAGGAGAAACCATGAAAATAGCCATCGTAACCGATTCAACCTCCGACCTACAGGCCCGCGCTGCAGAGATGGACGTGGAAGTTGTGCCGCTCTACGTGAACTTCCAGGGCAAAATTCACAAGGACTGGGTCGAAATTTCGCCCGCCATGATATTTGAGGGAGTCCGGGGTGGGGCCGGAATGCCCAGCACAAGCCAGCCCTCGCCCGCCGACTTCACAACTACCTACGAACGCGCCCTGCAAAAAGCCGACCACGTCTTGTCGATTCACATATCCTCCAAGCTCTCCGGCACCGTAGGCTCAGCTAACCTGGCTGCCCAGCAGTTCCCCGGCAAGGTCACGGTCTTCGACTCGCTGGCTGCCAGCATGGGCATCGGCATGATGGTCGAGCGGGCCAAGGAGCTGTTGGATCAGGGAGCCGATTTAAAGCAGGTGCTGGTGGAGCTCGAGCGCATTCGCGCCGACCACATCGTGCGCTTTACGCTGGCCACCCTGGACTACCTCAAGAAAAACGGGCGCATTGGGGGAGCTCAGGCCCTATTGGGCGGCCTGCTGGGCATCAAGCCCATCCTGACCGTAAAGGATGGCAAGGTCGAGGCGGCCGGGCGGGCTAGGGGCGAGAAAAAGGCCCTGGCCGAGATGGTCGAGTCCCTCAAGGCCTGGGCAACGGGTCGACAAAAAATCCGCATCTACTACCTTTACAATGCCGAGGAAGCCGATGTGGCCGCGTTCAAG
>DAIUDO010000251.1:1561-2676 GCA_036845585.1 Meiothermus sp. | reverse complement strand
TGCCTTTCATCGGCTACCACATGGCCAGCTACTTCAACCACTGGCTGGATATGGGTCGTCGCGTGGTAGATCCGCCCCGCATCTTCAACGTGAACTGGTTCCGCAAGGACAAAGATGGCAATTTTGCCTGGCCGGGCTTTGGCGAGAATATGCGTGTGCTGAAGTGGATTGTCGATCGAGCCAACGGACGTGGGCGCGGCACCGAAAGCCCACTGGGCTATGTGCCCCACTATGAAGACCTCGACTGGCGCGGCCTCAGCTTCAGCAAAGAGCAATTCCAGGAGCTCATGGCGATTGACCGCGACCTGTGGCTCAAGGAAATCCTCTCCCACGAGGAACTCTTCATCAAGCTTTACGAGCGGATGCCCAAGGAGTTCCTGGCCATGCGCGAACTTCTGATTTCCAACCTCTGGCGCTCCCCTGAGCACTGGGACGTAGGCAACCAGGAGGAATGAGCACCCATACCAAATTCTGTTGGTTCGTCGTTGGATCGTGACAAACTAACCCGACCGGAGGGAGACGTTTTCCTCGTGGACCGGAGGGAGGGGTGGGGTGTGCTCTAGTCCAGTGATGCCCTGTTAGGGTTCACAAATGGCTTTTTGACTTAACGGTGTTCTGGGCGCAATTCCCAAGCTATCTCTGGCCTGACTGTTACCCAGGATACGCGCGGCCCTCAGGTGTTGAGCAGCGACTTCATGCGCTGCTGGATGAGCCGGGTGGCATAGGTGGGGTTCAGGCGGTAGAGGAAGTCCATGAGCCGCGCATCCTGGCCCACCAGCACCCGGAAACGGTTCTCTTCCATGGCCGCAATGATGCGCTCGGCGGCCTTGCTGGGGGCTAGGGGCTGCATCGAACCTCGCCGATACGCGGATGATCGGGGTAGGTTCACCCCCGAATGGGCGGTGATTTCGGTGGCTACGGCCCCAGGAAAAACCACGGTCACACGCACAGGTGTATCGAGCAGCTCAGCGTAGAGCCCCTCTGTGAAGAGCTTGACCGCAGCTTTGGCAGCCCCATACACGGTCTGCCCCGGTACCGGCAGAAAACCACCCATGCTCGAGACGTTCACGATGTGGGCCTCCGGGCGCTTCAGCAGGTGAGGGAGAAAGGCTTTG
>DAIUDO010000251.1:0-1461 GCA_036845585.1 Meiothermus sp. | reverse complement strand
TTCGATGTGGGCATCACAGAGTACTGGCGAGCCCTGGGCGTACCATACCCCAGTACCATCGAGCGCTTTGGGGTGGACTTGTTTGTGGTCAAGGCCACCGTGGAGTACCATGTGCCCGCCCGCTACGACGACGAACTGGATATCGGCGTTCGGGTAGGTCGTATTGGCAACAGCAGCATGCAGTTTGTGCTGGGCATCTTTCGAGGTAAGGAACATCTGACCAGCGGTGAAGTAATTTATGTGGCAGCCCATCCCGAAACCCGCAAATCGCAAACCGTTCCGCAGGATCTGCGCAGGTTAGTAGGTCGGTAGACAAACACGAGAAGGCTGAGGTTACTCGACACCTTCAGACCTTAATTCCTCAGCTATTTTTTCCCAGCCTTTGCGGCCCATCAGGGCATAGGTGTACTCCTTGCCCAACTCCACCCCTGGTTGGTCGAAAGCGTTGATATTCCAGAGCTCGCCCAGGAAGGCGGTCTGCCACATCAGGTGTTGCAGCAGCCAGCCCAGGTGGTAGGCGTCCAGCTTTTCCAAGGTAAGGGTGTAGTTGGGCTGGCCAGCCTTGGCCAGGGCATGGGCGGTGGCTCTGGCCTCGGCCTCTAAAAGCTCGAACAAGCTGCGGCCAAAGAGGTAGTCCAGGCCCTCCAGACCCTTTACTGCGGGAATTTTCAGGTCTTCGTTGGGCTCCCGCAGGCGCACGAACTGGATGAGCTTGTCGCGCGGGCCCTCGCGGAAAAGCTGCACCTGGGCGTGCTGGTCGGTGGTGCCAATGGCCCTAACCGCGGTGGTGCCGCTGCGCACCTCCCGGCCCTGGCGATCCTTGGCTTTGCCCAGGGATTCGTCGTGGAGCTGCACGAACCAGTCCGGCAGGTAGCGCAGCCGAGTGGAGTAGGGCATGAACACCACGATGTTCTTGCCCTTCTGGGCAAACAGATGGTGCACCAGGGCGGTCTGGGCCGGCAGGTTTTGGCTCAGGGGCCCTTGGGCCTGCTCGTTGGCCTTGCGTGCGCCGGCCAGAAGGTTTTCCAGGTCTACACCTGCAAAGGCTAGCGGCAACGTGCCTACTGGGCAGGTCACGCTAAAACGTCCTCCTACCGAAGGGGGCACCTCAAAGGCCGTAAGGCCCTCGGCCTGCGCGTAAGGGCGAAGGATGCCTCTGGCGGGGTCGGTGGTGACCACCACGTGTTTTTTCCAGTTGGCCGTACCCTCCTCGAGCCACTGGCGGAAAACCAGAAAGGCCGCCATGGTCTCGGCGGTGGAGCCCGACTTGGAAATGACGTTGACCAGGGTTTTGCTGGGCTCGAGGGTACGCAAAAGCTCGAGGATGGGCTCGGGCTCCACATTGTCCACGAAGTGCAGCCGCACCGGCCCCCGGCCTAGCGCGGCGGCAACCGCCTGGGCTCCCAAGGCCGAGCCACCAATCCCCAGCACCACCAGCTCCTCCACCCAGTCCTGGGCCTC
>DAIUDO010000250.1:0-2687 GCA_036845585.1 Meiothermus sp. | reverse complement strand
GGCACGGCCTACTGCCCGCACTGCGGGCGGCCCATCGAGCGGCAGTCGGCCTCGGAGATCACCGACCGGCTCTTCCGGCAGCCCGAGGGCACCAAGGCCATCCTGATGGCCCCGGTGGTTCGGGGTCGCAAGGGCGAGTACCGCAAGGAGTTTCAGCAGCTTCAGAAGGAGGGCTACGCACGGGTGCGGGTGGACGGGGTCCTCTACACCCTCGAGGAGGCCTTAGGCCTTAAGCTGGAAAAGTACGAGAAGCACGACATCGAGCTGGTGGTGGACCGGGTGGTCTTGAAGCCTGAGGAGCGCACCCGCATCGCCGAGTCGGTGGAGCTGGCCTTGTTGCGCGGCGAGGGGCTGATGCGGGTGCTGTACCCCGATAGCGGCCAGGAGGAGCTTTTCTCGGAGAAGTTTGCCTGCCCGGAGCATGGCAGCGTGCTCGAGGAGTTGGAACCTCGCATCTTCTCCTTTAACGCGCCCTACGGGGCCTGCCCGGACTGCTCGGGCCTGGGCTACAACCAGGTCTTCGACCCCGAGCTGATCGTGAACCCCGAGCTGTCGCTGGCCGAGGGGGCCATCCTCCCCTGGAGCAAAGGCCGGGATAACGGCAAGGGCTATCTGTGGGACCGGTTGCGGGCCCTCTCCGAGCACCTGGGCTTCGATATGAAGACCCCCTACAAGCAGCTTTCGCCGGAGGCCCAGCAGGCTGTGTTGCACGGCCTGCCCGAGCCCTTTGAAGTGGTGTTTAGGCGCAACGGGCGCGAGACCATGCGCTTTATGGTGAGCTACGAAGGGGTGATTCCTTGGCTCGAGGGCCGCTACCGCGAAACCGAGTCCGAAGGTCTGCGCGAGGCCCTGGAAGCCTACATGACCCTGATGGCGTGCCCGACTTGTGGGGGTACGCGCTACAAACGCGAGGTACTCTCGGTGCGGGTCGGGCAGTTCAACATCGCCGAGGTTTCCAACCTGCCGGTACGTGAGGCCAAGCAGTTTTTCCAGGCGATTGCCCACAACAACATCGTGGAGGAAGGGGAGAAGTTGCGGGCCTTCCGCATCCACCTAGACGACCTGGCCGAACCGAAGGAGAAGCGCAACCTGAACGAGTTCCAGATGCAGATTGCGGCTCCCATCTGGCGCGAGATATACAGCCGCTTGGGTTTCCTGGAGGACGTGGGCTTGGACTACCTGACCCTTGACCGGGCGGCCAACACCCTTTCGGGCGGTGAGGCTCAGCGCATCCGCCTGGCCACCCAGGTCGGCTCGGGCCTGACCGGGGTGCTCTACGTGCTGGATGAGCCATCTATTGGTTTGCATCCCCGCGACAACCAGCGCCTGCTGAGCACCCTCAAGAAGCTGCGCGACCTGGGCAACACCCTGTTGGTAGTGGAGCACGACGAAGAAACCATGCGCGAGGCCGACTGGATCGTGGACATGGGGCCTGGCGCGGGCGTGCATGGCGGCCAGATCGTTGCCGAGGGTACCCTCGAGCAGATCATCGCCCATCCCGAAAGCCTGACCGGAGCCTACCTCAGGGGCACCAAGCACATTCCAGTGCCCAAGACCCGGCGCAAGGGCAACGGCAAATCGCTCCTGGTCAAAGGTGCCCGCGAGCACAACCTCAAGAACGTTGACCTGAGAATTCCATTGGGCAAATTTGTGGCCATTACCGGACCCTCGGGGTCGGGAAAGTCGACGCTTATCCACGACATCCTCTACTCGGCGCTGGCTCGAGACCTGATGCGGGCCAAGGCCATTCCCGGCAAGTTTTCTGGTCTAGAGGGCATCGAACACCTCGACAAGGTGATCGAGATAGACCAGTCGCCCATCGGGCGCACTCCGCGCTCTAACCCGGCCACTTACACCGGTATTTTTGACGAGATTCGCGACCTCTTCTCCAAGACCCCCGAAGCCCGCAAGCGCGGCTACGAGGCCGGACGTTTCAGCTTCAACGTCAAGGGTGGGCGTTGCGAGGCCTGTAGTGGCGATGGCACCAAGAAGATCGAGATGCTCTTTTTGCCCGACCTCTACGTGCAGTGTGAGGTCTGCAAGGGCAAGCGCTACAATAAGGAAACCCTCGAGGTGCGTCTGCGTGGTAAGAACATCGCTGATGTGCTGGACATGACGGTGGAAGAATCCCTGGAATTCTTCGCCAACATCCCCACCATTGCCCGCAAACTGCAGCTGATGCTGGATGTCGGGCTGGGTTATATGAAGCTGGGCCAGCCCTCGCCCACCCTCTCGGGTGGTGAGGCCCAGCGCATCAAGCTTTCCACCGAGCTGGGCCGTCGCTCCACCGGGCGCACCCTCTACATCCTGGACGAGCCCACAACCGGCCTGCATTTCGAGGACACCGCCAAACTGCTGCATGTGCTGCACCGCTTGGTTGAGGGTGGCAACACCGTGGTGGTGATTGAGCACAACATGGATGTGGTCAAAACCGCCGACTGGGTGATCGACCTGGGGCCGGAGGGCGGTGCGCGCGGCGGTCAGATAGTGGCTGAAGGCACCCCTGAAGAGGTGGCCCAGACCAGCAGCCCTACTGGGGCCTTCCTGGCTCGCATTCCCGAGATCAAACAGAAGGTGGGCGTGGCGGCAGACTAAACCTATGGTACCAGACTCGGTTCGTTCGTCACCGAATAGCAACGAGCCAACCCGTCCCTAGGTGGAAGCTTTCATCGCTGGCTGTCAGGGAG
>DAIUDO010000249.1:0-2734 GCA_036845585.1 Meiothermus sp. | reverse complement strand
GCTTCCTGAGCCCCGAACCCAAAACGGGTGAGCTTCTGCGGATTGAGCTCATCCTGGGGAACGTAAGTGAGGTGCAGCGAATATAGCTTCTATGAAACACCATTACACTGCAAATGGAGCGACTCGATGGCAGCCTCGTGCTCTCCGCAACTTGAGTGAGATAGGCTCAAGTAGCCTAAGTGTAAGATTTGACCCTATCCACGGGCGGTCAGCCTATAAAATCAAGTAGTATATCGCTCCCATGCCGCCGAGAGAGCGACGAACCCCAGGCGGAATACAGGAGATAGATACCTTATGCGTTTAGAACTGCCGGTCATTCCTCTGCGAAATACTGTCATCCTGCCCCACACCACCACCCCAGTCGACGTAGGCCGTGCTAAAAGCAAGCGTGCCGTTGAAGAAGCCATGGGGGCCGACCGGCTGATCTTTTTGGTTGCGCAGCGCGATCCGGAGGTCGACGACCCTACCCCAGATGATCTGTATGTCTGGGGGGTTCAAGCCGTGGTCAAGCAAGCCATGCGCCTGCCAGATGGCACCTTGCAGGTGATGGTGGAGGCCCGCGCCAGGGCCGAGGTCAGGGACTACATTGCGGGCCCATTTCTGCGGGCCAGGGGCGAGGTCTACTCCGAAATTTTCCCAGCCGACGAAACCGTTACGCGGGTGCTGGTCGAAGAGCTCAAAGAAGCCTTCGATAAATACGTTTCCAATCATAAGTCGCTCAGGCTAGACCGCTACCAGCTGGAGGCAGTTAAGGGCACCACCGACCCGGCCATGCTGGCCGATACCATTGCCTACCACGCCACCTGGACGGTGGCCGAGAAGCAAGAAATCCTCGAGCTGACCGAGATTGAATCCCGCCTCAAGAAGGTTCTGGAGCTTCTGAGCCGCGACCTCGAGCGTTTTGATCTGGACAAGCGCGTAGCCCAGCGGGTTAAGGATCAGATGGACACCAACCAGCGCGAGTACTACCTGCGCGAACAGATGAAGGCTATCCAGAAAGAGCTCGGCGGCGAGGACGGTCTGAGCGACCTGGAAGCACTTCGCAAAAAAATCGAAGAAGTAGGTATGCCCGATGCCGTTAAGACCAAAGCACTAAAAGAGCTCGACCGGCTCGAGCGCATGCAGCAGGGCAGCCCTGAGGCCACTGTGGCCCGTACCTACCTGGAGTGGCTAACCGATGTTCCATGGACCAAAGCCGACCCCGAGGTGCTGGACATTGCCCACACCCGCCAGATCCTCGACGAGGACCACTACGGCCTCAAGGATGTCAAAGAGCGCATCCTGGAGTACCTAGCGGTGCGCCAGCTCACCCAAAACCTCGAGGTACGCAACAAGGCTCCTATTCTGGTGCTGGTGGGGCCGCCGGGGGTGGGAAAGACCTCGCTGGGCCGATCTATCGCCCGTTCCATGAACCGCAAGTTCCACCGCATCTCGCTGGGTGGGGTCCGCGACGAAGCCGAAATTCGCGGCCACCGTCGCACCTACATCGGGGCCATGCCGGGCAAGCTCATTCACGCCATGAAGCAGGTGGGGGTTGTCAACCCGGTCATCTTGCTGGATGAAATCGACAAGATGAGCTCGGACTGGCGCGGCGACCCCGCGAGCGCCATGCTTGAGGTGCTGGACCCTGAGCAAAACAACACCTTCACCGACCACTACCTCGATGTGCCCTACGACCTCTCCAAAGTCTTCTTCATCACCACCGCAAACACCCTGCAAACCATTCCCCGGCCCCTGCTGGATCGCATGGAGGTCATCGAGATTCCCGGTTACACCAACCTCGAGAAAGCCGCCATTGCCCGGCAGTACCTATGGCCCAAGCAGGTCAGGGAGTCCGGTATGGACGGTAAAATCGAGGTCACCGATGCGGCCATCATGCGGGTCATCAACGAGTACACCCGCGAGGCCGGAGTACGCGGACTCGAGCGCGAGCTGGGCAAAATTGCCCGTAAGGCAGCCAAGTTCTGGCTCGAGGGGGCCTGGGATGGACTGCGCAGCATAGATGCGAGCGATGCGCCTACCTACCTGGGCATCCCCCGATTCCGCCCCGATAAAGCCGAGACCGAGCCTCAGGTGGGCACGGCCCAGGGACTGGCCTGGACCCCGGTGGGCGGTACCTTACTGACCATCGAGGTAGCGGCTGTCCCCGGTAGCGGCAAGCTTGCCCTAACCGGTCAGCTGGGTGAGGTCATGAAGGAGTCTGCCCAGGCTGCGCTCACCTACCTGCGGGCCCATGCCGCCGAGTGGGGGCTGCCCGAGGACTTCCACAGCAAGGTCGATCTGCACGTTCACGTGCCCGACGGGGCCACGCCCAAGGACGGCCCCAGCGCCGGCATCACCATGGCCACCGCCATTGCCAGCGCCCTAAGCCGCCGCCCTGCACGCATGGACATCGCCATGACCGGGGAGGTGAGCCTGCGCGGTAAGGTAATGCCGATTGGTGGGGTGAAGGAAAAGCTTCTGGCCGCTCACCAGGCCGGCATTCACAAGGTGCTCCTACCCAAAGACAACGAGCCCCAGCTCGAGGACCTGCCCAAGGAAGTCCTGGAGGGGTTGGAGATCAAGCTTGTAGAGGACGTGGGTGAGGTACTACGCCACCTGTTGCTGCCCGAGCCGGTGATACCCCCGGTACAACCGGGTGACAACCGTCAGCAACCGGGCGCTGACGCTTAATGGCCGGCCGAAAAAACAACCGGAGGTCTGCTCAACAACCAAACTGGGTAAGCAGCGTACC
>DAIUDO010000248.1:0-2751 GCA_036845585.1 Meiothermus sp. | reverse complement strand
GTACGACCCCGCCCAGCACCACGTCATCTCCAACGCCAGCTGCACCACCAACGGCTTAGCCCCGGTGGCCAAGGTGCTCAACGACCACTTCGGCATCGAGCGGGGCCTGCTCACCACCGTGCACGCCTACACCGCGAGCCAAAGCCTGGTGGATGCGGTGAAGGACGACCCCCGCGATGCCCGGGCCGCTGCGCTCAACATCGTGCCTAGCGAAACGGGCGCGGCTAAAGCGGTAGGGCTGGTCATCCCCGAGCTCAAGGGCAAGTTTGGCGGGATGGCCTTCCGTGTGCCCACCAGCACGGTCTCGGTGGTGGACTTCACCGCAGTCCTGAGCAAGGAGGCCAGCAAGGAGGAGATCAACGCGGCCATGAAGGCCGCCGCCGAAGGCCCCATGAAGGGCATCCTGGCCTACACCGAAGAACCCCTGGTCTCCAGCGACCTCAAGGGCGACCCCCACTCCTCCATCTTCAGCGCCCTGGATACCCTGGTGGTGGGCAACCTGGCCAAGGTGGTGAGCTGGTACGACAACGAGTGGGGCTACAGCTGCCGGGTGGCCGATCTGACCCAGTACATCGGCGCCCGGCTCTGAGGAGGGGCAGGGTGCGCACGCTCAAGGACTTCAACGCGGCGGGCAAGCGGGTGCTGGTCCGGGTAGATTTCAACGTGCCCATCAAAGAGGGCCAGGTTAAGGACGAGACCCGGATCGAGGCGGCCACACCTACCCTAAAGCACCTGCTGCAGCAGGGGGCTACCCTGGTGTTGTTCTCCCACCTGGGGCGGCCCAAAGGTGGCTACGAGGCGGCCAGCAGCCTGGCCCCGGTGGCCCCGGTTCTGCAAAAGCACCTGGGCCAGCCTGTCACCTTCATCGGCGGTTCCCCCGAGCTGACCCCGGCTAGCGAGGCTGCCCTGACCCGGGTGCTGGGCGCTCCGGCGGGCTCGGTCGTCCTGCTGGACAACGTGCGCTTTGAGCCCGGCGAGGAAAAAAACGACCCCGCCTTAGCCCAGAAGTACGCCCGGCTGGGCCAGGCCTTCGTGCTGGACGCCTTCGGCTCGGCCCACCGGGCCCACGCCTCGGTGACCGGGGTGGCCCAGTACCTGCCCAGCTACGCCGGGCTGCTGATGGAAAAGGAGGTCGCCAGCCTCAAGCGGGTCCTGGAAAACCCCGAGAAGCCCTACTGGGTGGTGCTGGGCGGGGCTAAGGTCTCGGACAAGATCGGGGTGATCGAGAACCTGCTGCCCAAGGTAACCGGCATGGCGATCGGCGGGGCCATGGCCTTCACCTTCATCAAGGCCCAGGGCGGCCAGGTGGGCCAAAGCCTGGTGGAGGACGACCGGCTCGAGCTAGCCCGCGACCTGCTGAAGCGGGCTTCCGCGCTGGGGGTAAGGCTGCTGCTGCCCAGCGATGTGGTGGCGGCGCAGAAGATCGAGGCGGGGGCCGAGAAGCGCATCATGCCCGCACAGCAAATTGAGGCGGGCTGGATGGGCCTGGACATTGGCCCCGAGAGCGCCCAGGCCTTTGCCGAGGCCCTCCAGGGGGCCAAGACCGTGCTGTGGAACGGCCCCATGGGGGTCTTTGAGGTCGACGACTTCGCCCGGGGCACCCTGGCCGTAGGCGAGGCCATCGCCCGGCTTCAGGGGGGCTTTACCGTGATTGGGGGGGGCGACTCGGTGGCCGCGGCCAACCGGCTGGGCCTGGCCGACCGCTTCAGCCACGTCTCCACCGGGGGCGGGGCCAGCCTCGAGCTCCTCGAGCGGGGCACCCTGCCGGGCATCGAGGCCCTGCGCTAGCCCACACTTTCTCACCCCAGCCCGGAGTAGCCTGTCGCCCGTGAGCGACCTGTTGGCCTACTACCAGCGCCGCGCCAGCGTGCGCAAGTTCAAGCCCGAGCCCCTGCGCGAGGGCGACCTGGAAAAGCTGCTCCTGGCCGCCCAGCGGGCCCCCACCGACGCCACCGCGCAGCTGTATAGCCTGCTGCGCATCACCGACCCCGCGCTGCGCCGGGAGATCTCGAGCCGCTCCGGCCACAACCCCCATATCGAGAGCTGCGCCGAGTTTTTCCTGGTGCTGGCCGACGTGCACCGGCTGCGCCGGTTGGTGGAGCACCGGGGCGGGCGCTTCGGCCACTGGCCCCGCACCGCAGCCCACTTCGCCATCGCGGATGCAGTGCTGGCCGGCAGCGCCCTAGCCACCATGGCCGAGAACCTGGGCTATGGCATCGTCTGGATCGGGGGAGTGCTGAACGGCATCCGGGAGATCAGCACCCTGTGCGGCCTGCCGGAGGGGGTCTTCCCGGTAGCCGGGCTGTGCGTGGGGGTGCCCGACGAGGCCCCGGCCCCCCGCCCCCGGCTCAGCCGCGCGCTGGTGGTGCACGAGAACCATTACCGCGCCTACACCCCCGAGGAGCTCGAGCAGGCCTACGCCGATATGGCCCCCATCGCCCGCGGCGGCGACTGGTACCGGCTGCTGGAGCGCTACTTTGCCCAGGGGGGCACCATGGAGCAGCGCGAGCCGGCCTACCAGGCCTTCACCGCCCAGCAAGGCTTCGACCCCGACCTGCCGGCAGACCTGCTCCGGCAGCTAAAAAACCACGGGATCGAAGCGGGTTCGCTGGGCCAGCTTATCCAGCAAACCTTCGACCTGGGCTTCCGCAGCATCCAGTTCCACCGCCAGGGCCACGCCTGGATCGAGAAGGAACCCGAGGCCTACCGGGGCGAGGGCGCTCCGGGTGAGGCCCTGGCAAAAGCTTTATT
>DAIUDO010000247.1:0-2762 GCA_036845585.1 Meiothermus sp. | reverse complement strand
CAGGGGAAAGGCACTGCGGGTCAGAAAGTTTACCACCGTTTGGGCCAGGTCGGGCTGGGTAGGGAAAAGCAGCACCACCATTTCAATCAGGCGCACCAGTACGGCGCCGCGTAAGTCCTCGTTGCCCGAGAGCACAAAGCCAAAGAGGCCCGCTAACAAGATCAGCAGGGGCATCAGACTGAAAAGGGCGTAATAGGCCAGGGCTGCCGCAAAGAAGGGGATGTGTGAATGCGAGTAAAGCCTGTAGGCCTGCCCAAACAGCTCGAGCATGGGCTTCAGTCCCGCACCTGCCCGTTGCCCAAAGCTACGAACTTGGTGGTGGTCAGCTCCCTAACCCCCATAGGGCCATAGGCGTGCAATTTGCTGGTGGAGATGCCAATCTCGGCCCCCAGGCCCAGCTGGAAGCCGTCGTTGAAGCGGGGCGAGGCATTGACCAGCACCAGCGAGGCGTCCACTTCGCGCAAAAAGCGCATGGCGTGGGCGTGGAGGCGGGTACAGATGACTTCAGTGTGATGGGAGCCGTAACGCGCGATGTGCTCGAGGGCGGCCTCGAGCGAGTCCACCACCCCCAGGGTCAGGGTTAGATCGAGGTACTCGGTATGCCAGTCCTCCGGGCTAGCGGGCTTGGCGGGAATCAGAGCGCAGGTGCGCACATCGCCGCGCAGCTCGACCCTAGCCTCCTGCATGGCCTGGGCCAGCCGGGGCAGAAAGACCGGAGCGATGGACTGGTGCACCAGGACTTTCTCAAGGCTATTGCAGGTGCTGGGGCGCTGGATCTTGCCGTTCAGGGCGATTTGCAAGGCCATATCGAGATCGGCGCTCTCGTCGACGAACAGATGGTTGACCCCCTCGGCATGGGCCAGCACGGGCATCCGGGCCTCGCGTTGCACCAACTCGATTAGCTCTTTTCCACCGCGAGGAATGATCAGGTCGAGCATGCCTGATAGGTGGCACATCTCCACAATGGCCCTGCGGTCGGTAGTGGGCACAAGCTGGATAGCCTGGGGAGGAAGGTCAGCCTCGGTCAGGGCCTCCTGCAAGAGCCCGACCAGGGCACGGTTGGAGTGCCAGGCTTCCTTGCCGCCGCGCAGCAGGATGGCATTACCGGCTTTGAGGCATAGCCCGCTGGCCTCTACGGTGGCATTGGGGCGCGACTCGTAGATGAAGCCGATCACGCCCAGCGGTATGCGCATCCGGCCTACCTGCAGACCATTGGGCCTTATTTGCAGGGAATCAATCTCGCCGATGGGGTCGGGCATGGCGGCAACCTGTAAAACGCCGGCAATGAGGTCGTCCAGTACCTTATCGCTCATGCGCAGGCGGTCCAGCTTGGCGTTGGGTAGTCCGGCCTGCTGGGCGGCGACCAGGTCCTGCTCGTTGGCGGCATAAAGGGCTCCCCGCTGGGCCTCGAGCTTCCTGGCTACCGCCAGCAGTGCGGCGTTTTTGGCCTTGGGGGGAGCCGCCGACATGGCTCGAGCGGCCTGTCGGGCCGAGAGGGCTAGGGTTTTGAGTTCGGGAACGGCAACCATATCGACCTCGAATGCGCGTCTGGTGAGCGTTGGGTGGCTTGCATTGGTTGCAAGTTTACTTCGTGGCAAGCTCCGTGGCCAGGGCGAAGTAGTCGCGGTGGATGGCTTCGTCGGTGTTCTTGTAGCCCAGTATACGCTCGATCTCGCGGGTCTTCCGACCCTTGATGCGCTCGAGTTCGCTGGCGCTGTAGTTGACCAGCCCAATCCCGATAAGCTGCTCCTGAGCATCCACACACTGCACCGCCTCGCCGACCCCGAACGAACCCCGCACCTCGAGGATGCCCGCAGGCAGGAGGGAAGCCCCACCCTGACGCAGCGCTCGAGCCGCGCCGCCATCCACCACAATCTCCCCTTGCGGCTTGGGGAGCTGGTATAGCCATAGCTTTTGTCCACTATAGCGCCGGCTCCCCCCGGCAAAATACGTTCCGATAAGCTCGCCGCGAAGCGCCTGTTCGATGCTGTGGGGTTTGGTTCCTGGCAGAAGCAAGGTGGGAATCCCGGCGGCCTGGGCTTTTTCTGCCGCAAGCAGCTTGCTGCGCATGCCTCCAGTGCCGACGCTGTTGGGATCCTGGCCGGCCATCTGTACGACCCGGTTATCTACCCGCTCGACGTAGTGGATGGGCTGGGCCTCGGGGTGGGTGCGCGGGTCGGCCTCGTAGAGGGCTTCGATATCGGAGAGCAGTACCAGCAGGTCGGCTCCAACCAGAGTGGCGATGAGGGCCGAGAGCTGGTCGTTGTCGCCGAACTTGATCTCCTCCACCATAACGGTGTCGTTTTCGTTGACGATGGGCACGATCCCCCACTCCAGGAGGGTCTCGAGCGTCTGGCGGGCGTTGAGGTAGCGATGGCGGTGGGCCAGATCCTCAGCGGTGAGCAGTATTTGCGCCACTCTTAGGTCGTACCAGCTGAACGCCTGCTCCCACAGGTACATCAGGGTGGGCTGGCCGACTGCTGCAATGGCCTGCTTGCCGGGCATGGTCCTGGGACGCTCCTTGAAGCCGAGCTTGACCAGACCGGTGGCCATGGCGCCGGAGGAAACCACCACCACCTCACGCCCCTCCGCCCGCAAGGCGGCAACTTGTGCGGCAATGGCGATCTGTTGCTGGCGGCCTTGGGGCCCGCTCAGCACGGCACTGCCCACTTTCACGACCAGACGACGGCAGTTGCGGGGATCGAGGGAAGGGCGCTCGCGCATTTCAGAGTTATCGTAACGCTTCTTGGGTATTTTCTCAC
>DAIUDO010000246.1:0-2804 GCA_036845585.1 Meiothermus sp. | reverse complement strand
CAGGGCGGATCAAAAAAGAGTAAGCGGCCCACCCCGCCAGCCCCAGAAAGACCAAAAGACCCACACCAATCCACATCAACCAACGTGCCATGTGTGCAGGATGGCACACCGGGGGTCACAAGACTGCGTCTTCTGGTTCAATCTGACCAGGCCGCTTGACCCCACCCTAAGCAAGCCCCATCCAATCCAAATGAAAACGATAAACACTGAATGGACTCGGATTTCTCTAATAACGCACTCTCTTCGGACCGTAACGGAAAATACCCCTCTGGGTAACGCCTGGGCGCGTCAAATGTCACCAGAGCATGGCCGTTACCCTCCTACCCTCGAGGCAGAGGATTTGACTTCGGTTACTGCAACCATTCAACCCTTTACTGGACAATGCGCCTTGGGTGCCAGATTCGGTTAGTTCGGCAGCGGATGGTGGCCTCGCCGCACTGAGGCGTCCGAAGTTATACGCGTAGCGGAGGGCGATGCCGTTTGAATGCATTACTGGAGCAAGATTCCGTTTGAATGCATCACGGTAAGACGATACCGGATTATTGCACTGAAGGTACATGATACCGCTCCTCGGAAGGGAGTCGTTTTCCTCACCGACCGGCATGAAGTTGCTGGTTTAACCGACCGTAGGGAGGGGTGGGGTGTGCTCTCTTGCTGTGCCGCGAGCGGCACAACCGAGCATCTGAACGCACTTGGTGTGAGATTATCATTTTGAATCCGTTATGAGGTACTGGAACAGCGTAGCTAGGAAGCCTATTGCTGGGTCTTGCCGCCATCTCAGGCAAAAGTCTATGTTCGCAGAGGTGCTGGCTCGCAGAGTAGATTGAGCGATACGGTGTGCCAGGTCGCGGTTCTGTCCAAAACAGTTATATGGTTTTCCAAAAGAGCAGACAACTTTATTTGAGCCCCTCCAAGACACAAGTTGAGTCGCGTGGAATGAAACCAAACATTGGAATTTTTCGGCTCGGATGGGCTTCTTTGTGAATTCGTACACGGACCCCTGACCGTATCGGTTCACAAAGCGTATATTAAACCAAATATTTTGGGTTATGAACCAGACCGTCCAGGCCCTCGAGGCCCAACTTAATCAGACCCAGGCAGCTTCGGAAAAGCTGGGGCTGCTCGATCAGCTGTACCAGTTCCTGCGCTTGAGCGACCTACACAAAGCCAAAGAAGCCCTGGAGGAGATGCTTATTCTGTCGAAGAATTCAACCGATCCCGCAGGACGTGGTCTGGCGCTAAAGAATCTGGGAGATTTTCATTTTCGCCAGGGAAACCTGCCGGCAGCTCAGGGTTGTCTCGAGGAAGCCCTCTCCATTCTGCGGGCCGCAGGTGAGGTACAGGGTGAGGTCAACACCCTCAATGCGCTGGGCAACTTCTACTACTTTCAGGGGCATTTCTCCAAGGCGCTCGAGCACTTTCTGACGGCCCTCGAGCAAAGTCGAAAACACGATTACAAAGTGCAGGAGTCGAACGCTCTCAACGGTATCGGCATCATTCAGTATACCCTCGGCAATTACCAGGAAGCCACCAAGTATTTCCTACGCAGCCTGGCCCTCAAACGTGAAATCGGGGACCGCCTCACAGAGTCGGGCACCATGGGAAACCTAGGTCTGGTGTACTTCGAAATGGGCGACCTTCCCGGTGCCGTGCAGCTCTACCGAGAAAGCCTCGAGATCAAGCAGGCCCTGGGCGACCTGCAGGGCCAAGCCAACACGCTCTCCAATCTGGGAATCGTGTTTCACCGGCTGGGCCGCGTCCAGGAAGCCCTCGATTATCACAGACAGGCCCTGGAGATTGCCGACCGGCTGGGCAGCCCACAGGCACGGGCTACCTGTTTGGAAAACCTCGGGATCTCGCAGGCCACCCTGGGCAATCTGGAGCAGGCCCTGGAGTTATTCCAGACCTCTCGGGCGCTGTACCGCGAACTTGGCAACCGCTTGGGGGAGTTGAGCGTGCTGCTGCACGTCGGTTCAGTTCTGGGCCGCCTTGAACAGCCCGATGCCGCCACCCTGGCGCTACAGCAGGGCCTGAGGATGGCCGAGGAACTGGGGCCCCAAAAACCCTTGCTCGAGTTCCACCAGGCCTTGTCCAGAGTCTACGAGCAAACCCACAAACCTGCGCTTGCCCTGCACCACCTCAAGCAAGCCATCGAAATTGAGCGCAAGCTACAGAAGGATCAACAGGCCCAGCGGACCGCCGCCTTGATGGCAGGCTTCCAGGTTGAAAAGGCACGTCAGGAAGCTGAGATTGAGCGCTTGCGCAACATCGAGCTGGCCCGTGTCAACCGCGAACTGGCCCGGGCCATTGAAAATCTCAAGGAGGCCAACGCCGAAAAATCACGCTTGCTGGACAAGCTGCGTCAGCAGTCCAAGGAGCTGGAGCGTCTGGCCCGCCAGGATCCTCTTACCCGGCTGCGCAACCGCCGCTACCTGGAAGAAAACCTCGAGCGTGAGTTTGCCGCTTCCCGGCGTTACCAATTCCCACTTAGCGTTGCGATGGTGGACATCGACCATTTCAAACAGATCAACGATGCCTTCTCGCATCAGATTGGCGACGACGTCTTGCGGGTAATTGGCCAGATTCTCGAGTCGAGTTGCCGCGGGGTAGACTTTGCTTCGCGCTATGGCGGTGAAGAGTTTGTACTGGTTTTTCCGCAAACCGACCTGGTAGGCGCCCTGATCGCCAGTGAGCGGGTACGCCAGCGGGTCGAAAACCATAACTGGGGCAGCATTCAGCCTGGCCTAAGGGTTACGGTAAGCATAGGGGTGAGTTGCGACTCCAGCCTGCCCAACCACGAAAAA
>DAIUDO010000245.1:0-2815 GCA_036845585.1 Meiothermus sp. | reverse complement strand
ATGGAAACATGTGGGATTTGCACACCCGCACCCACTGGGGCCCAGTGAAAAACCTCGAGCCCTACGGTTGGTCCCCCTCTGCTGGAGGGGGTCGAAGCTTCTCGCCAAAGCGTCGCTCGCTGCCGGCTTGCAAGCGCTGGATGTTCTCCCGGTGGGTCCAGAAAATCAGTCCAGCCAGCACCAGGGTGGTCAGAATTTCCCACAGGGGCCGTCCCAACGCGACAGCGATGACCGCTGCGGTCAGACCGCCGATCATGCTTCCAGCTGAAACAAACCGGGTAAGCCACATGGTCAGAATTCCCACCGGAAAAGTCAGCAGTGCAACCCAAGGGCTCAAAAACAGCAGGGTCCCGAAGCTGGTTGCTACGCCTTTTCCACCGGTAAAGCGCAAGAAAACCGAGTAGTTGTGGCCTAGCACTGCAGCCAGGGCAACCCCGCCCAGCCAAGGTCCTTCAATGCCCAACAAGCGGGCCAACAAAACCGCAACGCCCCCCTTAAATACGTCAAAAAGGGCCACCAGCATGGCAGGCCCTGTACCCAGCGTGCGCAGGATGTTGGTAGCTCCGGTATTACCCGAGCCCACCTTTTGAATATCCACACCGTAGTAGCGCGCGACCCAGGCCCCGGCAGGAACCGCGCCCAACAAGTAAGCCAGGAGTACTACCAGCCAAGTTGCCCACTCCACGGGGGGCATTTTATACCATTTGTCCAGATAATCCCGGTATCCCCTACAACCAACCTACAAACCTCCTCCGGCGGGAAAACAAGCTGCGGCGGGGGATTGTTTGAGCAAAATGCGGCCGGGGTGTGGCCGCACCACAGACCATACCAGTGTGCAGGCCTGGGTCAGTCGCTAAAGCGCTCCTCTTTCCAAGGGTCGCCGCGGCGGTGATAACCGTTGACCTCCCAGAAGCCCAGTTCTTCGCTGTTCAAAAAAGTCAGCCCACGAACCCACTTGGCGCTTTTCCAGGCATACAGATGGGGCACAACCAGCCGCAAAGGGCCGCCGTGGTCGCGGGGGATGGGCTCGCCAAATAGCTTGTGAGCAAGGATATTCTGCTCGAGTAGAAAATCGTCCATGGTCAGGTTAGTAGTGTAGCCGCCATAACAGTGAATGAGCACCGCCCTGACCCCTGGCTTCAGTCGAACACGCTGCATGAGGTCGGGGACTCGAATACCGCTCCACCGCACATCCAGCTTGCTCCAGCGGGTCACGCAGTGGAAATCGGCAGTCAGGTTGGACTGGGGCAGGGCCATCAGGTCGGCCCAGCTTAGGGTAAGGGGCTCCTCAACCAGCCCTTCAATGGTCAAGCGCATCTGCTCGGGGCGCACGCTAGGGGTCGGGCCGTAGGTGAGTACCGGAAACTTCTCGGTGAGCACCTGCCCTGGGGGCACCCGGCTGGCATCCTGGGTCTTAGGCTTGAAAAACTGGCCGAACATACCCGCAGAATAGCCGCTAGGGTCTGCACGACGGGTAAGCGGGGGTACAAAACCAGTCTATCGCGAACTGTACTGGACGACCCTGACCCCATCGTGAGCAGCACGGGACGACCCAGATGCTATCGGGAGCGGTACTGGATGACCTCGACCCTCTCCATGGTGATTAGGCCTTCGCGGACCATCTGCTCGAGGGTCGGCAGGAAGGCCTGGATTTTCTCCTCGCTGTCCACAATCTCGATCAGGATGGGCAGGTCCTCCGAAAGCTGCAAGATTTTGGCGGTGTGGATTTGCGAGTGGGCACCAAAGCCCATGAAGCCCCGGAACACCGTAGCACCGGCCAGGCCCGCTTTCTTGGCCTCGAGGACAATCGCCTCGTGCAAGGGCCGCCCCTGCCATTTATCCGACTCGCCCAAAAAAATACGCACCAGCCTGGCCTCGCCCTCTAGTTTCATACCCACCTCCCGACCCAACGATAGGCCAACCAGACCAGCAAGAACCCCAGCACCACGCTCCCGACCACGTACAGAAGAGCCTTGAACCACTCACCCTGTTGAACCAGGGCTAAGGTTTCAAAGCTGAAGGTGGAGAAGGTGGTGTAGCCTCCCAGCAGCCCTACAGTCAAAAAAAGGCGCCATTCTGGACTCAGGGCCCCTTCCAGGCTCAGCCGCAACACCAGCCCGATCAGAAAGCTTCCACTGATATTAATCAGAAATGTGCTCCAAGGAAAGCCGGGCCCGCTCCAACCCTGCACCCAGGCCCCCAGCCCGTAGCGCAAGGCGGCCCCAATGGCCCCACCCAGCATGACCAGCACATAGCGTTCCACACTGCCCAGTATCGTCCTTTAAGGCCGTCTTAATCCACCCCCCCTGCAAAGTTCTCAAAGCCAGAGTAGACTTTAGGGATGAGGTTCTGGAGCAGTGTGGTTTTGTTGCTGATGCTGGCTGCCTGCGCGCCCCAACCAGGGGTCAGCGACGGTCAGCGCAGGGAGTGGGGCCTGCAAACCATCATTGGCGGCTTTGCCCCGGACCGGGGTGAGGGGGGTAGGTATAAGCTGCGCGAACGGGTGTTTTTCAGCTTCACCCTGAGCCAACCCGGTTACCTGACCCTGGTCACCATGGACGCCGACGGTACTACGGTAGTGCTCGAGCGCAACGTGCAGTTGTCTGCTGGCCGCCATACCTTCCCGCTGGCTACCGACCGCAACGCCCAGGGGCAGGCTACCTACCTGGTGGTGCCGCCTCTGGGTCCATCGCGCTTCCGGCTCTTGTATACCGATGTGCCCGCCACAAACCGTGAGTTATTTAGGGGCAAACTGAGCAACGAGGAGTTCAACCGGCACACCCAGGCCTACCTGAGCGCTGCCCAGGTGCGGGAT
>DAIUDO010000244.1:0-2848 GCA_036845585.1 Meiothermus sp. | reverse complement strand
GAGGGCTACCGGCGCGAGGCCCGGGCCCGGGCCTTCCCCTACCTGCAAGCCCTCTCCCAGCGGGTCTTGATCTACGACGGGGCCATGGGTACCGAGATCTTCAAGTACAACCTGGGCGATGCCGACTACGGCGGGCCCCAGTACAACGGCTGCCCGGAGGTTCTGAACCGCACCCGGCCCGATGTCATCGAGGCCATCCACCAAAGCTACCTGGAGGCCGGGGCCGACGTGCTCGAGACCAACACCTTCGGCTGCCTGCCCCATGTGCTGGTGGAGTACGGCCTCGAGGCCGAGGCCTACGACCTGGCCTTTGCTGGGGCGCGCATCGCCCGAAAGGCTGCCGATGCGCAGGCCCGGCAGGACGGCCAGCCCCGCTTCGTGGCCGGGGCGTTGGGACCGGGCACCAAGCTCATCTCGCTGGGTCAGATCGGCTGGAAGGAGCTTTTTGCCTCGTACCAGATAGCCGCCCAGGGGCTAGTTGAGGGGGGGGTGGACCTGATCCTGCTCGAGACCTGCCAGGACATTCTGCAGGTGCGCTGCGCGGTGCTGGCCGTCCGGGAGGCCATGCGGGCTGCCGGACGGGAGGTGCCCTTGCAGGTGCAGGTGACCCTCGAGGCCACCGGCACCATGCTGGTGGGCACCGACGATGCCGCGGCCCTGACCGTGCTGGAAAACCTGCCGGTGGATGTGGTGGGCCTCAACTGCGCGGTAGGTCCCGACCTGATGGACTCGCACATCCGCTACTTCTGCCAGAACGCAACCCGCTTCGTCGCCTGCCTGCCCAACGCTGGCCTACCCCGCAACGAGGGGGGGCGGGCGGTCTTCGACCTGACCCCGGAGGAGTTGGCCCGCTGGCAGCGCAAGTTCGTGCTGGAGTACGGGCTCAACGCCGCCGGGGGCTGCTGCGGCACCACGCCGCAGCACATCCAAGCCCTGGCCCAGGCCCTGCAGGAAGCCCGGCAGGCCCGCCCCCGGCCCACCCCGGCCCTGCCCCCTTCGGCCCAGGTGGCCAGCCTCTACCAGAGTGTCCCTCTGCGGCAGGACACCGGAATCCTGATTGTGGGCGAGCGCACCAACGCCACCGGCAGCAAGAAATTCCGCGAACTGCTCTTTGCCGGCGATTTCGACGGGATGAGCGAGCTGGCCAACGAACAGGTAGCCGAGGGGGCCCACGTGCTGGACGTCTCGGTGGCCTGGACCGGGCGGGACGAGGTGCACGAGATGTGCGAGGTGCTCAAGCGCTTCGCCACCCGCGTGCCGATCCCCATCATGGTCGACACCACCCAGCCCGAGGTGATGGAGCTGGCCCTGGAGCACCTGGGAGGCCGGGCCATTCTGAACTCGGTGAACCTCGAGGACGGCCTGGAAAAGTTCGACCGCATCGCCAGCCTGGCCAAGCGCCACGGGGCTGCCCTGGTGGCCCTCGCCATCGACGAGGACAAGGAAGCCAGCATGGCCAAGACGGTAGAGCGCAAGGTGGAGATCGCCCTTCGCATGTACGAGCGGCTCACCCAGCACCACGGCATTCCCGGCCACTCCATCCTCTTCGACCTGCTGACCTTCCCCATCACCCAGGGGGACGAGGAGACCCGCAAGCTGGCCATGTGGACCATCGAGGGCATCCGCCGGGTACGCGCGCTGCTGCCCGAGGTGGGCTTCATTTTGGGCATCTCCAACGTCTCCTTTGGCCTGGCCCCCCAGGCCCGGGTGGTGCTGAACTCGGTCTTCCTGGACGAGTGCGTCAAGGCCGGCCTGACCGCAGCCATCCTGAATGCCGGCAAGATCCGGCCCATCAGCCAGATTCCCCCCGAGGCCTACCGGCTGGCCCTAGACCTGATCTACGACCGGCGGCAGTGGGGCCCTGAGGGCGAGGCGGTCTACGACCCCCTGTTCGCCTTCGTGGACTACTTCCACCAGCACAAGGTGGATGGGGGGCCGGCCCGCGACCCTCTGGCCGGACTTTCCCTGGAGGAGCGGCTGAAAAAACGCATCATCGAGGGGCGCAAGGTGGGCCTGGAGGCCGACCTCGAGCAGGCCCTGGAGCGCTACAGCCCGGTGGAGATCATCAACCAGATCCTGCTGGAGGGCATGAAGGTGGTGGGCGACCTGTTCGGCGAGGGCAAGATGCAACTGCCCTTTGTGTTGCAGGCTGCCGAGTGCATGAAGGCCGCGGTACGCTACCTCGAGCCCCGGATGGATAGGCTGGAGGGGGTGCACAAGGGCACCTTAGTGCTGGCCACGGTCAAGGGCGATGTCCACGACATCGGCAAGAACCTGGTGGACATCATCCTCTCCAACAACGGCTACCGGGTGGTCAACCTGGGCATCAAGCAGCCCATCGAGAACATCCTGGCCGCCGTCGAGGAGCATAAGCCCGACGCGGTGGGGATGAGCGGGCTTCTGGTCAAGAGCACCGTGGTCATGAAGGAAAACCTGGAGTATATGGCCCAGCGCGGCTACCGCCTGCCGGTCATCCTGGGCGGGGCGGCCTTGAACCGGCACTATGTGGAAAACGACCTGCGCCAGACCTACACCACCGGGCCGGTCTACTACGCCACCGACGCCTTCGATGGCCTCCAGCTCATGGAGGAGCTGACCGGCCATGCCCCCCCGCGCCTGACCGCCCGCGAGGTGAGCGGGCACAAGTACAAAACCGCTTACGAGATTCTGCAGGAGAAGCTGATGGCAGGTTCCGAGTACATCCCCTCCCACACCCCCCCGGCCCCCCGCATCCCCCGGCCGCCCTTCTGGGGCCGCAGGGTGGTGGACAAAAGCGAGCTCGAGATCGGGGTGATCTCCCGCTACGTCAACAAAAACGCCCTCTTCCGCGGGCAGTGGGGCTTCCGCA
>DAIUDO010000243.1:0-2854 GCA_036845585.1 Meiothermus sp. | reverse complement strand
AGGGAGGGTCTTTCACCAGACAGCAACTACTTGTCGTAGGGCTTGCCCACTGCCGCTGGCGGACGACTGCGGCCAATAAACCCTGCCAGTACGAGCATGGTCAGGATAAAAGGTAGGGCTTGCACGATGGTCGCAGGCAGCAGATCGCCGCCCTGTAGCTGGATGGCCAGAGCCTGGGCAAAACCAAACAATAAAGTAGCCCCCAGTACCCCAAACGGGTGCCACTTTCCGAAGATGAGGGCGGCCAGTGCAATAAAACCGGCTCCCGCGCTCATGGCCCTGATAAACTGGTTTAGAAAACCTATGGAGAGATAGGCTCCAGCGATACCAGCCAACACGCCAGACAAAATCACCGCTGTATACCGCATGCGGATGACGTTCACACCCATAGTTTCAGCGGCTTCGGGATGCTCACCCACCGCCCGCAAGCGCAAACCCCAGGGGGTCTTGAACAGCACCCACCAGACCAGCGGCACCAACAAAAAAGCGAAAATTACCAGCACAGAAACACTTCCTGCGCCAAGGTCGACATTGGGAAGGCGGTTTTGCACCTCCTGCGAGGTCGAGGTGTTGTTGTACAGAACCTGCAACACAATGGAGGGAGCACCCAAAGCCGCGATGTTGATGGCGGTGCCGGAGACAATCTGGTCGGCACGGTATTTGATGGAGGCAATGGCATGGACCAGCCCCACCAGGCCTCCAACCAGGGCCCCGGTCAACAGACCCACCCAGGGAATCCAGAAAGCCTCGAGGCCCCCAGTAGCCACCTCGATGCGGTTCACCGTGATGGCTGCCGCGGCCGCTCCAAACAGGATCATGCCCTCGAGGGCGATGTTCACCACGCCGCTGCGCTCTGAAAACAGCCCCCCCAGCGAGGTAAGCAGCAGCGGTGCCGCCTGCCGCAGGGTTGAAAAGAACAGTGCAATAACGATTTCCATGTTTTAGTCCCCTCCCGCTGGAGCGGATTTGGCCTGCCTGGCCTCCTGCTCGGCTTTGGCTTCGGTTTCGATCTGAGCTGCCCGCAGTGGATCGGTAAAGTAGCGAGGCAGTAAGCCACCTACCGCAATGAACAATATGATCAGCGCCTGCAGAACCTGGATGATCTGGTTGCTGATGCCCAGTTGGGCGTTCAGCGAAACGCCTCCGGCCAGCAGCACACCAAACAGGGTGGCTGAAAGAAAGATACCCAGGGGCATATTCTGGCCCATTAGCGCAACCGCGATGCCATCGAAGCCTACACTCGAGGGAATAGCAGTCTTTAGCCGGTAAGTTCCATCCATTCCAGCTCCCAGCACGTAATGGGTAGCCGCCAACCCCGCCAAAGCACCGGAAATCACCATGGCCAGAACCATCTTCCGCCTCAGACTGACCCCGGCGTACTCGGCAGCTTTGGGAGCCAAGCCGGTTGCCCGCAGCTCGAAACCAGCCGATGTGCGGAACAGATAGAAGTTATAGAAAAGCAAGGCCAGGATTGCAATCAGAAATGAACCGTTGAGCAGCTGCGAAGCCAGCGCAGAGCTGATCGTAACCGGAAAGCCCGGCAGGAGGCCACCCAGTACAAATCCCAGCGCCATGCCCCCCAGTGAAAACATCAGGCGCCGCCCCAAATCCAGCCTGCCTAGACCGTAGTAAACCCCCAGTGCGCCTACCACTGCCAGCGGTAACGCCCACGAAAAAACACCATCGGGAGCGATGATATTAATCATCAAGGGAATACGGGCCCCCTCCTGCATCTCCTCGCTCCGGCCCTCAAAACCCTCGGCCTTGAAGGGTAGACGCACCGTTTGCCCAAAAAAGCGGTACTCGTTGGCGGCAATCATAAACAGCAGCACCGAGGCGGCGATGTAGTTCATCATGATGGTGTTGATCACCTCGTTGGCCCCAAAGCGTGCCTTGAGCCAGCCCACAATACCCCCCCAAAGCGCCCCGCCCAGTGCAGCAGCCAGAATAGCAGAGGGCAACAAAAGCCAGCCGGGCAGGGGCAGGTAGACCCCAGCCAGCATGGCAAACAGTGCGCCCATGGTCAGTTGACCCGGCGCACCGATGTTGAACATGCCGGCACGAAAACCAAACGCAACCGCCAAACCGGTAAAGATGAGGGGGGTGGCAAAGCCCAGGCTCGTAAAAATGCCGGTCACGCTAAGCATGGGACTGAAAAGAATCTGAAATGTGTAGGTCACCAGGTCGAGCTTACCCGCCACCAGCTCACGCAAGCCCAAACCTACAACCCCCTGGGTGCCCAGGCCAGGACGCAGAATGGCCACCAGCAGGGCCCCCACCACGACTGCCAGCAGCAGTGAGACCACCGGAACCACCAGACCCCGGAAGCGCACCAGGAAGGCCACCCCTCCCGGTAGTTGCATTCGGGCCAGCAACAACAAGCTCAGCGCGTAAAAGAACCCAGCATACGCACCCAACGACAGGGCAAAGCGGCGCAGGGGTGGGCGCCGGGCCCCCGCGGCCAGAGCCGCTTCGTTGGCAGTGCTAATGGCCTGGTAGAAGAGAATGGCCTCAGCAGCGAACAGTGCGATGCCAAGACCTCCCAGAACATAAAGAACTCGAGCCCTGGTTTCGGCATTGGGCAGGAAAAGTGCTAAGCTGGCGGCCAGCAGCAACAACACCCAAAGGGCAAATGCCACCCCCAGCCAGCCAAAGGCCAGACCATCGGGCAGTACCAGACCTTTGGGGTTCACGACCCCCAGGGGGTTGAGCAAGTACCCCGTGCCATCAAACTCCCTCAACGGAACCGCCCAGGGTGCCGACATCATGATCAGCATCACTAAGGCACTCACGATCAGAAACAAATACCGACTCATAGGTTCCTCAGAGCGGATTCTACACCGCAGGTTCCCTT
>DAIUDO010000242.1:0-2873 GCA_036845585.1 Meiothermus sp. | reverse complement strand
CCAGCACCCCAGACTCGTGCTCGAGCTGGCCGAGCTACACCAGGTCTCGGAGGAAGTGGCCATCATCGCGCTTGCAGAACGCGGCCCCGTCCCCTCGATTGTGCTTATGGCAGGCAGCAAGCCGTTGCGGGTCTATTTCAGCGCCAAGCATCCCCACATCCTCGACCGGGTGAGCCGGGGTACCGGCTTTCGCCGCGATGACCCACTGGTGGTGGCGTCCGAGACCGGCCTGCCGCAGCGTACCAAGACCACCCTGCCCAACCATGCCGTGCCGTACACCCTCGAGGCCTACCCCAGGGGTGGGCGTGTGTATGCGGTGTACATGGAGCTTCAAACCTAGACCTCGTCCAAGAAATAAGCTGCAATAAATAGGCGGCAACAAGCATGGCACTGTGCCCCTGCGCATCCCTAAGCCAACCCATCACCATTGGTATCCGACGAAAGACGTATGCTTCGATTCTATGGACAGCCAATACCCCATTCCCACCGTGGGTGCCCTGGTACAGGGCCCTTCGGGTCGGGTGCTAATCGTTCAGACCACAAAGTGGCAAGGCTGGTGGGGCGTGCCGGGAGGCAAAATCGAGTGGGGGGAACCACTGGAGGTTGCCCTGAAGCGTGAGTTTGCTGAGGAGGTGGGGTTGTCGCTCTTCAACATCCGCTTTGCCAGGCTTATAGAGGGCGTCTTCGACCCGCAGTTCCACAAACCGATGCACTTTTTGTTCATCAACTACTACGCGGAAACCCGCTCGGAAGAGGTCGTCCCCAATGAGGAAATCCTGAAGTGGGCCTGGGTCTCGCCGGAGGAAGCCTTAGGCTACCCGCTTAACAACATCACCCGCAACTTGATTGAAGCATACCCAACGTTCTTGCGAGGAGGCGCATGAGCCGGGTAGCCCTGGTCACCGGCTCGGCGCGGGGTATTGGCCGAACCATCTTGCTGGCCTTGGCCGAGAAGGGTTTTGACGTAGCGGTACACTACCGCAGCAGCCAGGCCGAGGCCGAAGAGACCCGCCAGCAGGCTGAAAAATTGGGAGTGAGGGCCATCAAGCTATCGGCGGATATAACCCAGGTTGCACAAGCACAGGGGCTGATTCATCAAGTGGTCCGGCAACTTGGAGGCTTGCAGGTTCTGGTTAACAACGTTGGCGACTATCTCAAAAAACCCATCGAGCAGCTCACCCCAGAGGAATGGCACTGGATACTGGATTCCAACCTCAATGCACCGTTCTACCTGACCCAAGCAGCTCTGCCCTACCTGAGCCAAACCGGGTACGGGAGGGTGGTCAGTCTGGGTTTTGCGGGCGCACAAAATCTGCTGGCCCGTCCGGGCATCGTACCCTATGCGATTGCCAAAACTGGCTTGATTGTGTACAGCAAATCGCTGGCCAAGCAGGTGGCTGCCCAAGGGGTGACGGTCAACGTGGTGTCGCCGGGGGTGGCTGAGAACTCGGTTTCCAAGCCACTTGGTGAAATTCCAATGAGGCGGATGGCGCGGCTCGAGGAGGTGGCACGAGCCGTGCTTTTCTTTGTGGATGAAGCCAATGGGTATTTGACCGGACAGGTTGTAGAGGTGTCGGGCGGATGGAATCTTTGAGCCCCCACCTCATCACCTTTTCGCTGCGGCTACGTGTCAGGCCATTGTAAACACCTTAGGCAAACAAGCGTCTAGCTTACGTTCAGTCTATGTATAAGGTGGCATCCTATTTGGGTGCGGTTCACCCAGACTGCATTCGGTTCCAGAACCAAGTCGAAGGGAGGTGGTTCAGGAACCGCGTGGCTAGGTTCCCTTCGAAACTTAAGAGGCCGTCAGACTGCTCGAGGTTGCTGACGGAAAAAGGAGATCCCCTTGCTTAGCTACGACAACAAGCAAATCCTCGATCAAGCCCTTCCAAAGCTGGAACCAAACGGCGGCAGGAAAGCCTACCTGTTCCACAACACCCATGGCGCCAAGCCGGTCATTGCCCGGCATTACGACGCCGATTTCAAGCCCGACGCTGCCTACAAAGCGAGCCTGCCCGACATGACCGAGACCATCGACTCGGTCGAGGGGGCCAATGTGGCTATTCAGCAGGTAGGCATTTCAGGCTTCAAACTGCCGCTCAAGTTCGTCACGCCCAAGGGAGAAGCCCTGACCCTCGAGGCCCGGATTACCGGTACCGTCTCGTTGCAGGCCAACCTCAAGGGCATCAACATGAGCCGCATCATCCGTACCTTTTATGCCCGTAAGGATGAGGTTTTCAGCCTTGATACCTTGGCTAGCATCGTTCAGGATTATCAGCGTGAGCTTGGTAGCTTGAGTGCACGGCTCAAGGTCGCGTTTAGCTACCCCACCCTGGTACCCTCGCTGCGTTCGGGGCTGGAAGGCTATCAGTTCTACAGCGGCAGCTACGAGGCGGCCGTCGAGGGCCCCGGCCTAATTCGCCGCTATGTGGAGCTGGATTTTGTGTACTCCTCAGCCTGCCCTTGCTCTGCCGAACTCGCCGAGCACGCCCGCGACAACCGTGCTGCTTATGCCATCCCCCACAGCCAACGCTCCAAGGCCCGCATCAAGGTGGAGGTCGCGCCGGATACCTCGCTGCACCTGGAAGATCTGATTCTTCATGCCCGCGAGGCCCTCAAGACCGAGACCCAGGTGATGGTCAAACGCGAAGACGAACAAGCCTTTGCCGAGCTGAACGGAGCGTATGTGAAGTTTGTGGAAGATGCCGCCCGACTGGTCTACGAGCAGCTCGAGGCCGACCCTCGTATCCACGACTTTCAGGTGGCTTGCGCGCACCTCGAGAGCCTACACTCCCACGACGCTGTCTCGGTCATTGCCAAGGGGGTACCAGGCGGATTCCGCGCCGACTTCAACGACTTCAGCACCCTGGTTT
>DAIUDO010000241.1:0-2876 GCA_036845585.1 Meiothermus sp. | reverse complement strand
AGAGGGGGGTTATCCAGTCCAGCGGGTAGCCCTGCCCGCTTCCGGGGCTGGCCCCGTCCACCAGCAGGGCATCGGCGGGGTAAGAAAGCCAGTGGGGCTGGGCCGGGCCCTGGAGCCTGAAGGCCTTGATCACCGGGTAGAACCGGCGGACCTCCTCGGCCCACTCGGGGGGTTCCTGGCCGTGTAGCTGGGCCACCTGGAGCCGGGCTGTCCGCATCTGGGCCAACACCGCCTCGGGGGGGGTGTCCACGAACACCCCCACCCGTACCACCAAGGGCCCTAGGGCCCGGACAACCGGGGCCACTGCCTCGGGGGGCAGGTAGCGCTTGCTGCCAGGGGCCAGGACGAAGCCCACCGCCCAGGCCCCCAGCCGCTCGGCCAGGAGGGCGTCCTCGAGGCAGGTAATCCCGCAGATCTTGGCCCGGACCACCCTAGACCTCGCCGGCCTCCCATAGCTGCTGGAAGCTCCTGGGACTGGGGGCAAGCCCGGCCCGGCCCGCACTCCAGGCCCTGAGCACCGGCAGTATGGTGTTGTCCAGGGCTTTTTCCGGCAGCAGGCGCAAGGCCCGGGTGGCCAGGCGGTAGGCCCAGGGCCGGGTCATGGCCCAGGCGTACCCCTGGATGGCGGCGGCCTCGGCCTTGGGGGTCAATCCCTCCTCTACCGCGCGGTGCCGCCAGGAGAGGAGCAGCCTGGGGATGGGGATGCGCACCGGGCAGGCCTGGAAGCAGGCCCCGCACAGCGAGGAGGCGTAGGGGAGGGGTTTGGCCTGTTCCAGGCCCACCAGCCCGGGGTTGAGCACCGCCCCGATGGGGCCGCTGTAGACGTAGCCGTAAGGATGCCCCCCGGTCTGGCGGTAGACCGGGCAGGCGTTGAGGCAGGCCGCGCAGCGCACGCAGCGCAGGGTCTCCCAGGCCTCGAGGTCGGCCAGCAGGCTGCTGCGCCCGTTGTCCACGAAGATCACGTGCACCTCCTCGGGGCCGTCGGGCTCGCCGGGGCGGCGGGGCCCCTGGATGAGCGAGACGAAGGTGCCCAGGCGCTGCCCGGTGGCCGCCCGAGCGGTAAGCGAAAGAAAGACCGAGAGGTCGGAGAAGCGCGGCAGGAGCTTCTCAATGCCCACCAGGGCCACGTGGAGGCGCGGGGCTGAGGTGGCAAGCCGGATGTTGCCCTCGTTCTCCATCAGGGCGATGGTGCCGGTCTCGGCCACCACGAAGTTGGCCCCAGATATGCCCATCTCGGCCCGCAAAAACCCCTCCCTGAGGCGCTTTCGGGCCACCGCGGCCAGTTCTTCGGGGCTGGCCTCGAGGGGGGTCTGGAAGCGCTGGTGGAAGAGGCGGCGGATCTCCTCCAGGCCCAGGTGGATGGCCGGCCCCACGATGTGCGAGGGGGGCTGGCCCAGCATCTGGATGATGTACTCGCCCAGGTCGGTCTCCAAGACCTCGAGGCCTAGGCTCTCCAGCAGCGGGTTGAGGCCCAGCTCCTCGGAGAGCATGGTCTTGGCCTTGACCACGGTACGCACCTGGTGGGCCCGGGCAATCTGGGCCACGATGCGCTGGGCTGCGCTGGCCTCCTCGGCCCAGTGCACCTGCACCCCGTTGCGCTTCAGGCTGGCCTCGGCCTCCTCGAGGTAGCGGTCCAGGTCCATCAGGAGGTGGTTTTTGACCCCCTCGGCCCAGCGCCGCCAGGCCTCGGCCTCCACCTCGGCGTAGGCTTTTTGCCGCTTCTGGTCGAAGTTGAGGGTGGCCCCGGTGACCGCTTGGCGCACCTGGGGCTGCTCGCGCAAGAGCTGGGCTGCGGCCCTGGGGTAGTCGTTGGCACTGAGCTTCATTGGACAGCCTCCCACAGAAGCGAGGCCAGGGGCTTTATGGGAAGGTTGAGCTGGCGCTTCTGGATGCGGCCCGCCAGGTGCAGCAGGCAGCCCCCGTCGGCGCTGGTGAGGCAGTCGGCCTGGGGCAGGGTGTCGAGCTTGCGGTCGGCCATACCCAAGGAGACCTCGGGCAGCTTGACCGAGAACAGCCCACCAAAGCCGCAGCACTCCTCGGCGGCGGGCCAGTCGACGATCTCGGCCCCGGCGCTGCGCAGCAGGGTGAGGGGTTCTTGCCGTAGGCCCAGCTCGCGCAAAGCGTGGCAGCCGTGGTGGTAGGCGATGCGCCGGCCCTCGAGCCCCTGGCCCAGCCGGGCCACCCCCAGCACCTTGACGATGAACTCGGCCAGCTCGTAGGTCTTGCTGCTCAGGGCTTCGGCCCGGGCAAACAGGCAGGGCTGGTCGCGGTAGAGCTCGGGGTAGAAGGCCCGCAGCATGGTGGTGCAGGAGCCCGAGGGCAGCACCACGTACTCCGCGGCCTCGAGCACCCCCAGGGTGTGTTTCGCCACCCTCCTGGCCTCGGCCCAGTAGCCGGCGTTGTAGGCCGGCTGGCCGCAGCAGGTCTGGCCCGGTGGGAAGTCCACCTCGCAGCCCAGCCGGCGCAGCAGCCGCACCGCGGCCACCCCCGCCTCGGCGAAGAACTGGTCGGCCAGGCAGGTGATGAAGAGGGAGACTTTCACCAAGCGCATTATATCATTATATTCTAGTGCCGGGAGGTATGGCCATGCGGCGAAAGATCATCCTGAGCACCTCGAGCCAGCTCGAGGGCTACCAGATCACCGAGTACCTGGACGTGGTGTTTGGCGAGGCCATCGTGGGGGCCAACATCTTCAAGGACCTCCTGGCCGGCCTACGCGACATCGTGGGGGGGCGCAGTGGGGCCTACGAGGCCGAGCTGCGCAAGGCCCGCGAGATCGCTCTGGGCGAGCTCGAGCAGGCCGCTTTAGCCCGCGGGGCCGATGCGGTGATCGGCATCGATGTGGACTACGAGACCGTCGGCCAGGGCAACATGCT
>DAIUDO010000240.1:0-2888 GCA_036845585.1 Meiothermus sp. | reverse complement strand
AGGCCCTCAGAGCCCTGCTCGAGGCCTACCAGTCCGGCTCAAACCGCAAAGAGCAGCCCATGCAGGAATGAGCCTTTGTCAGGGGGTTGCAGGTTAGCACACTCGAGGCATTCCATAATCCCGAATCCAACCCTTCGACCCGTGCGTATCCAGGGTTGGAGGCTCCAACATGCGACAGTGTTATCTGGTTTTCAGCGCAGGTCTAAGCTGTCTGGCAAAAGCCGGTTTGCTGCCATTCCAACCAAAGGGTTAAGTGAAACTAAAGAGGGTTTGCCCGGTAGACCCACATTTGCTGCAGGAGGCTCATGTACGTTCTACCTATGCGGGCGATTGGTTTTTCGATCGTTTTGCTGTTGGTGGCATGTACAGAACCCGGCAACCCTGGTGCAGGTGTTTGTAAAGAGGTACGTATGATTGGTCCTACCCAGCCCTTCAGCCCCAGCATCCTAACCTTGAAGCAGGGTGAGTGCGTGGAGTTTGTCAATATCGATCAAGGGGTTCACGATGCGGTCTCGGTTGCCGGTACGCCAGCGAATTTGCGCTTTGCTACCCGTCGCCTGAGGGCTGGGGAACGCCAAAAGATACTCTTCAACCTGGCTGGGGAGGTCGAGTATATCTGCACGGTCGATAGCCACGCCCAGCTCGGCATGCGCGGCACCATCCGGGTACAGCCCTGAAAGGAGCCAATTATGCGCAGGATTGCTTCTATGGTACTGGTTATGGCGGTCATTTGGACGCCTTTTGCAGCGGCCCGTCCACCCTACCGGCTTCAAAAGCCAGTTTAGCCTGGTGGCTGATCGCGGTGATGTCCGCACAGTGGGCTGCCAGTACTGCACGTAAGTGCCAGTGGGGGAGCCCCTTGGAATGCCTTTGGCAATGAGGTTCGCTCAAACTTCAGGGGGTAACATCGGGGACGCACTTTTCGAGGCGCTCAGATCCATGAAGGACTCCGATGGCGATGGTTATGCCGACGCCCTCGAGGTTTTTGCGGGTACGCTGCCCGGTGATGCCAGCAGCAAGCCCTTGGTGACAGCACAGTTTCTCATGCAGAGCTTGGAAAAGGCCGGTGGCATAGAAATCTACAAACCCAGATAGGTCAAGTCAAATGGTGTGGACGAGCCTTGTGTTCGCCCCCTGTTTTAGAACAGCATGGGGTATGTCTGACTTGCGTGGAAAAATTGCGTTGGTAACGGGTGCCTCCTCAGGCATCGGCCTTGAGATTGCCAGGCAACTGGTCTCCAAGGGTGTGGGTGTCGGATTGTTCGCGCGCAGTCAGGCCAAGCTGGCCCGCATCGCTGAGGAATTGGGCGGCAGTCTGCCCCTTCCGGGCGATATCACCCGCTTCGAGGATATCGAAAAGGCCGTTGCTCAGCTCGAGGCCCATTTCGGTGGCCTGGACTTTCTGATCAACAATGCGGGGGTGGGCATTTTCAAGCCTGTTCACGAGCTCGAGCCCGAGGAGTGGCAGAAGGTCCTGCAGACCAACCTGACCGGGCCCTTTTACGCAACCAAAGCAGCCGTACCCGCCATGCAAAAGCGGGGTGGCGGTTACATTGTCAACATTGCCTCACTGGCAGGTAAAAATGCCTTTGCCAACGGGGCGGTTTACAACGCCAGCAAGTTTGGTTTGCTGGGCTTTTCCGAGGCCTCCATGCTCGACCTGCGCTACCACAACATCCGCGTAAGTAGCATCCTGCCTGGATCAGTCGATACCCCATTTGCTGGTAACAGCACGGGTGCGGCCTGGAAAATCCAGCCGCAGGATGTCGCTCAGGCTGTGTTGTATCTTTTGCAAAGCGACCCGCGGGTGATTCCCAGCCAGCTCGATTTACGCCCCAGCCAGCCGCCCCGGAAGTGACCAAAGCAGATCGGGCATCGAACAAATCTTTCGTAATGGGCGGTATCGGCCGCTTTGAATCCAACAAAACATCCCCCTCAGACGCCAAAAAAACGGTACCACGGTAACTCCAAGAGTGTGACAGCCCTTGGCTGCCTGGGTGAAGCTTCTTGCTCGCCGCGTTGTGCTCCGCGCCAGCTGCCCTGCGGTGCCGAACCCGGGGAATTAGGGGGTAGAAACGGACGTTTATCCCTAATGGCCCCTCGAGGTCTTGAGCGCAAGCTCATCTAAACGTTGTCCATAACGCCAATACCAACGCGTAGCTGGCAATGTCCTGGGGTGATTCCATACTCTTTACTTCATCCAAGTTTGTAGTAAGATACCAGTTGACGCAGAAGGCAGATAGTTCAAAAGCAACGTTAGCAACGTAGTGGAAACGCTGCCAGATACTGCTGTCGTGGTACCGGTTGAGCTGTGTCGCATAGCTGTGAGACATGGCAAGACTCAGGAGGAGGACATGAAAAAAAGTTTCTTGATTACCGCGGTAGCGTCCCTTGGTCTCTTGGGCTCGGCGGTGGCTCAGGGCCGGCTCACGGTCTGGACGCACTACGGTGGTCCCGAACTGGCCTGGCTAAAGCAAACTGCCGCGAACTTCGCCAGAAGCAGTGGAACTCAGGTGGATGTGGTCGAGGTGCCGTTTGGCGACATTCAGAACAAATTTATTCTGGGCGCGCCCCAGGGCCAGGCTGCCGACCTGGTGGTGAGTATTCCCCACGACTGGGTGGGCGCGATGGCGGCGGCTGGGGTGCTAGAGCCCATGGGCAAGTACGCGACCAGCAGCTACATTCAGAGCCTCTCAGAGGTGGCAGTGGAGGCCCTGACCTTCCGTAACCAACTGTTTGCACTGCCCATGTTTGCCGAGTCGGTCGCCCTCATCTACAACAAAAAGCTGGTCAAAGAGGCTCCCAAGACCTGGGATGAGTTCCTCAAGATTGCTCAGGAAAACACCAAGGGCAACTCCTATGGCTTCCTCTACGACCTGGGTAACGCC
>DAIUDO010000239.1:0-2893 GCA_036845585.1 Meiothermus sp. | reverse complement strand
CAGGCTTTTGCGCATCTCGTCCATGCTGTTTACCACAATACCCACCAGCAGGTTCAAGAATACCAGCGTGCCTAGCAGCACAAACGAGACCATGTATCCCACCGCCAGCAGGGGCTGGGCCTGGGGCTTCGTACACAGGGCGGGGTCGGGCAGCTCGAAGCGTTCGCAGCCGAAATACTGGATGCGCAGCACATCCACCCAGCCTTCCAGGGTCAGGATGCTGAAAAGGGTGAGCAGGGCGGTGTGCAGGTTGCCGAAGTGGAAGGGGTCGTTGGCCCCGAAAAGGAAGACCCCGGCCACCGCGTAGACGTACAGCAGCAGCAGCATAAGCACCAGCACGTAGCCGATGGAGGGGATGCTGCGGAGCAGGGCACCTAGAATCACCTGGAGGTCGGGCAGGGTGCGGATCAGGCGCAGCACCCTGAGCAAGCGCAACAGCCGCATGGCTGGGGCATAGGCCCCCAGCCCCGGTAGCAGACTCCCCACCACAATCAGAAAGTCGAAAACGTTCCAGCCGCTGCGGAAATAGCGCAGCGGGCGGGGCCAAAGGGCCCCCATGCGCAGCAAGACCTCGAGGGCAAAAATAGCCAGCACGACGTTGTTGAGCAGGTGGAGCGTGGGGCCGTAGTGCTCCATCAGGGGTGGGTAGGTCTCGAGGCCCACCAGCACCGCTGCGAATAGGATGATGGCAGTCACCAGGCGATTGAACGCTGCCGATTCCACCATTGGGGCCAGGGTGTTGTGTGCAAAGTAGCTCACAGGCCAACAGTATAGAACCCTCACCCTTGGTAAACGACCTCGGTCTTCCACCTGCCCGGAGGCTGCGCGTGCAGCTCCCAGAACTTTTCGGCGATCAGGTCGGGGTCGAAGGGGGTATTGCGTTTGACCTGGCCCACGATGGTCACGGTAGCGGCATGGATGCCTTCGTGGTAGAGCTCTTTGCCCAGCGCACCCACCAGTGCCCGCAGCGAGGCTTTACCAATCGAGAGCGCGGCGTGGTCGGGGTGAGGGTTTAGGGCCAGGCCACCTCCGGTAAAAAGAAGGGTGCCTTTGCGTCGCGAAAGCATACCGGGAATGACCAGTTGAGCCGTTACCAGAGCGCCATAAAGGTTCACCCTTAGGGTCTCCTCGAGGGCCTCCACACTTAGCTCAGAGGCCCGGCTGCCCTGGGCGGCGTAGGCGTTGTAGACCATCACCTCGATAGGGCCAAGCTGCTTTTCGGTCTCCCGGATGGCCGAAATAAGCTGTGGGGTACGGGTGATGTCGGTTGGAAAAGTTTTGACCGTGCAGCCATCAAGCTCGAGGGCGCTCGCATAGTTTTCCAGCTTGGTCTCGCTTCGTGCAATCAGGCCGAGTTTATACCCCTCCCGGCCAAAGCGCCGGGCTACACTCAGCCCGATGCCGCGTCCCATTCCGACTACCAGACAGACCTTGGGATTCATACGACAAGCGCATGGTAACATCAAGGATGCTGTTTTGGGACTCATGTAACGCAGATTTTTGACTTCCAAAGGGTGGGTTCCAGCGAATGCGAGTGAGCTTATGTATCGAGTGGTGATTGTGGGTCGACCCAACGTGGGCAAGTCCAGCCTGTTTAACAAACTATTGGGATTGCGTACTGCCCCCGAGAAATATGCCAAAGCCGGGAGCCAGTTTGCGGTAGTGGCCGATGTGCCCGGAGTGACCCGCGACCTCAAAGAGGGCATCGTGGAAAGTGAGCAGGGCCGCTTCAAGTTGGTAGATACCGGAGGCTTGTGGTCGGGGGATGTCTGGGAGAAAAAGATTCGCGAAAAGGTTGAGCGGGCCATTGCCGATGCCGACCTGGTGCTGTTTGCCGTAGACGGGCGCAGCGACCTGGCCACCGCCGACCTCGAGGTCGCCGACTTTTTGCGCCGTCAGGGCAAGCCGGTGCAGGTGGTGGCGACCAAAATTGACGACCCCAAGCACGAAGCCTACCTGGGTGACTTTTACGCCCTGGGGTTTGGCGAGGCCCTGCCCACCAGCGCGGCCCACAAACGCGGGTTCGACGATTTGCTAGAACGTATCTGGGATCGGTTGCCGGTGCGGGTAGGCGAGAGCGAGCCAGAGGTGGTACCGATCCGGCTGGCCATTGTAGGCCGTCCCAACGCTGGTAAGTCGAGCTTGCTCAACGCCATTTTGGGCGAGGAGCGGGTGATTGTTTCGGAACTGCCGGGTACCACCCGCGATTCCATCGATGTGGAGTTCGATTACGGTGGCAACAGGTTTTTACTGGTGGACACTGCCGGCATCCGCAAGCGGCCCGAAACCGGGGTTGAAGAACAGGCCATTGGGAGGGCACACCAGGCCATTCTCGATGCCGATGTGGTCTTGCTGGTGGTTGATCCTAAAGAACTAGGCGACCACGAGCTCAAACTGGCCAACGAGGCCCTCGAGGCCGGTAAGCCAGTGATCCTGACCATTAGCAAGTGGGACCTAATCGAGAGCAAAGAGGAGGCCAGGCGGGTCCGGGCCGACCTGGCCTTGAAGCTGTCGCATATTCAGCACCTGCCCACCGTGTATGTCTCTTCAATCACCAAACTGAACCTGCACAAGTTGCTCTCCGAGGCGGTACGGCTATATCAGCAGAGCCGGGTACGCTTTGAGACCGCCGAGCTCAACCGCTGGCTCTCGGTCTGGGTTACGCAGGCCCAGCTTCCCAACTTCAAGGGCAAACCGCTCAAGCTGTTCTTTCTCACCCAGCCTGAGGTGGCCCCACCTACCTTTGTTTTTTTCTGTAACTATCCTCAGTTTGTGACTCGAGCCTTTGAGGGGTACCTGCGCAACCGAATTGGTGAGGACCTGGGCCTGCGCGAAATTCCGTTTAGAATGGTGTTCAGGGGACGTCGGGAGGGGTTGGGTGAGCGATAAAGCC
>DAIUDO010000238.1:0-2906 GCA_036845585.1 Meiothermus sp. | reverse complement strand
TTTCTTGTGGCTGGAGAGCCCCGATGGTCTGCCGGAGCTTCCCAGGCTGGGGAACCGTCATAACGCACCACAGGAGCTGGAATTCTCCGTTGGGCTGGCACGGTTTCAGCCCTTCGTGTCTGCCTACGAGGCCTGGATCTACAAGCGCCATGGCCCCAAGCACCGTTGGAAGCAACTCCAGCATCTGCCTCGCGCTGCCCAGCGCTGCAGGCCCGCCTGGGAAATCTGGATGCGGCCCGCCGCGCTCGAGCTGGGGTTTCGCCAAGACCCGGATGCAAAGGTTTTGGACGAGCTGGTGCGCCTGCTATAGCACGGTGGCTTGGTGTTTACGGCGAGGTGGATGAAGGGCAGGCCGTGAAGTCGGATGCTCTATGTGGCTTGCTTCTCTCGGACCAAAGCGGCCTAGCGCTGGGCGTTGCCGCTGTTCAAAAAAGCGATAATGCCACTGGCCAGCCCGCGGGCGAGCTGCCCGCGGTAGGCACTGCTGGCCAGTTTTTTGCCCTCGATGGGGTGATTGACAAAACCAATCTCCACCAGAATGGCCGGAATGCGGGCGTTGCGAATCACGTAAAAAGGCGCCTTATGGACGCCGCGGCTCACGGCGCCGGTTTCGCGCACCATTGAGCGCAAAGTTGTGAGGGCCAGCTGCTCGGAAAACTTAAGGTTGGCCTGGGCCAGCAGATCGCGCATGAGCCGCTGGGCCACACTGCGGGCCTCACCGGTCAGGCGCTGCCCCAGTGCGCCGCCGCCGTTTTCCAGAATGGCCTTGTACAAAAGCCGCTGGTCAATGGTCTCGCCAAAGTAATACACCTCAATCCCCTGGGCCGCCCGTTCGGCGGCGTTGGCGTGGATGGAGACGAACAGCGTGCGCTTGCTGTCGGCCATGGCGGCCCTCAGGCCCAGATCGGTGACCTTGTCGACCGAGAGGTGGCGGTCGGTGGAACGGGTCAGGATAACCCGGATACCCCTGGCCTCGAGGAGGCGCTTGGTGCGCAAAGCCACATCCAGCACGGCCTCTTCCTCACGGACAATGCCTACTGCTCCTGGGTCCAGCCCGCCATGGCCGGGATCGAGCACCACCACGGGCGCGGGAGCGCTCGAGCTGTTGTGGGGCCGGCCGGTGGTATGGCTCGCAGTGCGGTTGTTGCTGCGCACCTCCAGCACCAGACGGCGAGGGTTGGTGAGCTCGAGGGTGCGGTAGCTGGCGCCAGCCTTGAGCGTGACCCTATAGGTTGAGCCACCCGGACTGGGGGTGGCTTGGTAGCCAACCACTTCCGGTGTGTCGAGTGCTGTTCGTAGGCTTCGGCCTGGGGTGCCTTGAAAGCGAATTGATACGCCACCGGGAACCCTGGTGACACTGAAGATGGTCTGGCTGGGGATGCTGAAGACCAGCCGGGTAAGGCCCGGTTCGTTCCCGACTCGAGGTTGCGCCAGTCCTGCCGAGGCCAGTAAAAATAGCAGTACAGGAATGTGCTGCATTTAACAATAATGCAGCGCTGTCTGATGAGAATTGCCTGGTCTGAACAGGTTAGATTGAATGGTTGGTGCGCTCGAGGGCGACCCGACGGGGTTTCATCATCGCTTTGGCCACCTGCGCTCGATGTAGTCCAGCCTGCGCCCGCGTAGCAGCCAGGCTGCCATCAGGGTCGTGAAGGGAACCGCCAGCACCAGCGCCAGCGAACCTACCAGCATGGTCACGATCTCGGCGGCAAAGGTTTCGTTGTTGATCAGCAGCACCAGCGGAACATCGCTCTGGCTAATCAGCAGCAGCAAGGGCAGTGTACCCGCCGCGTAGGCCAGAATTAGGGTGTTGACCAGGCTCCCGATGTGGTCGAAACCCACCGTCATGCCGCGTGTGTACAGTTCGCGCAGGTTGTAGCGTGGATTGGCCTGCACCAGGGCCTGAATCACCGAGGCCTGCGTCACCGTCACGTCGTTCAAAGCCCCCAACGCTCCGACCACCACCCCGGCCAGGTACAGCGAGACCAGGTCCAGGTTACCCCCAAGCTGAAAACGGGCCAGAAAGGCTTCCTCGGAGGTCAGGCCGGTAAACTGCATCCACTCGGTCAAGAGCACCGATAGCACCAAAGCCACCAGCGCAGCGAAGGTGGTTCCCATCAAGGCTGCGGTGGTTTTACGGTCGATGCCGTGCACGAAGTAAATTGAAAGCGCCAGGATGCCAAAGGCCCCCACAAAAGTGGTCAGCAGCGGGTTGTTGCCAGCGGAGATTTGCGGCACCACAAACAAGGCCAGTACCGCCAGGCTGGCTGCTGTGCCGAGCAGGCCCCGCAAACCCTTGCCACGCCCCAGGGCAATGGTGATTAGCACAAACAGCCCCAACAGTCCCCACAGGTAGGGAATGCGGTAAGGCTCAGCGATGTAGGTTCTGCCGTCGGTTTCGTAGACCACCACCTGCTGCCCTGCCCGGAAGGCCGAAAACTCGGTGGGCAGCTCAGCCTCCTTGAGCTGCCCACCCACGCTCACGGTCGCGCTGCGCTCGCCTATCGAGACTATGCGGGCAATCGAGTAGGCTCCGGGTGAACTGGGGGGAGCGGGATCCTGCTGGCCCCAGGCCAGGCCAAGGGCTATCAGCAAAGCAAGCCAAAAGCGCATGGCTCCAATCTATTCGGCTTTCTGATGAGAGGATGATGGCGGGTCTTTGCTCAGAGCAGATGATCAGATGAGATTTCGTAGTAAACTACACTTATCAGCAAATAGGGAGGGTTGCTTATGAATACCACACCGTCTATTGCCGATACCGTGATGAGCATGGTTAACCAAAGCATCCAGGTGATCACCAAACCCAGTGTGGCAACCTTCGAGCAGTACGAAAACAAGGGCACCCTGCGCGAGGCCGTGATATATGTGCTTTTGGCCGCCGTGATAACCGGCCTGTTTAGCCTGGC
>DAIUDO010000237.1:0-2913 GCA_036845585.1 Meiothermus sp. | reverse complement strand
GCCATTCGTGCGATTCTCGGAAAGAATCCCGCACTGCTGGAAAGCTACAAAGCTCTACCGAACTCGATTCTTGCGCTGTGGAACCCCCCTTGAAGGGTCCGTTGCACCGGTGCACCCATGGGCCGGGCTTGGCCCACACTTGGGAGCCCATCATCGTAGCGGTGGCCTTAGCTCAGGCCACTCCTTGGCAGGCTCGTTCTGGTCTTGTTCCTCGGCCACACTGGGAGAGCCATCCTTGGATGCAGCGCCTGCAGCCGGCCAATGCCAGAAAAGCGATCCTATCCCCAGGCAAGATGGGGCATGATATCCGTTTTTGCTGTAGCAATCGCTCCACACTGTAGCTCCCCGCCTCGAGCCCAAGGGGCATACCCTCTTCCGCTGGTGGCCTGGGGTGAAGGCTACAGGGTGAAGTGGTAGAAAAGACAATCTTTTTGAATCTGGCATAAACACAACCCAGACACAGGAAAAGCCAGGGGGCCAGCCCCTGGCTTTACTGCGTGTGGCTTGGTATTACTTGATGGCGATTCCACCGGCCTGAGCCTGATCGTGGCGCTTGACGGCCCCGCGGCTGGCCCAACCAATCTCCCAGGAGTTCCAGGCCGGATAGCCGTTGCCACCTGAGTAGGTTGCCGCAACGTAGTTCACCAGGCCGTTGCGCACCACCAGGAAGTTGGAGCGGAAGCGCAAGGGCAGGGCCGGCAGCTCTTCGGCCCAAATTTCCTGGGCCCGGGCAAAGAGCTGCTTGCGGCGGGCTTCATCGAACTCGAGCACACCCTGGCTGGTCAGGCGGTCGAACTCGTCGTTGCGCCAGTTGCCGATGTTCTGCCCGGCGTAGTTGTTCTCCTTGTTGGGCACGAGCTGGGCCCCGGTGTTAAGGTTCTTGAACTGGAAGAGGTTGCCGTCCTCGGCCAGGCTGCTTACCCAGGCGAACATGAAGAACACCCACTTGCCATCCTCGCCCCGCTGGATAAAGTCGTCGGCGAAGACCACCGCACTGGGAGCGTTGGCGGTCTTGACGGCAATGCCCACCTGGCGCCACTGCTCAATGAAGAGCTGCTGGGTACGCTCGCGGATGGCGTTTCCGGCAGTGGTGACCCAGTCCATCTCGAAGCGAACCGTACGGCCGTCCACAGTGCGCTGAAGGATGCCGTCGGGGCCAGGTCGCCAGCCCACCTGGGCCAGCAGCTCACGGGCCCGGGCCGGGTTGTACTCGTACTTGCGTACATTGGGGTTGAAGAGCGGGTTGGAGGGAGCCACCCAGGTGTGCGAGACCGGCTCGGCTCCGTCGAAGAAAGCCTGTACCCAGGCGTCGCGGTTGATGGCATGGAGCAGAGCCTGGCGGGTGCGCCTGTCGTCGAGGGTCAGATCGCGCACGCGCTGCACGTTGGTGAACTTGTTAACATCGATGTGCTCCCAGATAGCACCCGGGATGGCCCAGATGTCAAAGCGACCCGCAGCACGGCTGGTGAGCTGTTTGCTACGGGCCTGATCGGCGGAGATACCTACCGTGGAGGTAGCGTCGATCCCGCCGCCCAGAATGGCCACCAGCAGCGAGTTGGTGTTCTGGATGATGCGGTAGACCACCCGCTGTACGTACTTGTCGGCCCCGCCCTGGGGCACGATGGCGGTGAAGTTGGGGTTGCGCACCAGCTCAATGGAGCTGTTGGAAACCCAGCGGTTGGCCCGGAAGGGCCCGCTGAAGACCATACGACCCGCGTTGATGGCCTGGTTGGAGCTGAACTGCTGGAAGAAGTTGCGGTACAGCTCGTTGAGGCGCTGGGCATCGCGGCTCGGGTCAAGCGGCGCGGCGGCAGCCTTTACCCGCTCCCACTCGGGGCCCATGCGGTGCACCGGGGCATAGCCGATGGGTGAGCCGTATGTGTCGTAGTAGTAGGCCGGCTCGAAGATAACGGTCATGTTCTGTTTGTCGCGCACCCGCAGGTTGACCCGCTCCCAGTAATCGGGGTTGTTAACCGCCATACCCTTGGCCTTACCTACCTCGAAGTAGAAAGCGAAGTCGTCGGTGTCGAGGGGGTCGCCATCCGACCAACGGAGGTTGGGCTTGAGGGTGATGTCGATCTCCAGGCGGCGCTTACCCCCCCCAATATCGGTTACACGCAGGCGGCGGTTTTGCAGGGTAGGCACCTCGGTTGCGAGCACCGCCTCGTTTTCGGCCCGCAGGTTCTGCACAATTAGGGGTGAGAAGAGGTAGTTTTCGATCTCCACCTTGATGGATTGGTTGGATATCACGTTCAGGAAATCGCCCCCCAACACCCTTGGCTCCTGAGAGGTCCCGACCACCAGGCTGTTGTCGGCAGGGCCAGCCAGCGCTGCACCGACCGCGAGGGTTAGACCGAGTACAGCAACCTTGCTAAAACGATTCATCTAGCCTCCTTTGGGATTCTGCCTAGGCAGAATCTTTTTATTTGCGATGGCATTTTGCCGTTATTATTATAGCCATCCAGCAACACCCGTCAAAGCAGGGCTTGATGAGCCCTACCCGGGCACCGCTTGAGAGGTTTTCTAGATCTGGACCGTACTTTAGCACTTGAATGCGAGGCCCATCCACCAAATGGTGGATGGGCTAAGCCATCTGGGCCGCACTCAAGGCTGGTGGAGAGATGGATTTGAGCGTAGCTACGCGTCAGGTGCAATCAGCGGGGGGCCCAGCACCTGTTTGTAAGACCCCGCTTGCTTCGCTGGCGGGACATGAAGGATTTGGCAAAGACCAAAAAAGAGTTCAACTGCTGCAGCAACCGCCACTACCCTCTCCCGCGGGTGCTTTGGCGCCATCGGTACGGAAGGAGTGGCCGCAGCCACAGGAGGAGGTAGCGTTGGGGTTGTTCACGCTGAACCCGCCTCCCATGAGGTTTTCCACCCAGTCTACCTGAGAGCCTGCGAGCAAGGGCAACG
>DAIUDO010000236.1:0-2939 GCA_036845585.1 Meiothermus sp. | reverse complement strand
CAGCGAGAGCCCCCTGGGGTCGAGTGCGGCCCGAAGAGCATGGTACAGGTCGCGCACCTCCTGCCGCTCGTAGAAGCCGCGCCCTTGCAGTAACACATAGGGAATCTGGGCTCGCCTAAAGGCCTCCTCCAGAAAACGCACGCTGCCATAAGAGCGCACCAGCACGGCCATCTGGCCGTAAGGGGTTTGCTGTGAGAGGGCCTGAAGCCGCTGAGCCAGCACCCCGGCCTCGTAGGCCCGCAGATGGTCCAGGGGCTCCTCCCCTACCACCCAGTGAACCTCCAGCCGCCCGGTCTCGGAGCGCACCCCCGTAACCGGAGGGGCCTCCTCGGGACCAAACCCCCAGTTGCTTCGGGCCAGGGTCTGGGTTAGGCGGTCCAGGAAGCGCACCAGGGTTCGGCTATGCCGGTAGGTACGGGCCAGGGGGGGCAAGGGCTGGCCTTCCCGCAAGGCTTTGCGGAACACTGCCACATCGGCATTGCGAAAGGCATAGATGGACTGTTTGGGGTCACCCACCGCCTCGACCTCGAGCCCAGCCCGCTCGAGGGCCGCAAAAAAAGCACCCTGCAGGGGGTTTACGTCCTGGTATTCATCCACCAGCAACACCTTCACCCGCTCCAGCACCCGTCCCAAAGCACGGGGATTGCGGGTAAGATCAAGCGCCTTGCGCTCCAGCTCCGAGGGCGAAAGCAGGTTGGCCCCCAGGCGGGCCTCGTAGGCCGTATAGACAGCCTCGTACACCCGCAGCAAGCGCTGGTTTTCTTCTCCCTCGGCTGGCTCGAAGGCCTCAGCCAGGGAGCGCTTGGAGAACAGGTGCAGGAGGGGTTCGGTGAGCTCGTCGGTAGCCACACCGTGCAGCAGATGGCCCGGATCGAGCGCCAGGTAACGCAGGGTGTTCCACTCCTCCTCAAACAAAGCCACCGCCTCCCAGTCGCCCAGCATGGAAAAGTCGGGGTCGAGATGCAGCGTGGGGGCCGCCAGCCGCAAACACTGGCCCATGAAGCCGTGGATGGTGCTGAGGGTTGCGCCGGCAATCTCGAGGGCTGCTTCCTGAAAAGCTCCGCGGGTTTGCGAGGAGGCAACAAAATCCAGGTGCTGCCCCTTGTGCAACACATCCTCGACGGCTGCCCCTACCCGCACCCGCAGTTCATCGGCGGCCTTGCGGGTAAAGGTCACGCCCGCAATGCGGCGCAGGGGGGTGCCCGAGGCGATGAGCTCGAGGTAGCGCAAAACCAGGCTGGCCGTTTTGCCGGTTCCGGCGGAGGCGATGCGGACTTTCATAGCGATGTTTATACGGTGTTATAATCTGCCTGTGAAACGCACCCTCATCACGCTGGGAAACAGCACTGCCGTCACTTTACCACCGGATTTCCTGGCACAACACAACCTCAAGCCGGGGGACCTGGTCGAGGTTGAACCAACCGAGCAAGGCCTGCTCATCCGGCCTCCCCAACCGCTGGATCCGGCCTTCGAGCAGGCGCTTCGCACCGTGGTAGCCCGCTACCGCGAAACCCTGAGGCGGCTGGCCGAGCACGACCGGGGTGGCCGCCCTTGAGCGCACCCAGCCGCTGGCTAACCCTCGAGGAAGTATTGCTGATGCACGACCTAGCCCTGGAACTCGACGGAGGGGAACCCGGCCTTTTAGACCCAGGCAAGCTGGAATCGGCCCTGGCCCAGCCTCAGGCCGGCCTTGGGGAAGCGTTATTCCACCCCACGATCGCGCTCCAGGCAGCTGCCTACCTGTTTCACATTAGCCAGGCCCATGCTTTTGCCGATGGCAACAAGCGCACAGCGGTTCTGGCAGCCCTAACTTTCTTGCATTTGAACGGCATCTCCCCCACTATAGACGCGGAGGAACTTTTCGCGCTCGCCCTGCAGGTAGCCCAGGGGGGCCTGGGCAAAGCGCAGATAGCGGCGGCACTGGTGAAGGAACAGCAATGAAATACGCCAACATCAATGGAACCGTTGTCGAGCACGAGCGGGCTACCCTGCACATCTCAGATCTGGGCCTGCGGCGGGGCTATGGGGCTTTTGAGTTTTTTCGCATTGTGCGAGGCATTCCAGTTTTTCTGGAAGACCATCTGGATCGCCTGGAAAACACCGCCCGGATGCTGGAACTCGAGCTTCCCTACAGCCGACCTGCCCTCGAGGGCTTTATCCACGAACTCATTCGGCTGAACGAGCTACGGGAAGCCGGCATCCAGATGCTCCTCACCGGAGGTTACTCCCCCGACGCCTTCACCCCCAGCACGCCCAACCTGATCATTGCACCCCTCGAGGTTAAGCCTCCCCCACCCATCCTGTACGAGCAGGGCGGCAAAATCATCCTGCACGAAAATGTGCGCGAGCTGCCCCAGGCCAAGAGCACCGACTATCTGGTAGCGGTCAAACTGAGCAAGCGGGCGCGGGCCGAGGGGGCCACCGAGGTGGTCTACCACGATGGGCAGCGGGTATATGAGGGTGGGCGCAGCAGCCTGCTCATCGTGAAGGATGGCGTTCTGGTCACAGCCAGCGAGGGGGTACTGCCGGGCATCACCCGCAAACACCTGCTCGAGGTGGCACGGCCCATAATGCCGGTAGTGGAGCGGCCCCTTACCCTGGAAGAACTCTTCAGCGCCGACGAGGTGCTGCTAACCGGAGCCACCCGGCAGGTCATGCCCATCACCCAGATCGAAGACCGGTTGGTTGCCGACGGCAAAGTGGGGCCCTACAGCAAAGCCCTTATGCAGGCCTTCCGCGAACACCTCGAGGCCTACCTGGCAAGCCGGACTGTAGCTGGTTAGGGCGGTTTTCACGAACCAGCGGCCCTGCATCCCAGGGGCTTTTGGCCTGTGCTTGGTGCAGGCATATCGCGCAACCGCTCAAAGCAAATACAGTTAACTGCGTCGAGCACGACGCTGTTGGGGTATTTGAACCTGCCACTGCGGTTGGGCTAACTT
>DAIUDO010000235.1:0-2953 GCA_036845585.1 Meiothermus sp. | reverse complement strand
GTTCCCCAGCCTGGGAAGCTCCGGCAGACCATCGGGGCTCTCCAGCCACAAGAAACCCTCCCTGCCTCTGACATAGACCGTAACCCCCTCGAGGGTCTCGAGCCAGGCCGCGCTCGAGTGCAGCCCCACCCCCCGCATGCGGTAGATGCTCGAGCCCCTGACAGAGGGGCGGGGCACTTTATAAAAGCCGTACCCCACCAGGTCACCGCTTAAGACATCCTGGCCCCACAGCCAGAACTGCACGGTCAGGGGGTTGCCTGAACCGGATGTTCTTCGCCGACCAGCAGACATACAAACCTTCCCAGGCTGCTGCTCGAGGTCACGGGCATTCTGTGAGCATCGAAGCCAGCCAGTTCTCCCGGCTCTTAGCGGAAGACCTGGCAGATGGCCTGCCCATTGGCCTGGATGAGCTTGAGGTAAGTGTTAACCGTGCGGTCGAAGGCATCGGAGTAGATGCGGGCAATCCGCGCGCCGGTGGCCTCGGCCAGGGCTCTGGCCTGGCTCTGCGAGAACTGCGGCTCGGTAAAAATCACCCTAACGTTCTCTTTCTTCATGGCCTTGGACAGCTTGACCAGGCTGGCCGGACCGCGCTCCTGTCCGGCAAAATCGGCAATAGTCCCGATGCTTCTCAGTTTGTAGTAACGGTTGAAGTACAAAAGCGCCTCGTGCTGCGAGACCAGCTTGCGCCGGGCTTGTGGGATGCCGGCCAGGCAGCGCTGTATAGCCGCATCAGCCTGACGAATCTGGGCGATGTAACGGGAGGCGTTCCGGGTATAAACGGAGCGCCCCGCTGGGTCTACCGCCGCCAGGGTGTCGCGGATTTTCTCCACGTAACGAATGCCGTAGGTGGGGTCGAGCCAGAGGTGCGGGTCGTACCCGCCGGGGTCGTGCCGGTGCTCCTTGCTCACAGGGGCCTCCCCGGATCCGTGCTCTTTGCTCGCATGGGTCTCGGCGGAATGGTCGTTGATTTCGATCAGGTTGGGCATGCCCTCGGCCAGTTCAACCACGCGGGCCGTACGCGGAAGCTGCGCCTCGAGCTTGTGCAAGAATGGCTCGAGCATCAGCCCGTTGGCAAAGAGCACCCTAGCCCGGCCGATGGCCTGCACCACCGAAGGACGCGGTTCAAAGCTGTGGGGATCGCTGCCCGTTGGCACCACCTGCACCACCTCCACCCGGCTGCCGCCCACATTGCGGACCATGTCGGCTATAAAGCCGGTTGTTGCTGCTACCGGTAGGCCCTGGGCCAGGGCCCAACCCAGCCCTCCCGCCATCCACATAGCCAGCCAAGCTACCTTTTGCATCGTCAGACCTCCTCGCGTCTGCTTATATTGATAACTCATTATCATTTTGTCAAGCCGACGGTTTGTTATGCTGAACGGTATGGAACGATCCACCCGCCAGCGTCAGGCCATCCGGGCCGTGATGACCGAGTTGAATCGCCCGCTCTCTCCCGGCGAAGTCCTCGAGGCGGCCCGGCGCAAGGTACCGGGAATGGGCATCGCCACCGTCTACCGCACCCTCAAGGGGCTGGTCGACGAGGGCAGCGCGGTGGCCGTAGAGCTGCCGGGCGAGCCACCGCGCTACGAGCTGGCCGGCAAAAAACACCACCACCACTTCCACTGCAACCGCTGTGGCAAGGTGTTCGAGCTCGAGGGCTGCCCCGGTGACTTCTCGTTCATGCTGCCCCGAGGCTTCCAAACCGAGCGGCACGAGATTGTCCTCTACGGGAGCTGCTCAGAATGCCTGGAGTGAGCGCTCGAGTTCCGCAGCGTCAATCTCGCCGATATGCCGCTTGACCAGCCGGCCCTCGGCATCATAGAAGAGCGTTACCGGCAAGCCCTGAATCCGGAGGGGGTCGCTAAGCCTGGCCTCGGGATCGAGCAAAACGTTGGGAATTTTTAGGTTGAGCTCGTCCTCAAAGGCCCGCACTGCCGCCGGGCCATCACTGATATTCAAGAAAACAAAATGCACCCCGGGGTTGGCCTGGGCCGCCTCCACCAGCAGAGGCATCTCGCGGCGACAGGGACCGCACCAGGTAGCCCAGGCATTGAGCACCACCGGCCTGCCCTTAAAGTCGGCCAGTTGAACCGTCTGACCATCCAGCTGCTGTAGGGCCACGGCAGGCAGGTACTCTACCCCGGCAGCCTTTGGCTGCAACAACCAAAACCCCGCCACCACTCCCAACGGCAACACTACCCAAACCCAGCGCTTCATCCCGATCAGCATAGGCGATGAAACCCTCGGTTTCGGCGAGTTGACCCACAAATCGCCCCCGGGCTAGGCCGCAGGCCAATACATGCCAGCTGTCCTCCAATCCGCTCATCCCCGGCCGTAACGACAGGAGGAGTTTTTTGGGTCAAATTCCACAAGCCTTGCAAAACCATGGGCTATACTAATCAGTGGAGTTCGGGAATACGCCCGCTCCCATGCGGCCCTGAGCCCTCTGCACTATCCCATACCGCACCCATACCCAATATCCCGGTGCGGAACCTAGGAGAAGAAAATGAAGAAGTCCGGTTTCACCCTCATTGAGCTCCTCATCGTGATCGCTATCATCGGCATCCTGGCAGCTGTGCTGATTCCCAACCTGCTAAACGCTCGTCGGGCCGCCACCGACCGCGCCGCCCTGGCCTATGCTCAGAACGTGTACAAAGCAGCAAATGCTTTCATCGCCGAAAGCACGTCGAACACCGTTGCAGCAGGTCCGTGTGCAGATACCTATGGCACCACTGGCACCACTGGCACCACCTACGGCTCCGGTGGTAAGCCCGGTTTTGTTACCGACTGCCAAATCACCTCAGATGCCACCCGCGTAACCGTAACCTACACCGGTGGAAACCGGACAAGCGCAACCGTCGGCCAGTAGTAGCGAATCTTATGTAGACTGCCCCGCATCATCGCGGGGTTGTCTATTATAGGAGAGCAAACATGGCTCACCCATCCAGGGGATTTA
>DAIUDO010000234.1:0-2955 GCA_036845585.1 Meiothermus sp. | reverse complement strand
TTCTATGCGATGGTTAAAATGGCTAGTGGTTCTGGCACTGGGCTTTGGGTTCGCGTTGGCTCAAGGGAGTGCAAACACAGCGTTTGTTCGCTTTGCTCACCTGGTTCCCGATGCACCGGCAGTGGACATCGTCAGCGGGGGCAACAAGGTATTCGAGGCGCAGGGCTTCAAGGACGTGACCTACTACGAGGCGGTTCCGGCTGGCAGCCTGACCCTAACGGTTCAGACCAGCGGGCGGAACCCTGTCAAAATCGCCGATGTGACCATCCGGGTACAGGCCGGCAAGCACTACACCGTCATGGCCCTGGGCACTGCCTCGACCCTAAAGACCCGGCTGGTAGAGGATCGCCTAGCTCCAGCCGAGGGGGTTGCTAAGGTGCGCATTGTGCATGCCTCGCCGGATGCGCCAGCCGTGGATGTGGCCCTCAAGGGTGGGCCGGTTTTGTTCCGCAACCTGGCCTTCAACCAGATTTCCGGATACGGCACGGTTCCGGCATCGGCCTACAACCTCGAGGTGCGCCCTACCGGCACCACCACCGTGGCCCTGCCCCTGGACGGGGTGGCCTTTGAGAGCGGTAAGGTCTACAGCGTTTTTGCGGTGGGCCTGCTGGCTGGCGAGACCCTGGAAGTGGTGGTGGTCGAGGACACCTTCGGTAGTCCGTAGGACCTCCAGTGCAAGGTCGACAGGCGGGCTGTGGTCCGCCTTTTTGTATTCCCCTGCCAAGTCGGAAGCCTGCAAGAGCCGCACCATAGAACTTATGCGTGCTTGCATGGCTATTTTGGTGATGCTGGGTTTTGTGCTGGCCCAGAGCGCCCGTTGGCCGGGTCAGCCGGAGTACCGGGCCATTCCGGGTGCCGCGACGGCGGCAGGGGAGGCCCTGGATAAAAGTTTCATCCTGGCCTACCCAGCCCAGGGTCACCACAGAGGCACTGTCGTCTTGGTGCCGGGTTTTCTGGGTGGGGCCACCAACTTCGACGCCCTGGCCCGCAGGCTGGTGCTGGCCGCGCCGGGCTGGGCGGTCTGGGCCTGGGATCGGCGGGCCAATGGGCTTGAAGACCGCCGGGGGTTTACCTCTCCCGACCCCTGGGCCTACTACCAGAACTACCGGTTGCCCGACCTTCCCTTCCTAAAGGATTGGGGGCTGAAAGTGCACCTCGACGACCTCGAGGGGGTGGTGGATGAAGCCCGCCGTAGCGGGCCGGTGGTGCTGGCCGGACACTCGCTGGGGGCTAGCCTGGCCTCGTTGTTTGCCCTTTACCGGGCCGACAAAATCAGCGGCCTCATTTTGCTGGACGGTGCTCCCCGACTGGTTCCGCTCACCCGCGAGCAGTATTTTGCAGGAACCGAGGGGGGATTTGGGCGGTTGCCTGGGCTGAACGACCTGCTGGCCGGCAAGGCCCCACCCTACATCAACGCTTTCGGACTGAATCCAGTTGGCTTTGCCCAGGCCGAGGCCCAGGCCTTCATGGCCGCCCAGAACCCAGAGGCCGATGCACCGTCCGGCTGGGCTTCCTTTCGCAGCAGCCGACTGGCGGCAGCCCTGTACCGGGTCGATGATCGTTACGCGGCTTCCCCCGTCTTTGCGGTCTCGGTTGGGCGCTCAACTGGACGCGAGGGCATCAGCCTGTTCAGCTTCTTCGTGGGCAGTGTGGTGTACACCATCCGGGGTCCTAGGGGCGCTCGGGTGGAATGGCAAGACAGCGGGGAGCCCACCGACCCGCTGGAGTTTATCGCGCTGTATGCCAACCCCACCACCGGCTTCTCGGAGTGGTTCTTTCCATACCGGCTGCTTTTGGACATCTCGGCCTACGATGTAGCCATGCCCGAACTGAGGCCTCGCCCGGTGCCTTTCCCGGTGCTGGCTCTGGGAGCGGGGCGGGGTTTGTTGCCCCAGGTGGCCAGTTTTCGCAGCGTGGGGGAGGTGTTCCCCAACTCCAGCGTGGACATTCGAATCCTGCCGGGCCTGACCCATCTCGATATCCTGACCAGCCGCCACGGCCATGCGGTTGAATCCATCGCTCGGTACCTGCAAGATCTGATTCGGTAGGGGCTTGACCTATGACCCTCTGGGTTCTTGGCGACCAGCTCAATCACGCCGCCATACGACGACTTTCTCCTGAACGGGTGTTGCTGGTGGAAGCCTACGAACTGGGGCGCACGCCGCCCATGCACCCCCAGAAGCTGGTGCTGTTCTTCAGCGCCATGCGCCACTTCGCCAAAGAACTGCGCGAGCTGGGCCTCGAGGTCACCTACCTCCAGGCCGAGACCCTGGAAGAAGCCCTCCGGCAGTTCCTATCTGCCCATCCGGGGGAGACCCTTCTGCAGATGCAACCTGCCGACTACGGCTTTGCCGAGCGGGTACAGGGCCTAATTGAACGTTTGGGTGGCCAGTACCGGCTTCTACCCAACCCCCTCTGGATGATTCAGCCCAAAGACTTCGATGACTGGGCCAAGGGGCGAAGGACCTACCGCCTCGAGTACTTCTACCGCTTCATGCGCCAGCGTACCGGCTACCTAATGCAGGGGGGCCAGCCGGTGGGCGGAGCCTGGAACTATGACATCGAAAACCGAAAAGTCCCTCCACCGGGTTACCAGCCTCCTCCGCCGCTGCGTTTTGCCCCCGACGCAATCACCCAGGAGGCTATGCAGACCGTGCGGGAAAAGTTCGCTGGGCACTTTGGCCGCCTCGAGGGTTTCGACTGGCCCGTCACGCGAAAGCAGGCTTTGGAGGCCCTCGAGGATTTTGTGGTTCACCGGCTGGCTCAGTTTGGCCCCTACCAGGATGCTCTGGTGGAGCAAAGTTGGAGCATGAACCACTCTTTGCTTTCGCCGGTCATCAACCTGGGTTTGCTGCACCCTGCCGAGGTGGTGGAGCGAGCCCTGGCCGAGTACGAAAAAGGTGGCGTCCCCCTGGCCAGCCTCGAGGGTTTCGTGCGGCAGATCATCGGTTGGCG
>DAIUDO010000233.1:1339-2969 GCA_036845585.1 Meiothermus sp. | reverse complement strand
TCCACCACGCGGCCCAGCCCTTGCTCTTCGAGCACCAGCGGCATCTCGTAGAGGTACTGTACGGTGGGGCTGCTGAAGACCTCGCCGGCGTGTACGTTAGTAAACAGAGCCACTTTTTTCCGTACCTCCTCAGGCACCAGCTTCTCGGAGCGCAGCACCAACACATCGGGCTGGATGCCCACCCCGCGCAGGGTGGAGACCGAGTGCTGGGTGGGCTTGGTCTTGAACTCCTCCGAGGCGGCCAGGTAGGGCACCAGGGTCAGGTGCAGGTACATCAGATCTTGATCCTCTTCGTCGAACTGAAACTGGCGGATGGCCTCCAGGAAGGGCAGGCTCTCGATGTCGCCGACCGTGCCCCCCACCTCCACCACCACAATCTCGGCGTTTTGCTCGTGGGCGGTACGGCGGATGCGGTCTTTGATCTCGTCGGTGATGTGGGGAATGACCTGCACGGTCTGGGAAAGGTACTCCCCGCGCCGCTCCTTCTGGATGACCGACAGGTAGACCTGGCCGGTGGTGAGGTTGTTGGCGCGGGACAGGTCTATATCCAGGAAACGCTCGTAGTGGCCGATATCCAGGTCGGTCTCGGCCCCGTCGCCGGTGACGAAAACCTCCCCGTGCTCATAAGGCCGCATGGTGCCCGCATCCACGTTGACGTAGGGGTCAATCTTGATGGCCGTGACCCGGTAGCCCCGCCCCCGCAAAATCGCCCCCAGGCTCGAGGTAAGAATGCCCTTGCCCAGACTGCTGACCACACCGCCCGTGACGAAAATGTATTTCATAAAAAACCCCCGCACTGCGTCGAATAGGCCCTATCCAACGTCCCATTTGCCTGCCTTTTCAAACGCTCGGCTCCAATCGGTGAGCGCCTAAACTATCACGGGATTTGATCGTACCATGATCGCCCCCCCTGTTGTCGAGCCAGCAGGGTACATTGAGCCAGAACAGCCGATTATCTCAGGCAACGCTCCCGAACCTCTGGGCGAAAGCCTGAAGGTAAATTTATTTTGACTTGGTACAATCTTGGTATGGAGCGGGCTACCCTATCCTCCGAGGTTGCCGCGGGAATCCACGCCATCCCAGTACCCATCCCGTACCCCTTCAAGTATGTGAACTGCTACCTACTGTTACCCAGCCCAGGCACCAGCGACGGCCCCGCGCTGGTGGACTGCGCCCTCGATACCCCCGAGGCCAGGAGCAGCCTCGAGGCTGCGCTGCAGGAACACGGCTTGGGCTTTGGCGACCTCGAGCGCCTGGTGGTCACCCACCATCACCCCGACCACTACGGCCTGGCCGGGCTGATCGAGGCGCACGGTGCCGAGGTGTGGATGTTGGATGTCGAAAAAGCGCGTGGGCACATCTTCTGGACCCAGCCCGAACAGATGACCGAGGCAGGGCAGGCCCTGTTTTATCGCCACGGCGTAACGGATGAGTACCTGGCCGACCTGGGCAAAGAAATGGCCAAAACCCGCAGCCGGGTGCACCCAGCCCAAAACCCCCATACCTTCACCGACGGCCAGTCCCTGATGCTAGCTGGTATGCCATTCCGGGCGGTCTGGACACCGGGCCACGCCGATGGCCATGCCATGCTGCTGCGCGAGTCGGATGGGGTGCTGCTGGCCGGAGATCA
>DAIUDO010000233.1:0-1239 GCA_036845585.1 Meiothermus sp. | reverse complement strand
CCCGGCCCGCTCAACCTGGCCCAGCGGCGCTTTGCCTGGTCGGAGACGCTGGCGCACCTGGAGTACCTGGTGGCCGAGGGCCGGGCTAGGCGGCTGGAGCTCGAGGGCACCATCCACTACTGCCGCTAGGGGCCATTTATCCCCACCGGCAGGGGTTAGCCTGAAGGACAAGGAGGCCCCAGATGAGCAAGGTCTACAAGAAGGTGGAGCTGGTCGGCAGCAGTTCGGAGAGCCTCGAGGAGGCCATCAAGGTGGCCCTGGCGCGGGCCCGCAGAACCCTGCGCAACCTCGACTGGTTCGAGGTCAAGGAGATCCGCGGCAGCCTGACCGACGGCTACGTCAACACCTACCAGGTCACGCTGCTGGTGGGGTTCCGGCTCGAGGACGAGGACTAGCGCGGTTTACCAGGCCAGGGCGGTGCCGTCGGCACGGGGCTCGGTCGCAGCCAGGAAGGCCTCGGCAGGCTTCAAGATGATCTGGCCCCGGCCAAAAGAGGCCCACTCGGACTGTATCACCACGTCGTGACCGCGCTCCTTTAAGCCATGGGCCAGATGGAGGGGCACGCCGGCCTCGAGTTCGACCTGCAGGCCGCGCATCCACTGCCAGCGCAGCGCATCCAGGGCGGCCTGGGGGTTCAGGCCGTAATCCTCGAGGTTGACCACCACTTGCAGGTGGCCCTGCGGCTGCATGTGCCCGCCCATCACGCCAAAAGGCCCTAGGGGTTTGCCGTCGCGGGTAAGGAAGCCAGGGATGATGGTGTGAAAGGGCTTCTTGGCCGGCGCGTACTGGTTGGGGTGCCCCTCCTCTAGAACAAAACCGGCCCCACGGTTCTGCAGCGAGATGCCGGTGCCGTCTACCACGATGCCCGCACCGAACCCCATGTAGTTGGACTGGATGAAGGAGACCTGCAACTCGCCATCAGCGGTACACAGGTACACGGTGCCCCCTCTGGGAGCCCCTGCCTGTACGGCCTGGGCCCGCTCTTCGATCAGCCTGCGGCGCCGGGACAGATAGGCGGGGTCGAGCAGCTCGGCAGTCGAAACCGTCATGAACCGGGGGTCGGCCACATATCTCTGCACATCGGCAAAGGCCAGCTTCATGGCCTCAATCTGCAGATGAAAGCTCTCCACCGAGTCGCGCGGGTATTTTGCGATTTCCAGGTCTTCCAGTATCTTCAGGGCTATCAAGGCAGCGAGACCCTGGCCGGGGGGTGGGATCTGGTGAACCTCCACCCCTCGG
>DAIUDO010000232.1:0-3042 GCA_036845585.1 Meiothermus sp. | reverse complement strand
GCGAAAGCGCCCTGGGTGGGAAACGTTTGCCCAGCAGCTTGGCTGCTGCGTAGCGTGGGATGGAGGGGGTAAACAGCAAACCCCGCATTAGCACCTGTGTGCCCTGGGCAACGCGGGCCAGGTTCTGGGAGGCGGGCGCTGTTACCGCAGTTTGCATTCCCCTCCTATTTTGCCCCTTAACGCGGTCCTGGGAAAGACCGGGCAGCCAGTAACAGTTTTTTATGCCAAACGCGATCGCCGCAGGCACGTCCTGTACGTAATGCCGGCTTCAGTTAGTTCGTAACCGCATGGTGGCTACGCCACGCCAGGGCGCGGCGCAGATGTGATCGACCGAAGTTGTCCACGTAGCGGAGGGTGATACAGCTGTATTGCTCCAATGAACCGCAATACCGATTTATTGCATTACGGGAAGGCGATACCGGTCTACTGCATCGGTGGAGGGCGATACCGCCCCTGGGTGGGAAGATTATCCTTTTGAATCCGGTATAAACCATCTACACTGTGGAGCTACTCGGAGACTCCGAAACGCGTCGGGCCGGCCGGATAAAGTGTATAGGGAGTCCCCTTCAGGCGGCAGGCTGGATTGATATGCGGAACAAAAAATACCTTGTGGTATGGTATTATTATGTCGAAACATGGGGTAGCCGAAGAGCCTGTGTCTGCTGAGAACCCTGATGCCCACCTCGAGCAAATCCGGAGCATCCTCTTCGGGGCTCAGGTACAGTCCCTGGAGCAGAAGCTACTGAACCTCGAGCAGCGGCTACAGACCGGGGCCGACCAGATGAACCAGGCCCTGCACGAGCGCATCGCAGCTCTGGAAAGCCAGTTGACCCGCCGCTTGCAGCAGGAGGCCGAGGAACGTCAGATAGCCGACAACTCATTGCAGGGAAACCTAGACGCAGCCGTGGACCACCTCGAGGAGCGGCTGGCCTCCCAGGTCAAAGAGCTGCGCGGCGACCTCAAAGATCTGGGCAAAAGGCTTGACCAGCTGGGCACACACCTGCAGAACGCGATCGACGAGTTACGCTCAAACAAGGCCGACCGAAAAACCCTGGCCGATCTACTGGCCAGCCTGGCTGACCAGCTCCGCAAAGACTGAAGAGGGGAAGGGCGCAAAAGAGAAAGCCAGCACCCCCTATACGTTTTGTTGCTTTCCCAGCGCTATCCGCCATGCCCCAGACCGAGCCCAAGCCACCCGACGACCTCGAGGCCCTGCGGCGCCTTCTGCTGGCGCCCGAGCGGCAGGCCTTGGAGTCCTTGCAAGACCCTGCCCGCTGGGAAGTGCAGGTTTCCGAGGTGCTACCGGAAGCCCTGATTCGCCGCGCTAAAACCGATAAATCGGTGCATTATGCCCTGAATTCCATCATCGAGGAAACCTTTGTGCAGTTGGTGCGGCGCAACCCCCGGTTGCTGGTGGACCTTCTGTTCCCGGTGCTGGTGCCCGCCATCCGCCGGGTGGTAGCTGGCCTCTTTTCTTCCACCATCCAGAGCCTCAACCAGACCTTGGAGCAGGTGTTCAGTCTCCGCGGGCTGCGCTGGCGGCTCGAGGCCCTCTCCACCGGCAAGAGCTTCGCCGAGGTGGTGCTTTCGCATACCCTTCAATACCGTGTAGAACAGGTTTTGCTCATCCACCGTGAGAGCGGCCTGTTGCTGGCCCATCCGGTGGCTGAAGGGGTCCAGGTGCAAGACGGGAGCATGGTCTCGGCCATGCTCACCGCCATCGGAGACTTTGTGCGTGACTCCTTCGACCCCCAGGCGGGCCTGAACACAGTGAATTTCGGTGATCGGGTGCTGGTCGTTGAACAGGGTCCTCAGGCGGCGTTGGCTGTGGTGGTACGTGGCTCCCCACCCCTGGACCTATCGGAGCGCCTGCAAGACGCGCTCTCGGAAATTCACCTCCGATTTGCTACCGAGTTGAGGCAGTTTTCCGGCCAAAGTGGGGCGTTGGCCGACGCGGAACCCATCCTACAAGCCCTGCTGGATGCCCGCTACAAACATTCAGAGAGCCGGCCCTACCCTGTGTTGCTCGCGATGGGGCTGCTGCTGGCTGGCCTGGGCTGGTGGGGGTGGAATAATTTCCAGGCCGAGCGGGCCTGGCAAACCTACCTCGAGCGACTGCGCCGCACCCCCGGCCTGGTGGTCACCGAGGCTCCTCGCCGCTACGAGCTGCGCGGCTTGCGCGACCCTCTGGCCGCCGACCCCAGCAGCCTGGCGGAGGGCCTGCCCCTGCGATCCGAGCAGCTTCGGGCCACCTGGCAACCCTACCAGTCGCTCGAACCCGAAATCGTGCTGAAGCGAATCCAGGAGCGTATGGATACCCCTTCTACGGTACGGCTGGCCTGGCAAGACGGGGTTCTGGTGGTCTCGGGACGCAGCACCTGGGCCTGGCTCAGCCGGCTGCGCAACCTGGCCCCATTGCTGGGTGTCCAGACCCTCGATACCACCCAGCTCACCCTCGAGCCCGCCCCCTAAAAGCCCTTATGGACTTGCGCAGAATCCACCCAATCCCAGCCCTGGGCCAAAAGCCCTCTGGCCTCAGCCCCTTGCGTCTTGGCCGCCATTCAGCTTAGACTGCGTTCGCACTGGCTGCAAATCAGGCACGGCTTGGATGGACTTGCGAAACCAGGGGGCCGATACGTGATTCAAAAAAAAATCTGCATGTTGGGGGCTTTCGCTGTGGGCAAGACCAGCCTGGTCGCAAGGTACGTGCATAGCATTTTTTCCGAAAAGTACCAGACCACCCTAGGGGTCAAGATCGACAAGAAGGTCCTCGAGGTCGGTACCCAGGAGGTCAGCCTGGTCCTCTGGGATCTTTACGGCGAAGACCGGTTCCAGCGGGTACAGCCCTTTTATCTGCGCGGCAGCTCGGGCTACCTTCTGGTAGCGGACGGTACCCGCGCCGAGACCCTGGAGGTCGCCCAGGAAATTCAACAACGCGCCCAGGACGTGCTGGGCCCGGTACCCTTCATCCTGCTAATCAACAAGCACGACCTGCCCTGGCAAACCACCGAGGCCGAGATCCAGGCGCTTCGGGCCAGGGGC
>DAIUDO010000231.1:0-3060 GCA_036845585.1 Meiothermus sp. | reverse complement strand
ACTATTCATGCTCGATTATATCGTCTGGGAAAGTTTTAAGACAGTCTCTTAGATCTACTGGGGGCTGTAGAGGTAAAAATCTGATGGGGAGATGCTTAGTTCACTGTAATGATTCCCTTGACTAAAAGTCAGGGGAATCGTTACGCCGGAATGACCAGCACGCCTGTGGCATCGTACCGTTAGCCCTCGAACCCCGTCCGCAGCCGCGCCGCCAGCGCAGCCGCCTTGCGTGGGGCGGAGTGGGCCAGCAACTCGCGGTAGAAGGCTTCAGCCTCCAGGCGCCCCTCGTCAAGGGCCTCGAACAGCAGCTCGAAATCACGCGGGGTGAAATGGCGCTTGAAGACCATCCCACACACCGTCTTGAGGTGGCTCATGCGTTCTTCGGAGGACATAGCCTCCCAGGCAGCCAGCGCTTCGGCCTCCCCCTCGCCACCTTCCTGCGCGGCAGCGCGGCCCCGGGTGGCAGGTCTGGCCTGCCTGGATACAAAGCCCTCGGGATTGGCGTATTTGCCCTGGGTATCCCTGATCACGTCCACCAAAAAGCCCAGGCGGTTGCGCGGCCGGTAGCCCTGCTCGAGGATCGCGGTGTACAGGGCCACCCGGGCGCGCAGGTGCTCGAGGTCATACTCGCGGGCGTAGCGCTGAGCCACCGAAAGCGACAGCCCCTGCGCGAGTAGCAGCTCCACCCCGGCCGGATCCGGCACCTGGGCCAGGGGGGCGAAGTGGTAGCGGATGCGCTGGTTCTTGCCCCGACCCACGTACTCCACGGCTTCAAGATAACCGTGCTGGATGAGCTCCTCGTGCGCGCCTTGCAGCGTGCGGCGGATCTTCTCCGGCCGCTTGTCGAGAATTTTACACACGTCAGCCCACTCGAGGAGCCCTACCTCGAAAGTGCGCACCGCCGTCCCCCCCTCGGCAAAGCGGCGCCCGTCGAGCAGTCGGTAGAGACCGCGGGTAGGGGGCCGCTTGAGGCTGGCCAAAAGCTCGAGGTCCAGCGGCTTGATATAGCGGGCTCTCACGCTGGCGGCGATCTCCTTACCCAGTTCGATCTTGAGCACGGTCTTGTTGTCGAGGCCCTCTCCCATCCCGGTAGCGTAGACCTTCTCAAGGTAGCGGAACTGCTTGCTCTCCCACCGCCCATCCTCCCGCCAGGCCTCGCGGGCGGTATAGGTGGTGTGGGTCAGTCGCCCGAGGCTGCGCTCCAGGGCCTTGTAGTAGTAGCCGCTGGTGTCGAGACCCATCAGCTTGAGCAACTGGTACGCCGTGGTCACAATAACCCCGTCGGCCGGGCAGCCGAAGCGCTGGTAGAGCACCAGCACCGCAAGGCTGACGTCGTTGTCCAGACCGTGCGGTACCCCGCCGTAATCGGGGTTGGCGCGGCAGGTGATCGACGCCCGGCGACCCTGGAGGTCAAACTCGAGATCCCAGCGGGTAAAACCCTCCGGAATACGCTCTTGCACGCTGATCAGGCCGAGAAAGGCGATGTTGCCTTCGTCGATATGAGAGGTTATCTCACGTTCACGTCGAGCAAGCAGCGAATCACTGGTCATCTAGACTGAAGTTTACCGCACCGCCGCGGCGGCCCTGTTGTTGTTTTAAGTTCTTTAAAAAGAATTAAAAAATTGATTGTCAACAACAGGGAGGGGAGTCGCGTGCGTGCTGGAGGGCTAAATCCTAACTTTTCCACCCAACTCTTCCGATAGTTTCACCCAACTCTTCCGATAGTTTAAGTCCCGATTCACCCAAGTCTTCCGATACTCCGGGCTCCCAATCACCCAAGTCTTCCGATAGCGATCACCCAAGTATTCCGATAGGGATCCTCCTGCAATCACCCAACTCTTCCGATAGTTTAAGCCCCGAATCACCCAAGTCTTCCGATAGTCTGGTTTTCGGTTAACTCGCCGCCCTGGCGAGCGAGGTTTGTTCCCTTCAGGACAGCTATACGTCAAGTGCCTCGGAATAAACCACCCAACTCTTCCGATAGGTTCCCCTACCCGAATCACCCAGGTCTTCCGATAGTCTGATCTGAGAGACTGTCTTAAACCGACATTCCGCACTCCTCCCTCCATGCCTTAGGATTTTGGGGTGAGCGCCCAACCTGACCTGAAGGTCTACGACCTGGGCCACCTGGGCCTGGTGGCCAGCGTGCTGGGCAGAATCCGGGTGGGCCCCAGCGCGCAGCAGCTTTCTTGCCCCTGTGCGATAGATGTGGATAGAAAACGGGGGCAAGATGCCCCCTATTTTGCCCGGAGTGCTTTCAGCTCTTCCTTCCCCCAGCCCTCAGCCTCCCGGCTGCGCTTTAGCAGGCTGTCGGGTAGCTGCGGCAGGCGTTCTTTGAGCGCGCTGAAGGCCCGCTCGAGGCTCGCCCGCCGCATTCCCAGGTCGAGGGCTACCCGGCTTCCGAACCGCCAGGCCGCCAGCCAGAAGGCCCAGGCGTTCTCCTGGGTGGGTTCTGCCCGGCAGAGCGGGCCACCCTCCGGGTCTCCGAGCAGCACGGCTTTGTCCGCCAGGCCGAGCTGATCCAGATCGGCCCGCCACGCCTCCCACTTTTCCTCGGGGAGCCGCCGGGCCCGCCACAGGTAGAGCGGGGTGTCCGCCAGGTCGAACTGGCGGGCCACCTCCTCCCAGGAAACAGCGGCCCGCACCGCTTCTTCCTGTAAGACACCCTCGATGACCAGGGCGTTTTCCTCCGTCTTCGCTCGTCCTTCCAGAACGCCCTGGGGCCGCTCGCCTTCATAGACGGGCAGCCGCACCGGCCTGGGGGTGGGCAGGCTCGCCTCCACGGTGGCCCGGTCGAGTTCCACCGTAAGACCTCGAGCCAACCACCCCTCGATCTGATCGCTGGTGAGGGTATTCGGAAACACCGCAACGCGCACTATGTTCCTCCTTTTTGGTACTGCTCGGCCTCAGCCCCGCTGATGGGGCGGTCGGGGAAGAGGGGAACCTCCAGAGTGGCTATCTCATCTATTTGCATCTTCCTGCTCCTGTACTTATCGCACCGTAAATGAGCCAGCGATAGAGGGGCATGGGATTGGTGGAGAAGCTACGAACACTGCGAAG
>DAIUDO010000230.1:0-3069 GCA_036845585.1 Meiothermus sp. | reverse complement strand
CAGCAGCAAGAAGCGGGCCGAGGCGGCAGGATCTGCCGCAGACGATTAAGCGACCCTGGCCCCAGCCCCTCCCCCATCCGGGAGGGGCTTTTTTCGGCTGAGCATGAGTCCCCGAAAGACCGTGACCTACCCCACAGCTAAAGCCGGGGGCTTCTGGGGTCGTCGAGCATGAGCAACCTCACCGCTCTTGCCCAAGGGCAGGCCCTGCCCGCTTTCTGTTACATGGCACGGAGCACTATATGCCCTCACAGCCATCTTCCCGATGGCAAACCGCTCACCCTTTGCCTTGCGCCGGGCGCGGCGCAAAAAGGGCCTGCGCGGTTTATTCGGTCAGACATCGACCTTTGATACCAGGTTCGGTCAGTTCGTCACCCCGAAGTTATCCGCGTAGCGGAACGCGATATCGGCTTGTTGCATCAACGGAGAGTGATACCGCCACCTTGGAAGGGAGGCGTTTCCTTGGCCAACCGTAGGGGGGGTGGGGTGTGTTCTGGGGTTCTCGGTGCGCCGCGCGCGACACAGCCTAGCCTCTGAGGTTTTTGCTTGGGAAGCTTATCTGTTTGAATCCGGTATGAACCCTAAGCCAGTCCGCTAACCTCGAGAACAAACAGCACGTACATCACCAAAAAAAGCATGCCCTCCCAGCTCGAGATGCGCCGGTCTTGAACCAGCAGATAAAACAAGAGTGACGACCCCACCAAAAACGGCAAAGCAAACCCGGTCAGCTCGGGCGGTGCCTCAACAGTCCCGTACAGGGCCCCTGCCCCCACCACCACCAGACCATTGAACACGCACGAGCCCAGGATGTTGCCCACCGCCAGCGAGGCCTTGCCCTGCCGCGCCGCCGTGATGCTGACCACCAGCTCCGGTAAGGTCGTGCCCAGGGCCAGAACAGTGACAGCCACAATCGCAGTGGGAACACCCAGCCCCACAGCCAGGCTCTGGAGACTGCTCACCGTCCAATCGGCCCCAAAGTAAATCCCGACCGCACTCAAGGCCACCTTTAGCAGGTCAAGCCCGCCCACCGGTGTTTTTGCCTGGCCCCGCGCCCCCCCACTGCTGCCTTCCCGGAGCAGATAAGCCACATAAACAGCGTATACAGCCAGCAAGCAGAGTCCTTCCACCCGACCCACCACCCCATCGAACATCACCACGCCCAGCACAAAGGCCGAGCCCACCAGAAAATGCAGGTCGATGGCGATGTAGGCTTCCCCCAGGTATACCGGACGCAGCACCGAGAAAACCGTGCTAGCCCCAAGAATAAGGAGCAGGTTGGAAACGTTGGCTCCCAGCACGTTCCCACTCACAATCTCCGAGACCCCCTGGCTAACCGAAAAAAGCCCCGAGACCAGCTCCGGTAGCGAGGTGCCCACCCCCACAATGACCACCCCGACCATGAAGGTAGACATACCCAAAGCCAGGCCAATGCGCTCAGCAGCCCCGGTAAACAGGCGAGCCGAGAACAGCAGCAAGGCCAAGCTTCCGATAAATGCCAAGAAAACCAACATGAGCCCGCCTCGAGCCTACCCAGCTAGCCGGGGAAAAGCAAACCGGCCTCAGGCCAGGCTCAGAGAACGGACGGCCTCGAGGGCGTTGTACAAAGGCCGGGCGATGAAACCCCCGCCCAAGAGCCGGTCGCCCTGGTAGAAGACCGCCGACTGCCCCGGGGTTACGGCAAACTGGGGCTGTTCCAGCCGGATGACCATCCGGCCCGAGCGGGTTTCCTCTACCCAGGCGGGCACCGGCTGGGTGTGGTAGCGCACCTGGACTTCGATTTTTTCCGGCAGCTCCTCTACCAGCAGGTTCACCTCGCGCACCTCGAGGCCCCCCCACAAGCAAGCCTCGCGCGGCCCCACGATGACCTGGTTGGTCGCCGCGTTGACCTGCACCACGTAGCGCTCGAGGTGGCTTTTCCAAAGCCCCAGGCCCTTTTTCTGACCGATGGTGTAGAACTGCGCCCCGGCGTGCTCGCCGATCTGCTGGCCGGTCTCGAGGTCGATCAGGGGGCCGGGGCGGGCCGCAATGTGCTGGGCCAGGAAGTCCCTAAGGTCACCTCGCACAAAGCAGATGTTCTGGCTCTCGGGCTTCCTGGCAGTGGGCAGGCCGTACTGCTCGGCCAGGGCGCGCACCTGCGGCTTTTGTAGGTGCCCTACTGGAAAGAGCAGGTGCGGAATGGCTTCCCTGGGGGTACCCCACAGGAAATAGGTCTGGTCTTTTCGGGGGTCTCCCCGGTACAACCCGCCCTCGTGGTTGATGACATAATGCCCGGTGGCCACGTAGTCGCAGCCCAGCATCCGGGCTTTCTTCAAGAGCGAGTCGAACTTCACCCGGGTGTTGCAGTTCACGCAGGGGTTGGGGGTCTCGCCAGCCTGGTAGCCGGCGATGAAGGGGGCAATGATCTTCTCTTCGAACTCCTCGCGGTAGTCGAGCAGGTAAAAGGGGATTCCGAGGATGTCGGCCACCCGCCGGGCCTCGTAGGCCGCGTCGGGCGAGCAGCAGGTCTCGAAGCAGTCGTCCTTTTTGTTGTCGGGCCAGAAGCGCATCATGGCCCCGATGACCTCGTAGCCCTGGGCCTTGAGCAAAGCCGCAGCCACCGAGGAGTCCACCCCCCCGCTCATGGCGGCCAGTACCCGACCCTTCGACATCCCAAGCCACTTAGTTTAGCGTAGTGCGCACCAAAGAATGGCAGCCAGCTTACCCAAGGGGGATAACCATGGTTGACGGTTGAACTCTGGGCCTTTAGCATGTTTTGGGGCTAGATCCCTACCTTTAAGCCGATCCTGTGAGGTCGGGAAGGAGAGCCAATGAAGAGTAAAAATAAAAACAAACCCAGCGCTGCGCCCATTTGGGGCGCTTTTTTCAGGCCTCGAGGTGGGCAGTGGAGAGAAAGATAACCTTCAAATCTAAGCTGCTCAACGAGGACGAGGTGCGCCGCGCCCTCACCCGCATCGCCCACGAGGTCATCGAGAAGAACAAGGGCAGCGAAGGGCTGTGCTTCGTGGGCATCCATACCCGGGGCATCAGCCTGGCCCGGCGGCTGGTAGATCTGATCGAGCGCTTCGAGGGCAG
>DAIUDO010000229.1:0-3138 GCA_036845585.1 Meiothermus sp. | reverse complement strand
ACCAGCGGCTGGTGCCTACCATCCATGGCGATCGCCTTCCGGTGATGGAGGTCATCCCCATTACCCCGCGTATCCGCGAGGCCTTGAAGCAGCCCAGCCAGACCGACCGCCTGCGCGAGGTGCTGCGCGAGCAGGGCCTCGAGGGCTACCAAAGCTTCGACCAGAACTTGCTGACCCTCTACCGCAAGGGCCTGGTCGATTATCAGACAGCCCGGTTGCACTCGCAAAACCCCACCCAACTCGAGTTGACCATTTTGCGCCAGTCCGATGGATACTCCAACGAGACCTAGGGCCCGCCTCGGTTGTGCTTGGGTAGGCTTCACACGTAAAGTACAGGTATGACGCCGCACATCTCTGCTCCCCCAGGCGCTGTTGCAGAAGCCATACTGCTGCCTGGCGACCCCCTGCGAGCCAAGCATATCGCCGAGAATTTCCTGGACAATCCGGTGCTTTACAACCAGGTGCGCAACATGCTCGGTTACACCGGAACCTACAAGGGCAAGCGTGTGAGCGTGCAGGGCACCGGGATGGGTATCCCCTCGGCCAGCATCTACATCCACGAACTGATAGAGTTTTACGGCTGCAAAACCCTGATCCGGGTAGGCACCGCAGGGGCCATCCAGGAACACGTGCGGTTGCGCGATCTGGTGATCGCCCAGGCTGCATCGACCGACTCGGCCATCAACCATACGCGCTTTCCTGGGCAGACTTTTGCTCCCATCGCCAGCTTTGAACTGATGCGCCGCGCCTACGACCATGCCCAGACCAGGGGGCTGCCGGTGCATGTGGGGAATGTGCTTTCGTCGGATTTTTTCTACAACGACGAGCCGGATAGCTTTCAGAGGTGGGCTCGGTTCGGTGTGCTGGCGGTCGAGATGGAGGCGGCCGGTCTTTACACCCTGGCTGCCAAGTTTGGCGTGCAGGCGCTGTGCATCCTGACCGTTAGCGATCACCTGCTCACCCGCCAGAAAACTACTCCTCAGGAGCGCCAGGAAACCTTCAACCAGATGGTTGAGTTGGCGCTTGAAACGCTGGTCTAAGGCCTGCCAGGCTCACTTGGAAGCCCAAAATGCCGACCTGCTGCTGACCCGGACTCTACCCATGGTGTTTTGGTTTGCAAGCCCGAACCAGGTTACTACAACAGGCCGTATAATCTAACCCTAGGCTGTGTGTTTATGCACACCAGCATCAAGCGGAGGCTCTTGTGGTTGAAGTAATACCACCCGTTTCCAGCCTAAAAGGACGCGACTTTCTTTCCAACCTCGACTTGACGCCGCAGGAGTACCGGGCGGTCCTCGATACGGCCCATGCCATGAAACGAGGGGACTTCAGAGGACAGCGTCCCCTCGAGGGTCAGACCCTGGCCATGATCTTTGAGAAACCCAGCCTGCGTACCCGTTCGACCTTTGAAATCGCCATGAACCAGCTGGGTGGACATGCCCTCAACCTCACCAATGCCGAGATTGGACTGGGTACCCGCGAGCCTGTGCGCGACATCGCTTTGAACCTCGAGCGCTGGGTGGACGCCATTATGGCCCGGGTCTACCTGCACTCCACCGTAGAGGAGCTGGCCCGCTACTCCAGCAAGCCGGTGATCAACGGCCTCTCCGATCTGCTGCATCCCGTACAGCTCCTGGCCGATTATCAGACCATCGAGGAGAGCTTCCCAGAGACCAGGGGGCTCAAGGTGGCCTACATCGGCGACGGCAACAACATGGCCAACGCCCACATCCAGTGTGCGGTGCTCTCGGGGGTCAAACTGACCATTGCCACCCCTCGAGGTTACGAACCGAACGCGGTTATCTACACGGAAGCCCTGAAGCTGGGAGCCGACATCACCCTAACCCACGATCCCCGTGCGGCCGCCCAGGGGGCCCAGGTGCTCTACACCGATGTCTGGGTCTCGATGGGCCAGGAAGCCGAGGCCAGCCAAAAACGTAAAATAAAGGACTTCGCTGGCTTTCAGGTGAACCCCGAAATGTTAAGTTTGACTGACCCCGAAGGAATTTTCTTGCACTGCCTGCCAGCCCACTATGGCGAAGAGGTTGTGGAGGAGGCCACCTTTCACACCAAGTCGCGGGTCTTCGACCAGGCCGAGAACCGCCTGCACGCGCAGAAGGCGTTGCTGTACCATCTGCTCGGCCAGAACCAGGAATAGGAAAGCTCATGCCAAAACCCAGAGTGTTCATCGATGGGGAGGCCGGTACCACCGGTCTGCAGATTCTCGCCCGGCTGGAGTCGCGCGGCGACCTTCAACTGATCTCGATTGACCCCGCCAAACGCAAGGATCCGGCTGAGCGCAAACGCTTGCTGAACTCGGTGGATGTTGCCATTCTCTGCCTACACGACGACCTTGCCAAAGCCGCAATAGGGATGTTGGAAAACCCTGATACCCGTATTCTGGACGCCAGTTCGGCGCACCGAGTGGCCGAGGGCTGGGTTTACGGCTTCCCCGAGCTGACCCCAGAGCAGCCTGAGCTGGTTCGCAAAGCCCGCTTTGTTTCCAACCCCGGTTGCTACCCTACGGGAGTGATTGCGCTGCTGCGGCCTCTGGTCGATGCGGGCCTGCTGCCGACCGGATTCGCAGCCTCGGTGAGTGCCATTTCGGGATACTCCGGGGGTGGGCGGCAGCTCATCGAGGCCATGGAAGGGCGGGGCGAGCACCGCCTGGCCGGGGATTATCGGGCCTATGGTCTCGAGCTTACCCACAAGCACCTGCCCGAGATGCAGATCTACGCCCGGCTGGAGCGGCCTCCCATCTTCACCCCGGCGGTAGCCCGCTTCCGCCAGGGTATGCTCGATTTCATTCCCGTGCACTTGTGGGCTCTGCCTAGAAGGGTAACGGGAGCAGACCTGCACGAAGCACTGGCCCAGCGTTACCGGGGCCAGCGTTTTGTTCGCGTGATGCCGCTGGAGACCTACGCCCAGCATCACCCGGTTCTCGACCCCCAGGCCCTGAATGGCACCAACCTGCTCGAGCTGTTCGTCTTCGAGAACCCCGAGCAGGAGCAGGCCCTGCTGGTGGCGCGGTTTGATAACCTGGGCAAGGGGGCTTCGGGAGCGGCCGTGCAGAACCTGGACCTCATGCTGGGCCTGGACGGCCCCTATACCTACGAGTACCTGGGGGACTAGCGGTGC
>DAIUDO010000228.1:0-3181 GCA_036845585.1 Meiothermus sp. | reverse complement strand
TAGGTCCGAACGGCCCAAGAAGGTCTGCTCGAGGGTCTCCACCACCTCGGGACCTGTCAGCAGGTTACCCTGCGCGGCGTAGTTGGCCCCCCACCGTCCTCCTGCCCAGGCATGACACTCTTGTCCGGTATAGCTTAGGCTCTCGCCGTTTGCCAACACATATCCGAACTGCCGCTTTGCCAGGTTGGGGTCGCTGCGGGCAAACACAGCCAGAATATCCTCCGGGCCTGCGCCTGCTTCCATCAGCGCCAGGCCCTTCGAACCAAAATCGGGGTTAGCGTAGGACTGGGTGGCCACTGCGCCCACACCCGCCTTGGCCCAGGGCACTATGTAACCCACCGCGAGGAACTTGCTGGCTACCGCAATCCCAAGGTCGCCGGTGGCCGGGTCTCGGGCAACCAACGAAAAGGTATGGACTCGAGGGCTCATGCTCATTATCCTACGCTGAAACAGACACAGACCAGGCTGGGAACACCTTGCATTTTCAGCGCTAGCCAAAAGCACAGCCATCATTGAAGCGTTGGGTGAAGCCCCTCGGATTCAAAAAGATCGCCATCCATGTCAAAAACTTTGGCGGGTCATCGTGCAATACCGCGCTGCGCCCACCAAGCACGGGTCGTCGGCGTATACACCGCAGTGTCGATTTTTCGCACAGATCGCTCAAAGTCCGGCCTCATCGGCCTGGGCGCCGGGGCACGATCCGCCCAAAAAACGTTAGAGCCCCTATCACACGCTTCACTGGTCAGACGCCCAGGGGTAAGGCGCGTGACAGCTTTTAGAATTTATAAGGTCGCTCCACACTTCCCAAAACGCTCTAGTCCACAAACACAATCGGTTTGCCGATAGCCTGTCGGAGTTGCCGCAAGAACGCCCCAGGCTCCACCTCGATGGCCCCAAAGCGAGCCAGGTGTGGGTTTTGCACCTGTACATCAAACAACTCATAATGCCTGCTGCGAAGATGCTCCACCAGCAGCACCATGGCCACCTTGGAAGCATTGGGCACCCGGTAGAACATGCTGTCGCCGATAAAAGCAGCTCCCAGCGAAACGCCCAAGATACCCCCGGCCAGCTGGCCCCCCTGCCAGGTTTCAAAGCTATGCGCAAAGCCGTGCTGATGCAGGGCCAGGTAGAGCTCGGCTACCTCCGGCGTGATCCAGGTATCGCACTTGAACGATCCCCCGCGGGTCGCACAGCCCTCGAGCACCCCCTCAAAATCGCTATTGATACGCACCTCAAACCGCTGTGCATTGAGCACCCGCTTCAGACTTTTGGGAATGTGAAAACGCTCGTCTAGGGGCATTATGGCCCTGTAGGGTGTACCGTAGGCCCGCTGGTCAAACCAGCCGATACCGTGCTGTAAACCCAGCGGGAAATACCCCTGAGCATACATGTTGAGCACGGCCAACAAGTTACTTCCGTTCACATCAATCCAACAGGTTCTTGAGAGCTTCGGCAGATACCTCCTCTGCAACCTCGTCCCGCTTCATGGCCCAGGCCGGCAGGGGGAAGGTGAGGGGCAGCGGTACCGGAATTTCGGGTTGCTGCAAAATCATGGTTCCTTGCGGCAGAATCATGGCCCGCTGGCGGAACGAGGTCGGCAGGTAACGGTACTCAGGTCGCTCGGCCTCGGCGGCATCGAGGCGGCCTACCACTCGGATGGCTGCGTTGCCGACCACCCGGCTCTCCACTTCAGAGGCAGTCTGCTGGGCCCCGATCAGGATGACGCCCAGGCTACGCCCCCGCTCGGCTATGTCCAGAAGGATATCCTTGATGGGGCTGTCCCCTTCGCGAGGCGCATACTTGTTCAGCTCGTCCAAGACTACAAACACCAGACCCCGATAATCGCCGCGTTCCTTGCGGTCAAACACCTCGCGTAAAATAGAGCCCACCACGAACATCTGTCCCTGGGCCGCTAGCTGGTGAATATCCACTACGCTCACCTGGGCCTGGCCTCCCAGCGGATTGGGCCGGTTGCCCGGTTTATCACCGCGGACCAGATGCTGCACGTTACCGGTGGCCGCCTGCAATCTTCGTACGAAGGCCTCGAGGGTTCCCCTGGCCTGTTGGGCTATCCACAAAGGGTCACCTTTCGGTTTATCGTTATCCTCGCTGGATTCCGGACCCAGAAGTTTGAACTTGATGTACCGGACAAGCTGAGCGAAGGAGGTAATCCTGTGTTTGCCCAGGTCAGCGAAGGTTACCTGGGCTTCCATGACCGAAAGCTCGTCGCTCCAGTCCTCCACCAGCAGGCTCGGTCCTTTCTGACCGTTTTTTTCATCGCCCACCAGGCGACGCAACCGCTCGGTTACCTGGTCTATCAGAAAACCCAGGTTGCTCATCGCGCCTCGGTCGGTAAACAAGAAGGGCAGAAGCCCTTGCCGACAAAACTGAACCAAATCCCAGTGGTAAGTAGCGGCGTCTAAGCGACTCACATCGGGCATGACCTCGCCGGGTGTTTTTCGAGGTGGGGCCAGAAAGGCCACGCTCTTGAAGGCTTGCGCCGGTAGCCCTAGCTTCTGGTAAGCCTCCTTGGCCTCGGCCCCTAAACCACGGTTGTCTTTGTCAAGGTAGAAGAGATCTTCGCCCTTGACGTTGAAGATGAGGGCTTTGGTATTGGCCCTATGGCGGTTGGCCGACGACTGGAAAACGCTGTGCAGCAAAAAGGTAGCGTAGCTGGTCTTGGCGGCAACACCCGAGATCCCCGAGATGTTGATATGCCCGCCCTTGAAGCCGTTCAGAAACTCAAAGTTGACATAGGCTACCTCGCCGTTCTTCAAGATGCCCACAGGCAGGCGCTGGTCGAGCATTTTGTCGTAGTAGAGGGCCATGCTGAGGGCTTCTTCCTGGGCCCAGAATACCGGCGAACCAGGGCTGGGCGGCAGGTACTCCTCAGGCACGAGACGTGTAACCTGCACGTGGGCCGCATACGATAGGCTGACCGGCAACAGGTCGCGCTGAGCCAGGAATACGTCGGTATCGAACGGATTCCCCTCGTAAAGCTTGATGACCTGGTCAACCATACCGTAGTAACGGATATTGCCGTTCTCGTCACCCCTTTTTGGATCGGGGTGGCGAAACTCCACATACACCAGATCGTCGAGGCGCAGATAGGCCCCTTCCTCTACGGCAACCCAAAAATCCAGTGCTCCAGCCTCTCGGCTACCCAGTACCATCCCAACTC
>DAIUDO010000227.1:1482-3204 GCA_036845585.1 Meiothermus sp. | reverse complement strand
ATGACCATTGGGTGCCCCTAGAGGTAGACACACCGCTTGGCCAGAGGCTCTTGAATACCAGATTCGGTTGGTTTTCACCGGATGGTGACGAGCTGATCCGACCCAGTGGAGACGCTTGTTTTGCCGACCGTTAGAGAGGGGGGAATGCTCTGGGATTCAAAAATTAGCCTCAATCCAGGAACGGTAGAGCAACCTGTGGTTGCGTGGTTCGGCTTGCGAAAGCGCTGTTCTGGGATGTCGGCCGCTGCTACTTCCGCCGGTAGCGCAGCACATAGCTTTCCAGCCAGGCCACCAGACCATACAGTCCGATGCCCAGCAGTACTGTCACAACTACTGCGGCAAAGGAGTTGGCGTAGTTGAAGTTGCGCTGCTCAGTCTGGGCCAGATGCCCCAGCCCGCCTCCACCAAGCACAAACTCTGCAACTACTGCCCCGATTAGGGCCAGCGAGACGGTCAGCCTTAGCCCACCCAGAATGACCGGAAGCGCTCCGGGGAACTCGAGTTTACTGAAAACACCCCAGCTGCTGGCCCCAATGGTTTGAAAAACCTCACGGTAGGTACGGTCTACTTCGCGTACCCCGACCATGGTTGAAACCATCACTGGAAAGATTGAGATGAGCGTCGCAACGATGGCCTTGGAAGACGGGCCGTAGCCAAACCAGATGATCAGCAGAGGAGCTACGATGATGGTGGGTATAGCCTGAAAAGCCACAATAAAAGGTGATAGCAGGCGCTCCAGCGAACGCTTACGCCCCATCGCATACCCGATGGGTAAGCCAATCAGCAGCGAGCTCAAAATGCCCATTCCGGCTGTTTGAAGCGTGAGGAGGGCGCTATGTACCAACGTATCGGTGTTTTGCAGCAGCGCGGTCCCTACGGCGGTGGGGGAGGGCACGAATACCGGAACCCGCGCGGCCATAACGCCCCAGGCCAGAAAAAAAAGCCCCAGCAGACCCACCACGCCAAAGGCTTCCCACGGCGGGCGCAGTGGGGCGGGTGTCGGCTCGATGAAGGTGGAATTGGCAACCCCCAGCCGTTGGCGCAACTCGGCCTCGAGGCCATCGGTAAAGGCGGTGATGCGCCCTTCGTTGCGGGTATCCAGTACGGCGTCAATTTTGCCGCCGGTGAGCACCACCACCCGGTCGGCTAGGTAAACCGCCTCACGGATGCTGTGAGTGACGAACAGGATGGTTTTTCCAGTGCGCTGGTGAAGTTGTTTGAGCTCGAGGTTGAAGCGCTCACGAACCAAGGCGTCCAGGGCAGCAAAGGGTTCGTCCATCAGCAGTACCTCGGCGTCCTGGGCCAGCGCCCTTGCGATGGCTACCCGGGCCTTCATGCCTCCAGAGAGCTGGTGGGGGTATAGCTTCAGGTACGGCTTCATGCCTAGATGGGTCTCGATTCGGCCCCGCCCGGTCAGCTCAATGGGCAGCCGGATGTTCTGTTCAACCGTGCGCCAGGGCAAGAGCCGGTAGTCCTGAAAAACCATTGCGGGCCGACCAAGTACCTCTACTGTGCCCTGCTGGGCTCCAAGCAGACCTGCGACCACCCTCAATAGGGTGCTCTTGCCCCCGCCGGACGGGCCAATGATAGCGATGAACTCGCCTTTACATATCTCGAGGTTGACCCCCTTGAGCACCTCGCGTTCTCCCAGCTTTACCGAAACCCCGGCCAGCCGGATGGCGCAAGGGGTTGGGGTAGTCGGGGTCTCGCTGGGTACAGGGT
>DAIUDO010000227.1:0-1382 GCA_036845585.1 Meiothermus sp. | reverse complement strand
AATGATTATCGTTTTGAATCCGGTATCACCCGCACAAATCGGTCTTTGCCCCGCTGGAGTACGCGCGGCCTATCGAGTGCGACCTCGAGTCTGGGGTCGGCCAGAATTTCACCATCCAAGCGCAAACCCCTTTGTTCGATGAGCCGCCGGGCTTCGCCGTTGGAAGCAGTCAGACCGGCCAGTGTAAAGAGCCGGACCACCGAGAGGGTGCCCTTGGGTAGTTCACTTGGTTGCAGCAAGACTGCCGGCATTTCGTCGGGAATGCCTCCTTTGGCTACCTCACGGTAACGGACCTCTGCGGCAGCGGTTTCCTCGTATGCCCTGATAAAAAGCGGATCCTCACTGGCATGTGGGCCTTTGGGCTGGTGGTAGCTGCCATTGCGCCAGTCTAAACCGGCTCGCTCGTAGAGCTGCAGGTCGATGGAGGCTGGAATAAGAGGGTGAGCATAGGCCAGAGTAACGATCCAGGCCAGAACACGGTGGGCTCCCACCGGGCCACCCTTCTGCAACACCTCTTCGATTTCCGCGGGAGCCAGGTCGGTGCACAACTCGAAGTAGGTGGGCAGGTACTGGTCTTCAATTTTCATCAACTTGCGAAAGATTTCGCTGGGCTCTTCTGTGATGCCAATGTAGTTGTCGTAGCTCTTGGACATTTTCTGCCCATCGCCACCCACCAGCAACGGCATGATGAAGGCGACCTGCTTTTCTAGGCCATAGGCCTCCTGAACCTCCCGGCCTACCAGCAGATTGAATTTCTGGTCGGTGCCACCCATCTCCACGTCACAGGCGATAGGCACCGAGTCGTAGCCCTGGGCAAGTGGGTAGAGGAACTCGTGGAGCGAGATAGGTGTGCCTTCGGTGTAGCGTTTTTTGAAGTCTTCGCGTTCCAACATCTGCGCGACCGTAAGCTGGGAGGCCAGCCTGATGACTTCCTTGAAGTTCAGATTTTCCAGCCACTCCGAGTTGTAGCGCAGTTCGAAGCGCTCGGGGTTGCCTGTGATGAGGATTTTACCGACCTGCTCTACATAGCTTTTGGCATTGGCCCGGGTTTCCTCCAGCGTCAGGGGTGGGCGGGTTTTGCTTCGACCCGAGGGGTCTCCAATCATAGCCGTAAAGTCGCCTATGATGATGACGATCTTGTGGCCTAACTCCTGAAATTGCCGCATTTTGCGCAGTACCACAGCGTGCCCAATGTGAATATCGGGCCTGGTGGGGTCGAGTCCTAGTTTGACCACCAGCCTTCTCCCGGTTTGTAGCTTCTTGAGCAGTTCCTCTCGAGGAATGATCTCCACCGCCCCGATTTGCAGCCGATTCAGTGCTTCTTCAGCCGTCATGCTCCCAAGTATACCGACATGGACAGGATTCATCTGCCGCTGTCGGTG
>DAIUDO010000226.1:0-3227 GCA_036845585.1 Meiothermus sp. | reverse complement strand
GCACCAGCACCAGCCGCACCAGAGTGGCATCGAGAAACACGGCCACTGCCAGCCCCAGACCAATGGTCTTGTTGGCCACCACTTGCCCCAGGATGAAAGCCGAAAATACGATAATCATGATCAGGGCCGCACTGGTGATGACGCCTGCAGTGCGCTCAAGGGCATAGCGCACCGCCTGGTGGGTGTTCATCCCGGCCAGATGGGCCTCCTGGACACGGGAGAGCAAAAAGATCTCGTAGTCCATGGAAAGCCCAAAAATCACCGCAAACATCATGATCGGGAGCGAGCTATCAATCCCCCCCACATCCGTGGGTGCGCCAATGAGTCCGGCCGCAAAACCCTCCTGAAACACCAGGGTAATCAGACCGTAGGCCGCGGCTACCGTAAGGGTGTTCATCAGAATCGACTTGAGGGGAATGACCAGGCTGCGAAAGGCCACCGCCAGCAGCAGAAAGGTGGCTACAAAAACCGTCCCGATGGCTGCTGGCATGGCTCCCACCAGGGCCTGGGTAAACTCCATCGAGCCAATCGGTGCGCCACCCAGCAGCACACTCTGAAACCCCACCTTCTGCGCCTCCGCCTTCAGCCGGATGTGCCAGTCGGGGATACGGGGGGCCTGGACGGCATCCTTCGGAATCACCGTAAGGCGCAGATACTGGCGGTTCCGGCTGATGTACTGGTTGGTCAGGCCCACCAGCTCGGCAAAACCGCCCTGGCCCTCCAGGCGACCGGCCAGGAAGGGCGAGACCACCAGCCGCACCTCCGGCCAAGCCGATAGGCGTTGCTCGAGGTCGCGCCAGCGGGCCCGGTTCTCGGACGTGAAGCCCTCCGGCCCCAAATCGAGCAGGATCTCGAAGGCATCCAGCGCCCCGCCGAGCTCGAGGCCTCGGATCAGCTCGAGGCCCTTGCGCGACTCCACCGTGGGGGCCAGTCCAAAAGCCCCGGTATAGCCCAGCTTCATCTGGGTGGCCGGCCAGGCCAGGGCCAACAGCAAACCCGCTACCAGAAACAACCACGTCCAGGGGTGCTGCATCACGATACCGGCCCACCGACCCCAGAAGGGGCTCACCTTGCCGCTGCTGATGGGCTTGAAAGCCAGCCGACGAGGCGAGTTCACCCGCTCCCCCAGCAGCGACAGAATGGCCGGGAGCAGGGTGATGGAAGCCAGCACGGTCAGTGTGATGGACATCACCCCACCCACCCCCATCGAGCGGATGAAGGTCAGGTCGGGCACCAGCATCGAACCCATGGCAATCGCCACCACCAGCCCGCTGAAGGCCACCGATCGCCCAGCGGTTTTGGTGGTCAGGGCCGCCGCCGCCCGCGCCGAGAGCCCCTTGGACAGTTCCTCGCGGAAACGGCTCACAATCAGCAGGGCATAGTCGATGCCTGCCCCCAGCGAAAGCATTGTGATAACCGAGAGAGCAAAACTGCTCACCTCGCCAAACTGGGTGAGGAAAAACAAGCCGGCCAGGCCCGTTGTAATGGCCACCACCCCCACCATCAGGGGCAGCCCTGTCGCCACCAAGGCCCCGAAGGCCAACAGCAGCACCAACCCGGTCAGCGGCAGGGCCATCAGTTCGCTGCGCTTGACGTCGGCCTCGAGCAGGTACAAAAAGTCTTTGGTGACCGCAGTGGCCCCCGTTACATAAAAACGAATCTCCGGGGTTTGCACTGTTCTGGCCTCGCGCCGCAGGGCCTCGATCACCGCCTCGCCATTCTCCAGGCGCGTGTCCAGCAGGGTAGCGGTGATTTTGCCATCCCGGCTTTGTTGCTGGAGCGGGCTGGGCACATCGTAGCGGCTTATACGAACCACGCCCTCGAGGCGCTCTATTCTGGCGATGAGCTGATCGTACACCTGCCGAAAACGGGGGTCGCTAGCAGGCAGCGTAGACTCGCTGACCAGCACCGTACGGTCGATCGGGGTTTGTGCGAATTGTTCGGTGTAGATCTGCGTGACCTTCTGGGCTTCGCTGTTTTTCACATCGCTGGCGTTGGCAGCCAGGTTTTGCGGGGCCAGCCGGGCTGCCGGAATCGCCAGCAAGACCAGCACAGCCCAGACGAGAATGACCTGAACCGGGTAACGGGTGACCAGCAAGGCGAGACGGGCAAACATAAATCCAAATCAACCCCAAACTTGACCAATATGCTCCTTCCTTCACAAGAGCACAAGGGCGGGTGCCGCAATTAGGGAGGCATACTTTTGAGCCGGCGAGGTGGCCTACAATTATCTGGATGGATTCTCTGATTGCCGCACTCATCCTCGGCCTGGTCGTCTATTTCCTCTTTCGCGTGCTGCGGGGGGTACTGCCCCCTCGCTGGTTGGCCCGCTTGCGCCCTCTGGGAATGCGCATGGTGCCGCGCAAGGTAACCGAGAAATGCACGGTCTGCAAGGATGTCCTCAACCCCGCCGAGATCACTGCCCTGCGCCTGGGCAGACGTAAATGCCCTGAGATGGCCCGCTGCCCCTATCAGCGCAACCGTTGGCTCAACTGAATCCAAAGAACACACGGTTGCTGCTTCGAACGGTTGCCTGGACTGAAAAAGGGACTATTCAAGGAGTTCCCGGCGACTTTGGGCTAGGCATAACCTAGATTAGCGCTGCTCGGTTATAAAGTAAGAAAAGCCTGCGGGCTTGCATTGGATTGGGGAGTCTATGGGAATCGGACAACTGGTGTGGGGTTTGCTGGTTTTGTGGACCCTGTGGGCTGGGGTTACCTCTGCTCAAGGTACAGCTCCACGGCAGTATGTGTTTCTGGTGGATACTTCGGCTTCGATGATCGGGCGGGAAGATGGGCGCACTGTGATATTTCCGCAGGTGCAGCGCGAGTTGATACGCTTTGCGGAACGAGTGGCCGACGAAGCTGAAATTCGCATTGTGCCCTTTAGTGGAGAGCCCCAGGACATGGCCAGGTTTGTTTTGCCGCGTGAACGCGAGGAGATGCTGCGCTATATTCGCAGCCTGCGGGCGGAGGGCAACTCCAGCTTTATCTACCGCAGCCTGAACAAGGTCTATGGCGAACTTTGTAGCGAACCTCGATCCTTTTACCTCTTTACCGATGGTCTGGACAACTCGGCAGAGCCCGCACGGATGCCTGTACTCAACCACCTTTGTCCCCTGACCCTGGTTGCGCTAGGAGGCCTCCCCCAAAACTTTGCCAGTAGCTGGAAGGGGCTTAGGCAGAGCAGCCTGGCGGAAGGGCCAGGCAACCCGTGGCCTTCCTCGA
>DAIUDO010000225.1:0-3227 GCA_036845585.1 Meiothermus sp. | reverse complement strand
CGCTGGCGCGGTTGGGGGTGGGGTGAGATCACCCCGGGCCCGGCCTCGATACTTACTCCGGTTTTCGGATTTCTACAACTGGTCCAACCAGTTCGGCTACGTCTTTGGCAGGGATAACGGAGGGAGTCCCGTTTTCATAGTCAGGGTTGGTGCTAACTAAATAACGACCAGTACGATCCACGCGGTAGAGCTTGCATACATAGCTACCATCCTTTAAGCGTGCCACCACACGTTGGCCGGGACTGACAGACAGACTTTTGTTGACAATAATGTAGTCACCATCGCAGATCGGCTTGCTTCCGGCGCACATAGAGTTTCCGCGAACGGCAAATGCCACAAAACTTCCCTTTAGAAAGCTATCCAAGGGAAGTGGAAGCGCCACTTCACTAATAGCTTCATCTTGACCTGGCCCAGCTCCAACCCACCCAACTACTGGTGCGGAGGGAAACATATAAATTTCATGGTCGAGATCGTTATAAAGACGCTCCAGCAAATAAAATAACGGGACGTTCAATGCCTTGGAAAGCCTAATGAGCGTGGTAAGTTCTGGTTTTACCCACGTACCGATTGGGGATTGTCTACCCATAACAAAGTTACGCAAGGTGGTTCGACCAATGCCATGCTTGTCAGCGAACTTATCCAATGTGTCAATCCCCTCACGGCGCATCGCATCAAAGATCAAGTCATTAAAGGGCCCATTGAGAACTGGATGCTTTCGCGGCCTACCTTTTTTGCCTTGGCTACTGTTCATGGCGTTGACATTTTCCCACATGAGAAACTATATTAAACGCAAATGCGTGTATACCAAACCGCTTTTGCCCAAACCGTCAGGCAGCTGTTAGATGAGCGAAAAATGCGTCCGCTTCATCTGGCACGTAAAGCTGGCGTATCATCTGGGTACATTTCTGAGCTACTGAGCGGGAAGAAGGGTTCAGATCCAACGTTATACATCGTGCAGAAAATAGCGCGTGGGTTTGATATGTCTACAACGGCCTTTATTAGCCAGATGGAAGATATCGCACGGGCGGAAAATAATGAATGCTGGTAACGTACAAATACCAGAAAATTGGGTCTGCACAGATGAAGTTTCTCGGGCGTGGGATAAGTCGGCAGACTCTGTTCTGAGGCTAAAGGCTAATCCACGGACTCGATGGGTGCGGGTGGTAGGTAGAGCAGGTGGACGAGGCAAAATCTATTTCGATCCCGCCACCATCGAGCAAATCTGGGGCCCCCCTGTTAATCCTCTACCTGAACCGGAGCCCATAACCGACGTAATCCTGCCATCTCCGACGGCAATCGTCCACTATACAGACGCCCCATATACCGCTGAACCAACCCCAAGCGCCCTGGCCAATCGGCCGTTGCTCCCTGACCTGCGCCGGATTGATCCAGAGGTTCGAGCTTTGTGGGAGCGCATTGAGCAACTGCGACAGCAGCTGGCCCAGGCCCGACGCGGCGAGCGCACTGCGATTATCGAGGCATTCGCAAAACATGAGAGCGTATCCACAAAAACCGTTTATGCATGGCTCAAAATGTCGGCCCGCAAATTCTTCAAATCGCACCGTGCTGACACGGGCTCGATGCAAATTCCTACCGAGCTGGTGGAGGCTACCACCAGCCTGTGGCTACACCATCCCAAAGCCAGCGCCTGGATGATTCACCGCTGGCTCCAGATAGCGAACCCCGACATCCTTATATATAAGCGCGGGAACTACGAGCGGCGATTCAGCGTTCGGGGGGTGCGGGACATCCGCAAACGCCTCGAGGCCAATCCCATCACCCGGGCTGCATTGATGAATGAGGATGAGCGCCGGGAGTTTATTCGTACCTGGTCGGGCGCGGTGGTGGCCACCCACCCCAACGAACTGTGGCAGATGGACATGACCCGCTGCGATGTACTTGTGTGGGGCTATGCCCGGCCCAAGGATACCGAGCCCAGCGCCTTCCGCTTGCGCATCCACGACTGCATCGACCACTACACCGGCGCCATCCCCGCCCTGATCTTTTCCCGCGAGGAAAGCCGACGCCCCACCACCCGCCTCCTGATCCTGGGGCTGTTCCCCAAACCGGGCGGGTGGAACATATTCGGCAAGCCCAAGCGCATCTACCACGACAACGGCTCAGCCTACATCGCCGAGGCCACCCAGCGCGGCCTGGCCACCCTGGGCATTGAGACCAGCACTTCCCAGGCCTGGGTGAGCCACACCCGGGGCAAGGTGGAGAACTTCCACAAACTCTTCCATGCCTGGGAGCGCACCCTGCCCGGCTACGCCGGCGAGGACGCCAGCCAACGCAACGACTGGGAGCTGGCCCGGCTCATCCAGAACACCCGCACCTGGTGGGAGAAGGGCTGCCCGCCCGAGGCCGACCCGGGCCGGGGTAACCGCCTCCTACTGGAAGACGAGTACAAGCAGGAGGCCCTGAACTGGCTCCAGAACGACTACCACGCCCGCATCCTGCCCGGAGGCTATACCCGCGCCGAGCTGTTCCTGCAGGAGGTGCCGCCCGAGACCCAGATCCAGTACAACCTGCGTGACCTGCTGGAGATTTTCGCCGAGAGCGAGGAGCGCACCGTGACCGGCAACGGCGAGATTCGCTGGAAGAACCAGCGCTACACCCTGCCCGACGGCAGCCTGATGCTTTACCAGAACCGCACGGTGGTAGTTACCGAGTTCGAGCACCCGCTCACCGGGGAAGCGGTCGTTAACCTATATATACGCCAACCCGACGGGGGCTTGCTCGAGCTGGGCCAGGCCATCCCTGCCCCCGAAAATGCACTTTCCCCGGAGGCCAAAACGCAGCGCCGGGCGAACAAAACTGCCATCAAGGAACTGTTCGCCCAGGCCGAGGCCTTCCGCCAGCAGTACCTCAACCCGAGCTGGCGACAGGATGCCGTCCTGGCCAAAGCGCAGCCCGCAGAGCCCATCACCCTGGAGCTGCGCGGCCCTAAAGCCGAACTGAAACGTGAGACCCCGGCCCAGGCTGCCCTGAAGGCCGCCGAGAGCCAGGCAGAGTTAATTGAAAAACTGCGCCAGAGCGACAACCCATTGAGCCGCGCCCTGGCGAATCTGGGCATGGGCACATCGGCCCCCGATCCCTTTGGAGAGGACTAATCGAGGGCCGTGCCGAAAGGAGACTGAGATGACAGAACCTATTTTGGGATCGCTGGAGATGATTCGTCAAGCCATCGCCCAGGCGGTGGGCGAGGGTGTCATCGTGCCGGAGGA
>DAIUDO010000224.1:0-3234 GCA_036845585.1 Meiothermus sp. | reverse complement strand
TTCAAACGCTTTGGGTTGGCGCTGGGGGGTGGGGGAGCCAGGGGGTATGCCCATATTGGCGTGATGCGGGTATTGGAGCGGGAGGGCCTGAAGCCCAGCGCCATTGCCGGGACCAGTATGGGCAGCCTGATGGGGGCGGTTTTTGCCGCTGGGCACTCCACCGACGAAGTGGAGGCATTCTTGTCCCAGACCTCCATCTGGCGTTTTCTGGACCTCAACCCCTTTAGCGATATGCTCAACTTCAGCGAGCTGGTCAAGCTGCTGGAGCCGTATGTTCCCGCTCGCCTCGAGGACTTTCCGATTCCCTTTGGCATCACCGCCACCGACCTGATTACCGGAACCGAGGTCTACTTTCGTCAGGGCGATGTATTCCAGGCCATCCGGGCCTCCATCGCCTATCCGGGGGCCATCAACCCCATCTGGGTGGGCCACCAACTGCTGGCGGATGGGGGCATTCTCAACCAGATTCCCGTAGACCTGGTGCGCTTTTTGGGCTCGGAGCGGGTGATTGCCGTGGATGTGACCCCACTGGAGGTATTACGAGAGCAGCCACACAAGAAAAGCTGGTGGGAGCAGATTTTCCGCCGGGGTATTGATGCCAACCCCATCCAGAATGTGTACCGGGCTATCGAAATCATGCAGATCCGACTGGCCGAGGTCAAGCTGGCGGTGTCACGCCCCGACCTGGTCTTGCGGCCCAGGCTCGAGGGCATAGGGCTTTTCAGCTTCCAGCAACTGGGCCAGGCCATCCGCGATGGCGAGAGGGCAGTCGAGGAGAGGCTCGAGGAAATTCACGAGCTGCTGGCTATCGAGACCTGAGCTCCTCGAGGCTCCCGATGCCCTCGAGCTGCATTCTTGCTAGCAACCCCCTGCACAGCCTTTTCAACATGAATGGCCCCTCGTAGACCAAGCCGGTGTAGACCTGTACCAGCGTGGCACCGTTGGTTAGCCGCTCCCACACGTCCTCTGCGCTGAAAATACCCCCTACCGAAACCAGCGGCAGACGGTTCCCAAGCTGGAGGTGCAGGTATTTGAGCACCTCGAGCGAACGCTTGCCCAGCGGTTTTCCCGAAAGTCCTCCGGCCTCGCCGATGGCCGTGTTGAGCCCATCGCGGCCAGTGGTGGTGTTGGTCGCGATCAAGCCCGAAAGCCGGTATTGCTCGACCAGGGTCAGCACCTCGTCTATCTGCTCCCAGCTCAGGTCCGGTGCGATCTTGAGCAGCAGTGGCTTGCGATGCTGGGTAAAACCCGTGATGGCCGATAAGAGTTCTTGCAATCTTTCCTTTTCCTGCAGCGCCCGTAACCCCGGTGTGTTGGGCGAGCTGACATTGATGACAAAGTAGTCGCCATACGGCCAGAGCCTGGACAGGCTTTGCAGATAATCCTGGGGGGCTTCTTCCAGGGGTGTGATCTTCGACTTTCCCAGGTTGATGCCCAGCGGAACCGGGAGTTTGCCAAAAGTTTGCTGCAAGCGCTCCAGCCTGGCGGCCACCGCCTCGGCACCCTGGTTATTGAAGCCCATACGGTTGATGAGCGCCTGGTCTTCGGGCAGCCGAAATAGCCGGGGCCGGTCGTTGCCTGGCTGGGCCAGCGCCGTGACCGACCCGATCTCCACGTGTCCAAAGCCCAGCGCCGGCCAGGCCCGCACCGCGATGGCGTTTTTGTCGAAGCCTGCGGCCAGCCCGATGGGATTGGGAAACCGCAGGCCAAAGGCGGTGACCTCGAGGCGCTTGTCCTGCACTGCACAGAGTTGCCGCACCAGTTCCAACCCTGGTCCCAGGGACCCCAGCCAGGCCAAGCCGCGCATCACCCGGTCGTGAATGGCCTCGGGGTCCTGGCGGAACAGCCAGGGTTTGAATAGCTCGTACACGGGGAAAGGATAGCAAGGGAAGCGGGGGCCGGAAAGCCCCCGACGATTTTTGACCCCTGTGTCCCTACCGTTACTGTGAAAGCAGATTTCCCTACCGGTACTGTGCGAGCAGGTTTTTAGCGATGATGACCTTCAAAACCTCGCTGGTGCCCTCCCCAATACGGGTCAGGCGGGCATCGCGCCAGTAGCGCTCGACCGGATACTCCTTGATGTAGCCGTAGCCGCCCAGAATCTGGATAGCCTCGTCGCAGGCCCGTACGCCCACCTCCGAGGCATAGAGCTTGGCCTGGGCCGCCGCGTTGCCGAAAGGCCGTCCGGCATCGCGCAGGTCGGCGGCTTTGAGGTACAGCAGGCGAGCCGCTTCGAGCTCTGTGGCCATGTCGGCCAGCTTGTGCGAAACCGCCTGAAACTCGGCGATGGGCTTACCGAATTGCTCGCGCTGTAGGGCATATCGGGCCGCAAACTCCAGGGCCGCCCGCCCCAGCCCAACCGCCATGGCAGCAATACCGATGCGTCCGCCTTCCAGCACCTTCATCACGTCGTAAAAGCCCTTGCCTCGCTCACCCAGCAGGGCTTCTTTGAGAAGAACCACATCCTCGAAGAGGATTTGCGCGGTGTCGGAGGCGTTCAGCCCCAGTTTCTTCTCTTTACGCCCGATGCGCAGGCCCTGAATGGGGGCTTCGAACACCAGTGCTGAAAGCCCCAGGTGTTTCTTTTCCTCACCGGGTGCTGCATCGGTACGAGCGTTGACCACATAGATGCCCGCTACCGACCCCTGGGTGATGAACTGCTTGGAGCCGTTCAGCACCCAGCCCGAGGAGGTTTCGTCGGCCCGGGTGCGCATGGCGGCGGCATCCGAGCCGCTGCCCGGTTCGGTCAGCCCCCAGGCTCCCAGCACCTCTGCCGAGGCAAGCCGTGGTAAGTACTGCCGCTTCTGCTGTTCGCTGCCAGCAATCAGGATATGGCCGGTACAGAGGCTGTTGTGCGAGGCTACCGTAAGGGCCAGCGAACCATCCACCGCCGCAATTTCCTCGATAATTCGGGCAAAAATGCGGGTCGAGAGCCCGGCCCCGCCATACTGTTCGGGCACCTGGGCCCCCATCACGCCCATCTCGCCCAGCTTTTTGACGATTTCGAACGGGAACGCCCCTGTCTCATCGCGCTCGGCTGCGGTAGGGGCCACCTCGGTCTGCAAGAAATCCCGCAGAGCGCCGATAATCTGACGCTCCTCGCTGTCCAGCTCAAACCACAAATCCCTGGGGCGGTCGGCAATCATCTGGGTTCCTCCGTGTATTCCAATATATCACTTTTTGTGGTTAGTGTTGGAAATGCGTCACAAAAAATTGCAAGCTGCTAAAGAGTCC
>DAIUDO010000223.1:0-3237 GCA_036845585.1 Meiothermus sp. | reverse complement strand
AGCGCTATGGCTGCAGCTTCGTCCAGCTTACCCTTCTCCCGTCGGATGCGTTTGGGGGCGTTTAGCAGTCGGCTCTGTCCCAGCTTGGTGGTAAAGCGCTCGTCCAGCAGCTTGACCCGCAGGCCCCTCTGGCGCATGGCCTCGACCAGCACCCTTACCCTTTCGGCCTGGGCACTGGGCCTGCCGTCGGTGCGCAGGGGCAGCCCGACCACAAAGCACTCGGCCTGTTCGCGTTGGGCCAGATCGGCCAGGGCCTGCAGGTCGCTGGCCAGGTCCTTGCGCACCAGATAGCCCCGGCCAAAAGCCCAGGGCGAGCCTGTCTCGCCCACCGCCAGGCCAATTCGGGCCTCGCCCACGTCCAGTGCCAGCAACTTCATTATTTCCATTATTCTGCTATTTTTGCCGGAGCAAATGAGCCCATGCCGCCAACTTCCCTCTTATGCCCGACGTGGGTTAGTTTGGTACAGGAGGGACAGGGCTCGGGGTGAGGCCGCTAGGGTAGGGAAGGACCTGTTGCAATAGCACCCTACGCCAGCGCCGCTTCCAGAGCTGCAAAGGCTTTGTCCAGATCAAAGCCGCCGCCCTGGGCCAGCGCGCCTTTGCCGCCGCCGCGCCCACCTGCAGTGGCCGAGACTTTCTTCATAACCGCGCCGGCATCCAGCCCCTTGTCCTGGGCAGCCTTGTCAATTTTGATGACCAGGCTTTGTCCCGAGCCGACCGCCACCAGGTCTACCGAGTGCTTTTCCAGGAGCTCATCGGCTGCGCCGCGCAAGGCTCCGGCCTCGAGGCCCTCGAGCTTGACCGCCAGGTAGCGGTAACCGCCGGCCTCTTTGGATGCCATCTGGGCCGAGCCGGCCCCCAACTGTGCGCGGGCCAGATCGAGCTTGAGCTTCTCGATTTCCTTCTCGCGAGCCCTCAGCTCGTCCTGTAGCCTGCCCACCCGTTCGGGCAGGGCTTCGGCGGAGGTTCCCAGCTCGCGGGCCAGATGGTTCAGGCGTCCCAGGGCCTCCCGGATATAGGTGATCGCCCCGGTTCCGGTGAGCGCCTCGACGCGCCGTACACCCGCCGCCACCGACTCCTCGGCCGCTATCACAAAGGCCCCTATCTCGCCGGTGCGTCGCACATGACAGCCCCCACAGAGTTCTTTGGAGGCTATATTGTCCACTTGGCCCTCTACACTGACCACCCGCACCACGTCGCCGTATTTCTCGCCAAACAGCGCCATGGCCCCTTCTTTGCGGGCCTCCTCGAGGGGCTTGTAGGCATAGCTGACGGGGAAGTCGGCCTGGATCCAGCGGTTGACCAGCATCTCCACCCGGGCCAGGTCTTTCGCCGAGATGGGCTCAAACTGGCTGAAGTCGAAGCGCAGACGGTCGGGGCCTACGTAACTGCCCTTTTGCTGTACATGGGTGCCCAGCACGGCCCGCAGCGCGGCGTGCAGCAGGTGGGTGGCGGTGTGGTTTTTCTCGGTGTCGCGCCGGTGAATATCCACCAGGGCCCGCACCACCGTACCCGACTTCAGGGTGCCCTCCTCAATGCGGGCCAGGTGCAGGTAGATGCCATCGGGGTTTTTCTGGGTGGTCGAGACCCTGGCCCAGCCGCCCTCCCACTCCAGAATGCCGGCATCCCCTATCTGCCCGCCGCCCTCGGCGTAGAAGGGGGTCTTGTTCAGCACCACCTGCACCTCGGTGCCGGCGGGCACCTCTTGCAGGGTTTGCTCGCCCACCAGCAGTAGCTTGACCTGGGCCTGGGCTTGCAGGTCCTCGTAGCCCACAAAACTGGTTCCGCCATAGTCGGCGGCCAGGGCGGCCAGCGCCTCGTTGGAACGCTTGAAAAGTTCCTTGTCGAAAGCGGCGCTGCTACGGGCGATCTCCTGAGCTTCCTGGAGGGCTTTCTCGTAACCCTCGGTATCCACCTTGATGCCGCGCTCGTCGGCAATTTCTAGCGTCAGGTCGAGCGGGAAGCCGTAGGTGTCGTAGAGCGTGAAGGCGTCTTTGCCCGAAAGGGTATCGCCGGGCTCGAGGCCAGAGAGCATCCCGTCCAGGCGCTTGATGCCGCTTTCCAGGGTGCGCAAGAACTGCTCTTCCTCGATTTTGATCTGTTTCTGTACGCTTTCCAGGTTCTGCCGGGTCTCGGGGTACACCTCGCCCATCACCTCGGCGACTACCTCGGCCAGCTTGTACATGAAGGGCTCACGCAGGCCCAGCAGATAGCCAAAGCGCACCGCCCGGCGCAGCAGGCGGCGCACCACGTAGCCGCGTCCGGTGTTGGCAAAGTGGGCCCCGTCGGAAAGGATGAAGGTCACGGCGCGGGCGTGTTCGGCGATGACCCGGTGGGCCACCGAACGGGGGCCTTCATAGCTGATGCCGGTCAGCTCAATAATTTTGGCAATCAGGGGTTGAAACTCGTCGGTCTCGTAAAAGTCGGTCACGCCCTGGAGCACCATGGCCACCCGGGCAAGGCCCATCCCGGTGTCGATGTTGGGTTTAGGCAGAGGCTCCAGAACACCGCCGTCCTTGCGGTCGAACTGCGGAAAAACCAGGTTCCAGATCTCTACGAAGCGGTTGGAGTCTCGGGTTTCGTAGTAGTCGGCCCAGGTATCGCTGCCAAAGGCGGGCCCCCGGTCGTAGTAAATCTCGCTGCACGGGCCGCAGGGGCCGTTGGGGCCCTGGGTGGGGGCGTTCTGGGGCCAGAAGTTTTCGTCGGCGTCGAAGCGGTGGATGCGCTCCGGCGGTACGCCCACCCGGGTCCAGTGCTCGAAGGCCTCGTCGTCGTCCTTGTAGATGGTTACGTAAATGCGATCGGCCTCGAGGCCCAGCCACTTTGGGTCGGTCAGGAACTCCCAGGCCCACTCGATGGCCTCTTTTTTGAAGTAGTCGCCGAAGCTGAAGTTGCCCAGCATCTCGAAGACGGTCTGGTGGCGGTTGGTGCGGCCCACGTTCTCGATATCCCCGGTGCGCACCGACTTCTGGCAGGTGGTGACCCGGTACCACTCCCCCTCGTGCCCGGGAAAAACCGGCTTCTTACCCAGAAAGTAGGGCTTGAGGGGGGTCATGCCGGCGTTGATGAAGAGCAGGGTGGGGTCGTCCTGGGGCACCACGCTAAAGCTGGGCAGGCGCAGGTGGCCTTTGTACTGGAAGAACTGGAGGAACTTTTCGCGAATCTCGGCGGTTTTCATGCAAGCCTCTCAGCACTAATCGAAGACACAACCCCCATCGAGAGGGGTTTGCCGCGAAC
>DAIUDO010000222.1:0-3314 GCA_036845585.1 Meiothermus sp. | reverse complement strand
CGTTTGCCCACGGAAGCGAACACCCCATTGGGGAGCGAATCCTTTTGAGCTCGTACCACGTCAGTCGTCAAAACACCAATACCGGTAAACTGACCGCCGCCATGTTTGATGCGGTGCTCGAGCGGGCCGTATCGCTTGCCGGAAGCCGATAGCCAACCCCATCGGAACTAGCCATCGGCCTTTTTGGCGTATAAAAAGTCGTACAGCAAACCCGCCAGACCTGCTCCGACCAGAGGCCCAGCCCAGTAAACCCAGTGGGCTGACCACTCACCCCCGATGATGGCCGGACCCAATGCTCGAGCCGGGTTCATGGCCGCACCCGAAACAGCACCGCCTGCCAGAATATCCATCGTGACGGCCAGACCAATAGCCAAACCGGCAAAGCTGTAGTTGTTGAAAACCGCCGAGCCAAAGATAACCGAAACCAGAAAGAAGGTCAGGAAAATCTCCATCATGAGGGCCTGGATGGCCGTGTGGTTAGCACCCGGAACCGGAGTTCCGTCGGCCACAGCAGTTCCACCGTAGATAGCCCCGATGAAAAAAGCCGCCAGCAGACCACCCAACAGCTGGGCGACCCAGTAGCCCAGAGCACCAAGCAGGGTGATGCGTCCGGTAATCAGCATTGCAAAAGTAACAGCAGGATTGAAGTGCCCACCGGAAACAGCCCCCAGGGCTACCACCGAAAGGCCAATAGCCAGCCCATGGGCCAGAGCCAGCGCGATCAAATCGCCGCCCTGGGTGGCCGCAATGGCTCCAATCCCCACAAAGCACAAGGCGAAGACTCCCAGAAACTCGGCAGTAAGAGCACGAATATTCATGTTTCCCTCCCTTGCATACTTTACTCCGGTAGCCACCTCGCAAACAAACAAAAATGCATAGCCAATACCCAGAAACCCAGCCGGGTGGCTTGTGGAAAATGCTCTATTACAAAATCCCCTCCGTCCGCCGCTCAAAATCAACGTTAGGCGTTGTACACCCATGCCTCGGCCCAGCATTCGTCGGCTGGTGGTACCTGAGCGAACGCAACTCCAGCCACACTTGCGCTTGAGTAGGTCGAAAATTTACTGGAGGGCTGTTTAGCAGCCTAAGTTGGGGAGCAGCATATGGGGTTTAACAAGTTCACCCAACGGATTTTGAGGCAGCCCCCCGAATTTATTCAACGCTGCACCAAGTCGTAGGATAACAAGGTGTGGTCACGCCTCAAGCGACTCTACAAAGCGTTTGTCCAATCCCAAGCCAAACCCGACGACGACTGGGCCCTGGCCGAACTAAACACCGAGGAAGCCCTGGTGTATCGGGCTATGGATGTTCGGGACCGCGAACATGCGGTCAGGGTTGCTAAGCGGCTGCTGGAGCGCTACCCCGATGCGCCTGGTTTTGCTGTACGCGCAGCCCTGCTCCACGACTGTGGCAAAGCCCTAAGGCCCTACCGACCCTTGGAGCGCATTCTGACGAGCCTTTTCGACCTCGAGGTGCCCATCGAGCCCTTGAGCCGAGGCTGGCGCGGGGCCTGGCAGATTCGTCGCTACCACGCCGAATACGGGGCCATGCGCATCCTCGACCCCGAGGTGGCCCAGATAGTGCGCGAGCACCACCGGCCCGAAAGCCTTTGGGCCAGACGACTGCACGAGGTAGATGAAGAGTTTTGACCCCTGCACCGGCTGTTTTCGGTCCTTACACAGGATTCAAGAGGCGGTATCGCGTTCCGTGGATGCAATCAGGCTGCGCCCACCGCAACGCGGATAACTTCGGTCGGGTTGGTATGCCACCATACCGTAACCAACTAACCGAATCAGGTACTATCTTCCAAGTCCGGTTTCAAAACCGTTCAGTGACGCTTTTCATCTGCAAAAAATTGAGTAGGTAATCCGGCCCACCGGCTTTGGTATCGGTACCCGAGAGGTTGAAGCCCCCAAAGGGCTGCACCCCCACCAGCGCCCCGGTAATCTTGCGGTTGAAGTAGAGATTGCCCACGTGGAACTCGCGGCGAGCCCGCTCGAGTCGTTCGCGCTTGCGCGAAAACACCCCACCGGTTAGCCCAAAGCGTGTTTGGTTGGCGACTTCCAGGGCTGTGTCGAAGTCGGGCACCCGAATCACGGAAAGCACCGGGCCAAAGATTTCTTCCTGGGCAATCCGGGCATCGGGCGACACCTGCTCGAAAACGGTGGGTGAGATAAAGAAACCGCTGCCCTCGAGCCGCCGCCCCCCCAGCACCAGCCTGCCCTCCTGCTGGCCAATCTCGATATAGGAGAGCACGGTTTTTTCTTGCTGGGCGCTGGCTACCGGACCCATATCGGGGTTCTCTTCGGCTGGCCCCACAATCAGACCCTCGGTGCGGTGCAAAACCTGCTCCATCAGCAGGTCGTGGATCTTGTCCACCACAATCAGCCTCGAGGCCGCCGAGCACTTCTGCCCCTGGAAGCCAAAAGCGCTCTGCACGGTGGCCTGGGCAGCCGCCGCAAGGTCGGCGGTCTCGTCCACAATCAGGCCGTCCTTGCCCCCGAGCTCGAGGAACACCCGCTTGAGCCAGATCTGCCCTGGCGAAAGTCTGGCCGCGCTCTCGTTGATTTTGAGGCCCACCTCGAGGGAGCCGGTAAAGTTGATGAAGCGCGTGCGGGGGTGCTGCACCAGATAGGCCCCCACCTCGCTCCCCTCACCGGGCAAGAAGTTGGCCACCCCTGCCGGAAGACCGGCCTCTTCCAGGATCTCAAAGAGCTTGGCGGCAATCACCACCGTGTCCTCGGCAGGCTTGGAGACCACGCAGTTGCCGACCGCAATGGGGGCCACGGTCATGCCCGTCAGGATGGCCAGGGGAAAGTTCCAGGGGGCAATCACCACCCCCACCCCCAGCGGGATGTAGAAGGCCTCGTTATCCTCGCCCGGATAGGGCACCACCGGGGCACCGTCCTTGTACTTGAGGGCCGAGATGGCGTAGTAGCGGATGAAGTCGATGGCCTCGGCCACGTCGGCGGCGGCCTCGACCCAGTTCTTGCCGATCTCGTAAACCAGCCAGGCCTCGAGCTCGCGCTGACGGCGTTTCATAATCTGGGCCGCCTTGAGCAGAACCCGGCTGCGGTGCTCCTGGGGCCAGTCGCGCCAGTTCTTGAAGGCTCGCCAGGCTGCGTCCAGCGCGGCGTCGGCCTCGGCGATACCGGCCTTGGCGCTCACCCCAATCACCTCCGAGGGGTTGGAAGGGTTGGTGGAGGTGACGGTGGCCTGGGTATGGACTTTCTCACCCCCGATGATGAGGGGATAGTGACGGCCAAACTGGGCCCGCACCTCGGCCAGGGCCTTGCGCATGGCCTCAAAGGCTT
>DAIUDO010000221.1:0-3318 GCA_036845585.1 Meiothermus sp. | reverse complement strand
GGAGGGTGCTGAGGGCTGCCAGGATGCCCTCGGGTAACCTCAAAACCTGGGCAAAGCAGGCCGCCGATTTGCTCCAGGCAAAGGATACACACCCTAGCAAGCGACCCAGAAAAAATCGGACAGCCACACGCCGCTCCACGCCTTAGACTGAAGCATGCAGCTCGATAACCTAAAGCCCCACATCCTGCGCGACCCCCACGGCTACAGCGGCAAATGGCACTTTTTCCCCGAGGATGTGCTGCCCATGTGGGTTGCCGACATGGACTTCCCGATTGCGCCCGCAATCACCCAGGCCATTGTCGAGCGGCTTAGAGAACGGGTGGGCTATCCCCAAATGAGCGGGGATGGGCAGCTTCTTGAGCGGATCATCCAGCACCAGAGCTCGCATGGTCTGGATCGCTTGACCCCAGAGAACCTACTGCTCACCACCTCGGTGGTGCCGGCCATCTATGCCAGCGTGCTAGCCCTTAGCAGCCCTGGCGACGAGGTGATTACCCAAGTTCCGGTCTATCATCCGTTCCTCAATGCCCTGAGCGAGCACCACCGGGTCGCTCGACACAACCCCCTGCTGCGCACCCCCAGCGGCTGGGAGATTGATTTTGATCAGCTCGAGCACCTCGTGACCCCGCGTACCCGCCTGCTGATGCTATGCAACCCCCAAAACCCCACCGGACGGGTCTTTCGGCGCGACGAGCTTGAAAAACTGGCCGATTTTGCCCTGCGCCACCGCCTGTGGGTGATGTCGGACGAACTCTGGGCCGACCTCATCTTCGATGGGCAACACATCCCCATTGCTTCACTGAGCCCGGAGATAGCCCAGCGCACGGTCACGCTAACGGGGCCTTGTAAGGCCTACAACACCGCTGGGCTGGGCGGCGGGGTAGCCATCAGCCACAATAAGCAGATCCTCTCCGCAATGGCAGCCGTCAGCAAGGGGATTGGCGGCCACCCCAATGTGCTCTCGATGGCTGCCTGGCGAGCGGCCCTCGAGCATGGGCAGGGCTGGCTGCACGAGGTGCGCCAATACCTCCAGAGCAACCGGGACTTCATAACAGCCTTCGTGCAGCAACGTTTACCACAGGTGGGCTACCTACCCCCGCAGGGCACCTATCTGGCCTGGTTTGATTTCACGGCAACCCCTTTGGGCAAGCAAGCCCACAGGGTGATGCTCGAGCAGGCCAAACTCGGCCTCAACGATGGCAAAATTTTCGGCCCCCAGTACGAAGGCTGGCTGCGGCTGAACTTCGCTACCGGTCGGAACCTGGTGGAAGAAGCCCTTGGGCGCATAGCCAGGGTCGTCCAAGCCCTCGACTGACCCCTCGAGCGCGGGGGTGTCCGGCGGTATCAATCACCACGTGGGCAAGGCGCTTAGGCTTGGCCCCTTCGGGCCTTGTGACTGCAAAGGGCAGTCCAGTTCCTTGCCGCGCCCAGACCGGAGCCCCCCCGCCGGGTCGGCGTCCACCAGCAGGGTCGGGCCGCGCAGCTGCAAAAAAGCCGCCAGGTGGATGGCCGTGGTGGTCTTCCCAACCCCCCTTGAGCGGTGTCACCAAAATCCGCATGGCCGATTTTAGTCCAACCTCACACCGACCCGCCTCTGTACGTTAGGCGATACCGCTACCGAACAAGAAGCGCATCATGTCGGGGAAACGCCGCGCCCAGTGGCCCTCGTTGTGGACCCCTTCGCAATCTTCGACGTAAAGGTAGTCGTGACCAGGCTTCCAGCCTTTTTGCTTAAGCAAACGGTGCATTCGGCGTACACCCTCGAGGTAACGGCGGCTGCTGACATGCGAAAGGGTGATCTCGCGGTAACCCACGTCCATGTAGAGCCTGCCCGGCACCTGGGGGGCTTCCTCCACAAAGCCGTAAATCGCGCCATCGGCAAACCAAAACGCAGGGCTCACCACCCCAGCTTTACCGAAGACCTGGGGATAAGCATAGTAAGCACACAAGCTGATAAAACCGCCCATTGAAGAGCCCATCACACCGGTATGCTCACGGTCGGGTAGGGTGCGGAATTCGTCGTCTATGAAGGGTTTGACTGTTTCTGTGAGGAATTTTAGGTATTTATCGCCCTTGCCGCCGCCATGCTTGGGGTCGCGAAAAGGGCTGTATTCATTAAGCCGCTCCACCCCCATGTTTGGGATGCCTACCACGATGGCCTCAATGCCCTCTTGGGCCAGCCTCTGCATGCTCTCGTCTACCTGCCACTCACCTACATAGCTAGTGGCCTCATCAAAAAGGTTCTGCCCATCGTGCATGTACAACACGGGGTAGCGACGGTCGCTCTTGCGGTAGGATGGGGGCAAGTACACCAGAATGTCGCGCTTGTTACCGAGCTGAGGGCTGCGCATGTCTTTATAGACCAGTACCTCGCCCACCACGGTATGTCCTGGACCAGAGGGATGAGGTTTCCATACCTGTGTTTGTGCAGAATAACCCATTGGCGTATTGTAAAGGCATCTGGCCCAATAGTGGGTTCTAAAATACTTTGCCCGCGGCCTGCGTACGTAAGACATGCGAGGCCTCGCAAATTTTCACCCTCTGCGGGTAATTTGTTGCCAAGCCGTGAAGGGTACTGTAACTCCTCATGTCTTTTCGGGAGCTCATTGCAAATGGCGCCATTGTTGGATGGTTCCACTTTCCTGCAGAACCCCTCTCCCACACTAAGGACATGATCCCGCGGAGCCTGTGCGTGGCGGTACTGCTGGGCGGTGTGGCTTTTGCCAACCTTTGCTCTAGCGCCTTCTATCCCACCAACGCTGAGTTGCGCTGGCGCTACCGCAACCTAAACGACAACCAGGTCTACACCCAGACCTTCACCCAGACAGGCTCGAGTGCGGTCGTCGAGCAGCGCCGCTATGCCGAGCGCATCGAGACCACGCAATGGACATGCACCCCCCAGGGGCTGCGTACCCTGCCCGAGAGCGAGATACCCATTCCGGGCGGTAGTGTCCGGCTCACCAGGCTCACAGGCGTGATTATTCCCAGCAACGAGACCTGGAGGGTGGGGGGCCGATGGTCTTATCGCTACGAACTCAAGGGCCGGATCGCTGTTTTTGACCTATCGGGCTTCCTCGAGGTCGAAAACCGTATCGTAGCCAAAGAGACCATCGCAGTTGCAGCGGGACGGTTTGAGACCCTCCGGGTTGAGGCCAGTTTCCGAGGCGAGTTTGGCATCGGGTTTGGGGGCCGGGCGACCTACTGGTTCGCCGAAGGGGTGGGGGTGGTGAAGCAGGTGAGCGAGGGCGGTTTTGGCGGGCTGAGCAGCGAACTGATCGAGTTTGGGCGGTCGTGACAGACTCATCCTTTAAGCCGCGG
>DAIUDO010000220.1:0-3377 GCA_036845585.1 Meiothermus sp. | reverse complement strand
CCAACTCCACCATCCAGCAGGTTACGGTGATGAGCCGCGACTGGGCCCGCGCGGTAGTGGATGTCTCGGTGGCCTACGAAACGCCGGTGGACAAGGCCCTTGAAGTGGTGCAATCGGAAGCCGAGGCCTTTTACCACGACCTCGAGTGGAAGGACAAGTTCACCGACAAGCCACCCGAGATGCTGGGCATCCAGCAGCTGGCCGATTCCGGCATCGTCATCCGGGTGCTGTTCAACGCCAAACCCAAGGAGCAGTGGGCCATCGGTCGAGAGTTTCGCCGCCGCATCAAGCTGCGCCTCGATGCCGAGGGGATCGCGATTCCCTACCCTACCCGGCGCATCGTGAACGGATAGTTTTTTTGAACAGCTCCAGGCACAGCTCGAGCCTAGAATGGTCAGGATGAAAACCTGCGACTACCTGATTATCGGCGGGGGAATTGTGGGCCTGACGATTGCCCTGGAACTCAAAAAGCGAAACGACCGCGCAAAAATTGTAGTACTGGAGAAAGAAAAAGAGCTGGCCGCGCACGGTTCGGGACGCAACTCGGGGGTTCTGCACGCGGGCTTTTACTACACCGCCGACTCGCTCAAGGCCCGTTTTACCCGCGACGGCAACGCGCGCTGGAAGCAGTTTGTGCAGGAGCGTGGGCTGAAAATCAACCCCTGCGGCAAGCTGGTGGTGGCCAAAAACGAGCGTGAGGTCGAGGGGCTGCGCGAACTCAAGCGCCGTGGCGACCTGAACGGGGTGGAAACCTATCTGATTCCGCTCGAGGAGGCCAAGAAAATAGAACCGAGGGTCAAGTCCACCGAGATAGCCCTGTGGTCGCCCAACACCGCTACGGTGGATCCCAAAGAATGCATGGCGGCTGTGGCCGCAGAGTGCCGGGACAGGGGGATTGAAATTCAGTTGGACAGCGCCTACCAAGGGCGGCGCGGGGGCGATGTCCTCACGCCACGAGAGGTCTACAGCCCGGGTTTTGTGGTCAACGCGGCCGGATTGCACGCCGACAAAGTCGCCCACGACTTCGGGATGGGTCTTCGCTATCGCATTCTGCCCTTCAAGGGTCTGTACGTGTACGGCTCCGAGCCGGTGGGTTCGCTGCGCACCAACATCTACCCGGTTCCCGACCTGCGCAACACCTTTCTGGGTGTGCATTTCACCGTTACGGTAGATGGCAAAGCTAAAATTGGCCCCACCGCCATCCCGGCTTTCTGGCGCGAAAATTACCAGGGCCTCAAAGGCTTTGATGCTGCCGAAGCACTGTCGATACTGCGCGACGAGGCCATCCTGTTCTTCCGCAACGATTTCAACTTCCGAGGAATTGCCCTCGAGGAAATCAAGAAATACTCCCAAGCCTACCTGGTTGCTCAAGCTGCCGCCCTGCTGGAGGGTGTAAAGCTGGAAAACTACCGCACCTGGGGCCGCCCCGGCATCCGTGCCCAGCTCTACGACCACCAGGACAAAAAACTGGTGATGGACTTCATGATTGAGGGTAACCAGGAGGGTCTGCACGTGCTCAACGCCATTTCGCCAGCTTGGACGGCTTCGATGCCCTTTGCCGAGTATGTGGTCGATCAGGTGGAACAGCTCCAAAGAGGCCAGGTGTTGGCATCGTAATAATCGCTGTTCGCTAGCTCCAAAAAGGTTTCCGGGAACACGCCGGGTCGCCTGGGGCATGGCGCAGCTTCCGGGAGCCGGTGGGTGTATCCTGCGTTGCCCAGTCCGGCTAGGCTGGAATAGACTCCTGAACAAGGAGCCCCTATGTCACTGCACCCCTTAGCCGGCAAGCCCGCACCGTATAGCATTCTGGTCAACATTCCCCGGCTGGTCAGCAGCTACTATGCCCTGAAGCCCGACCCCCAGAACCCGGCCCAGCAGGTTGCTTTTGGAACCAGCGGCCACCGGGGTAATTCGCTGCTTGGAACCTTCAACGAGGCCCACATCGTGGCGGTCTCGCAGGCCGTTGCCGAGTACCGGGCCGAGCAGGGTATTAGTGGGCCGCTCTTCGTCGGGATGGACAGCCACGCCCTCTCCGAGGCCGCCTGGATATCCGCCGTGGAGGTGCTGGCGGCCAACGGGGTGGATGTGCGGGTGGCAAAAGGGCGCGGCTACACCCCTACCCCACTGGTCTCGCATGCCATATTGGAATACAACCGGGGTAGGGGCAGCGGACTGGCCGACGGGATTGTCATTACCCCCAGCCACAACCCGCCCCAGGACGGCGGTTTCAAATACAACCCCCCCAGCGGGGGCCCGGCCGACACCAACGTGACCAAAGTGGTGCAGGAGCGGGCCAACCAGATCCTGCAGGATGGCCTGACCGAGGTCAAGCGCTGGCCCCTCAACCGGGCCTTGCAAGCCGTGCAGGAGTTCGATTTTGTGACCCCATATGTGCGCCAGTTGGAGAGCATCCTCGATATGCAGGCCATCCAGGCCTCGAGGGTTCGAATCGGGGTAGACCCGCTGGGGGGCGCCTCGCTGGAGGTTTGGCAGCGCATCGCAGAGCAGTACCGGCTGGATCTGACCGTCGTCAACGAGCGGATCGACCCCAGTTTTGCCTTCATGACGGTGGACAAAGACGGCAAGATTCGTATGGACTGCTCGTCGCCTTTTGCCATGGCCTCGCTGATCGGCCTCAAAGACCGCTTTGACGTGGCCATCGGCAACGACCCCGATGCCGACCGGCACGGCATCGTCACCCCAGACGGCCTGATGAACCCCAACCACTACCTTGCGGTGTGCATCCACTACCTCTTCCAGCACCGGCCCCGGTGGCCTGTGGAGATGGGTGTGGGGAAGACCCTGGTCAGCAGCAGCATGATTGACCGGGTGGTGCAGCATCTGGGCCGCCGACTGGTGGAGGTGCCGGTAGGCTTCAAGTATTTTGTCGAGGGGCTTTTGCAGGGGAGTATCGGCTTTGGGGGTGAGGAGAGCGCCGGGGCCTCGTTTGTGCGTATGGATGGTTCGGCCTGGAGCACCGATAAGGATGGCATCATCCTGGGTCTCCTGGCCGCCGAGATCCTGGCCAAGACCGGCCAGTCGCCCAGTGCACACTACCGCGATCTGGAAGCCCGGTTTGGCGCTTCGTTCTACAGTCGCATGGACGCGGAGGCCAACAGCGCCCAGAAGAAGGTTCTGGCTAACCTTTCGCCCGAAATGGTTTCGGCCACCCATCTGGCCGGTGAGCCCATCCTGGCCAAGCTGACCCGTGCCCCTGGCAACAACGAGCCCATTGGGGGCCTTAAGGTAGTGACCGAGAACGCCTGGTTTGCGGCCCGGCCTTCCGGAACAGAGGACGTGTACAAGATTTATGCCGAGAGCTTCAAGGGCCCAGAGCACCTCGAGCGCGTCATGAACGAGGCCAGAGAAGTGGTGAG
>DAIUDO010000219.1:0-3399 GCA_036845585.1 Meiothermus sp. | reverse complement strand
ACAAAACGGAGCCCGATCAAGACCCCGATTGACAAAGTGCTCAAGACCGGGCTAGAGTTAGTTAGTTCGCCGAACTTACTATGTTGTGATTGGCTCGAGTGAGGAGTTGTGGCACGCGCAATACCCTTGGATCAGCAAGCCATCAAACGGCAGAACCGCCGCTTGATTCTGGAGGCTCTCCGGCGCAGTGGACCGCTGAGCCGCGCAGAACTGGCGCGCAAGGTAGGGCTCACAAAAAGCACGGTCTCATCGCTGATTCAGGAGTTGCTCGAGGAGAATTTACTCGGTGAGGGAAAACTACACAAACCAGGGCTGGGTCGTCCTGGAACTCGACTCGAGTTCCGTGTCGAAAACGTCCTTGCGCTGGGAGCCGAGTTGGGTGTGGAAAACACCCAGGTTATCGTGCTAGATCTGACCAGCCAGAGCCACGATGCGTGGGACTGGGTGGAAAGCCCCAACACCCCGCTCTCGGAGCGGCTGTACAAGCTCGCCAACCAAATTCACCTGAAGCTGCCGCACTACCCAAGACTCCTGGGCATTGGCTTGACCATCCCTGGGGTGGTTCACGGGCCAACCCTGATTTATGCGCCGGGGCTGGGGTGGCGCAACCAGCAGCCGGCGGCCTCGCTGGAGGCGCTGCTGGGGTTACCGGTGGTTTTGGAGAACGACGCCAATGCAGCGGCTCTGGGTGAAACCTTTTGGGGTGAAAGCCACAGCCCGCTGGTCTACATCGTAATGACCACCGGCCTGGGCACCGGGCTGGTAGTTGACGGCCAGGTCTACCGAGGCCGACTGGGTGCAGCCGGCGAGCTTGGCCACTGGCTTACCTGCGCAAAACAGGGGCGCCGGGTCAGCGATGTGGAGGATCAGCTCTCACTGCGGGCCATGGTGAAGCAGTACCAGGCAGCCAGCAAACGCAACGAGGGTTTTTGGGGCATCCTCGAGCGGGCCAAGCAAAACGATACGTACGCACTGGAGGCCTTCGAGGACCTGGGCCAACAGCTCGGGCACTTCATCGCCAACCTCGCCGTGACCTTCGACCCCGCCATGGTCGTTCTGGGAGGGGCTGGGGCCGAAGCCTGGAAATGGCTCGAGGCCCCCCTGCGCAACACCCTCAAAGACCTGGCTTTCATTCCCGAGCACGCCAACCTTCCCGTAAGGCCCAGCGCGTTCGGACACCTTGCTCCGGCTATGGGTGCTGCGGCCTTGGTGCTGCAGCGCTTTCTAGCAAATGGTGGAACCAGGGAATGGAGCCCGCCAATCTCCACCCTGGGGACCCGGCCAACCATTGGCGCTCATTACACACGGAGGACATGATATGCGTAAGTTTTTCTTGACCCTGGCAGCAGCAGCTCTGACCTCACTGGCGCTGGCCCAGTCGGGAAGGCTCGAAATTTTCTCCTGGTGGGCCGGCGACGAGGGCCCTGCTTTGCAAGCTCTGATTGATTTGTACAAGAAGCGCTACCCCAATGTGGAGGTCATCAACGCCACCGTGACCGGTGGTGCGGGCGTCAACGCCAAAGCGGTGCTCAAAACCCGCATGCTAGGGGGCGACCCCCCCGATAGCTTCCAGGTACACGCCGGGCAGGAACTCACTGGCACCTGGGTGATCGCCGACCGCATGGAGGACCTGACCCCCCTCTTCAACCAAGAAGGCTGGATGACCCGCTTCCCTAAAGGTCTGATCGACCTGATCTCCTACAAAGGCAAAATCTACAGCGTGCCCGTCAACATCCACCGCTCCAACGTGATGTGGTATGTACCGGCCAAGCTCCGCGAGTGGGGCGTGCAGCCGCCCAAAACCTGGGCCGAGTTCCTCAGCGTTTGCCAGACCCTCAAGAGCAAGGGCCTGGAAGCCCCGCTGGCCCTGGGCGAGAACTGGACCCAACAACACCTGTGGGAGTCGGTAGCGCTGGGGGTGCTGGGGGCAACAGACTACACCAACCTCTGGAACGGCAAGCTGCGCTTCAACGACCCCAAGGTGGTCGCGGTGTGGAATACCTTCGGCCGTGTGCTGGACTGCGCCAACAAAGACGCCTCGGGCCTGAGCTGGCAGCAAGCTGTGGACCGGGTTCTGGACGGCAGCTCAGCCTTCAACATCATGGGCGACTGGGCTGCTGGCTATCTGACCACCACCAAAGGCCTCAAGCCCGGCGAAGGCTTCGGCTGGGCCCCGGCCCCCGGCACCGCTGGGGTGTTCATGATGCTCTCCGACTCCTTCGGGCTGCCCAAGGGCGTCAAGAACCGAACCAACGTCCTCAACTGGCTGCGGCTGGTCGGTTCCAAGGAAGGCCAGGATGCCTTCAACCCGCTCAAAGGCTCGATTGCCGCCCGCACCGACTCCGACCCCAGCAAGTACAACGCCTACCTGCAGTCCGCCATGCGTGACTGGAAAACCAACCGCATTGTGGGCTCGCTGGTGCACGGGGCGGTGGCTCCGGAGTCCTTCATGAGCCAGTTTGGCACCGTGATGGAAATCTACCTCTCGAGCCGCAACGCCCAGGCTGCCAGCAACGCTGCCCAGGCTATAGCTACACAGGTTCGTCTTGGACAGTAGTTTTCTACCCTGGGGCAGGCTTAGAGCCTGCCCCAGACTTCACGCCCATCACTGGAGTTATCGGGGTTTGTGGTCATTCCGATGCCAGACTGGCTAGTTCGCCACCGGATGGTGGCCTCGCCCTCGCCGCGCCCCGTCGCGGCGCAGAGGCAACCGGCCTAAGTTATCGGCTGTAGCGGAGGGCGGTACCGAATTTGCTACATTATGGAAGGCGATACCGGTCTATTGCACTAACGGAACGCGACACCGCCGCTTGGAAGAGCGTCGTTTTCTTCGCAGGCTGTAGGGAGGGGTGGGGTGGACTCCGGGATTCTGGTTGCGCGGTGAGGCGCGACCAAGCCCTTTGAGGTTTTTCGTTTCGAAGATAGTCCTTTCGAATCCGGTATGAAACAAGTCTGGTTCCAACCGCAAAAAGCAACCCTTTCATCGCGGTTCGGCTTGCAGAGGTCTCATGGCCTCGAGGGTCAAAGAGGTGGGGATGCGCTGGCTCAATAACAAAGATACCCTATACGGTTTTTTGGTCATTCTGCCCTCGCTGGTGCTGCTGGGCATTTTCGTCTATGGCTTTATCGTTCAGACCTTCCTTACCTCCCTCACCGACTGGGGCAGAGATCCGGCCCAGGCCCTCGCTACCAACCCGCAGATTCGCTTTATAGGGTTTGAGAACTACCGCGAGCTCTTCACCGGCTTCGTGGATGCCCGTTTCCGCCAAGACCTGGTCAACACCTTCTTCTTCACAATCTTCTTCATCCTGGGCTGCTTGGGGCTGGGGCTGGGGCTGGCCATTGTGCTAGACCGCAGCCCCAAAGGCGAGAGCTTTTTCCGCACCATCTTCCTGTTCC
>DAIUDO010000218.1:0-3409 GCA_036845585.1 Meiothermus sp. | reverse complement strand
TAATCTCTTCGGGTTTGAAGAAAATCCCGATCTCGCGCTCAGCGCTCTCTGGGCTATCCGAGCCGTGAATGATGTTCTCATCCACAGTGGTGGCAAAGTCGGCGCGGATGGTGCCGGGCGCGGCCTCCCAGGGGCGGGTGGCTCCCATCAGGCGGCGCATCTCGGCGATGGCGTTGGGGCCTTCCACCACCATGGCCACCACCGGGCCGCTGGTGATGAACTGAACCAGCCCGTCGAAAAAGGGCTTGCCCCGGTGTTCGCCGTAATGGGTCTCGGCGGTCTCGCGGGCGATGAGCATTTTCTTCATAGCCACAATCTTGAAGCCTTTGCGCTCGATGCGGTGGATGATCTCACCGGTGAGCCCCCGGCGCACGCCGTCGGGCTTGACCATGATGTAGGTGCGTTCCATACCGCAGAAGAGTTTACACGCCAGGGGAGCTTCCCACAAACAACAAGAGCCCTCCCCGGGCAGGGGAGGGCCAGATGCAAACCGGGCCTAACGGTTCGCCGGAGGGTTGGCCGGGGTGGAGGGGTTGCTTCCCGGCTGGTTTGGCTTGGGCTTGGAATCCTCTTTCTTGGGCTCTTCCTTGGGGGTGAGCGCGGTCAGCACCTTTTGCAGGTTGTTCTCGACCTTGGCAGCCTTACGCGCCTCCTCAACCCACTTCTGGGCTGCTTCGGCCCGTCGGCTGGCCAGCACCTGCTGGCGGGCCTCTTCCTTCACCTCTTCGAAGGGGCGCAGCACCTCGGCCTTGCGGTCGTTGATGATCAGCACCTGGAAACTTGCGTCCTCGAGCTTCACCACCTCGCTCACTTCGCCCAGTGGCCCCTTGGGGAAGCTGCCCCGGGTCAGGAAGACCAGGCGGTTGGGTACTGGGGGCAGGGTGCCGGGGTTGACGGTACCAAAGTCCTGCACGGTGCCGCCGTTGGCTTTGGCCAGATCCTCGAGCTTGCCGCCCCGCAAGGCTGCAGTTCGGAAGGCATCGGCCTTGGCCTTGTCTTCCTTTTTGAAGTTCACGGCCTGTACCTTGGCCGAGGCCGGGATGGTGAAGTTGGCCAGATTGGAGTCGTAGAACTTGCGTACTTCGGCATCCGATACCGTGATGTTGCGGGTTTGCCAGAGCTGGGCCTGGCTGGCCACATCGCTCTTGGAGCCGAAGAAGGGCTGTCCCAGCGTGCGGGCCGCCTGGTAGATCACCTCGCGGCTGATCAGCTGCTCGAGGGTTTGCGGCATGAAGAACTGCACGGCCAGCTCGCCCAGACCCTGTTGCAGCAACTGGGGCACCTGCTGGTTGGCGAACACCGACTGGGTCACTTCGGCTAGCTTGATCTCGGTCTCGCCTACCTTGGCCACGACGGGGTTCTCGTATTTGAAGGTGCTCCCCTCAGCGAACTTCACGTTGACCTTGGCCCGCAGCTCTTCGATGTAGGCCTCGAGGGCTCCCTGGCCTTTGATGCGCTTGGCGTCTTCCTTGACCCGATCCCTGACTTCTTCAAACTTCACGTCACCCGCCGGCAGATACTTCTCCACCTTCACGATGTAGAAGCGGCCACCGGCCTCGATGGGCTTGCTGATCTGTCCATCGCGCAACTTGAAGACCGCATCGGCCACCGCATTGGGGAAGACCACCCGGGTTACCGGGCCGGGTTCACTCTTGCCGGCTCCGGCGCCTAGCGCACCGCCCTGTTCGGCGTTGAGCTTGGAGTTTGCCTTGGCAATGGCAGCAAAGTCGGCGCCTGCGGCGCTCACTTCGGCGAATATCTTGTCGGCGGTGGCCTTGTCGTCCACCACAATCTGCCGGGCCTGGACGCGCTCTTCGTTTTTGTACTGTGCACGGTTCAGCTCGAAGTAAAGCCGCATCTCCTCTTCGGTAGGCTCAGCTTTTTTCTGGATGTCCTCGATGCGTTTGTTGATGCGGATCTGGTCGCGCAGCTCGCTGCGCAGCTGTGAGTCGGTGTAGCCTACCTGGGTCAGAAAGCGGTCGTAGTCTTCCTTCTTTTGCAGCCCGAAGCGCTCTTTGATGGTGTCGAGCTCCTTTTTGAGCTCCCCGCTCGAGACCCCTATGCGGGCGGTATCCTGCAACAGTGCGTTGGTGATGACGAAGCGCTCACCAAAGTTGACATTGGCCAGGTTCTTCAAAAGACCCTGGGGGTTGGTGCTCAGGATGGGGTCATTTTGCTGGGCACGGGCCAGCTCGAGCTCGTAGACCGGGCGGCCATTCACGGTGAACGCGGTCTTCCCCTGGGTATTACGCTGGCCCTGCGGGGTGAACAGCAAAACCGAACCCACCACAAAAGCCAGGGCAAGAACCCCGAAGATAACGGCGACGACCCTTCTGTTGATTCCAAACACTTGACTGCCTCCTCTGTGCGGTGCTACCCTTCTTTGTGCTGTTGCACCCGTAGCTCAGTGGATAGAGCGTTCGCCTCCGGAGCGAAAGGCCACAGGTTCGAGTCCTGTCGGGTGCGCCATCTTTTTGGATGGACTGACTTTGGCTTGGCCTGTTTCCCGTTAGCATCGCTGCACTAGGCTCTTTGTACCCTGATTAGGTAAGACCCGGGTTAAGGGTCAGCGAACCTGCACCAAGGGCCGATTGTAGCACATCCGACCGCAGGCCTTTGCGACCCGGCCCAGGGATGCCCCGCGGTTCGGTAGGGCGTTCGGGACAGCCCGATGGGGCCAGCGTGGTGGGCGGCTTCGAAGGAGAACTGGGGCGGTCCGCTGCCGATCTGGAGACCGCCCATGCAAGCAGCCTTTCCCAAACCCAGCAATTTGCCTGAAGCCGCCGCAATTCAGAGGTCGTTGGCAAAAGCGGTTGTCTTGCGGGGTAACCCGGCATCGGTACGCCTTATTGCAGCCCTGGACGCCTCGCACCCCACACGATTCTCCAAGGTGCAAGGTGCTTCTGTAGCGGCGGCCGTCTTATGGGACAAACAGGCCCGGAAGGCCCTCGAGGTCGCTACTGCCTGGATTAATGAGGCCGACCTCTTTCCCTACGTACCGGGTTATCTGTCCTTCCGCGAGGCGCCGGTCTACTTGGCAGCACTGGCCCAGCTAGCCCACCGCCCCGAGGTGCTGCTGGTCGATGGGCAGGGTATTGCCCACCCCAGGGGTCTGGGTATTGCGGCGCACCTGGGGGTGTGCCTGGATATGCCCGCCATCGGGGTGGCCAAAACCCTGCTGTGGGGTGAGCCGGAGGGTGAACTACCCAAGGACGCCGGTTCGGCGGTGCGGCTGATGAATCGAGGTAGGCAGGTCGGCTGGGTTTACCGTAGCCGCGCTGGCGTGAAGCCGCTCTTTGTTTCACCGGGGCACCGCGTCGGGATGGCAGAATGTTTGGCCTTTGTTCACTCTCTAATGGGTAAAACACGCCTGCCCGAGCCCCTGCGGTTGGCTCACATAGAAGCAGGG
>DAIUDO010000217.1:0-3441 GCA_036845585.1 Meiothermus sp. | reverse complement strand
ACCGGCCCCGGCAAACCCTTGCGGCGGATGCTCGAGACCCGTCGGCTGTCCTCTTTCATCCTGTGGGGGCCACCCGGCAGCGGCAAAACCACCCTGGCCCGCCTGCTGGCGCAGGGCGTGGGCCGGGAGATGGTGGCCCTCTCGGCGGTGGCGGCGGGGGTCAAGGACATCAAGGAGATTGTGGCCCGGGCCGAGGCCGAGGGCAGCCTGGTGCTCTTCCTCGACGAGATTCACCGCTTCAACAAGTCGCAGCAGGATGCACTGCTACCGCACGTGGAGTCGGGCCTTCTGACCCTGATTGGGGCCACCACCGAGAACCCCAGCTTCGAGGTCAACCCGGCGCTGCGCTCCCGCGCCCGGGTCTACGTACTCAAGCCGCTGGACGAGGAGGCCACCCGCAGGCTCCTGGAGCGGGCCCTGCAACACCCGCAGGGTCTAAAGGCCCAGGCCGACCCGGAGGCCCTGGACTTAATGGCCCAGGCGGCCATGGGCGATGCGCGGCGGGCTTTGTCGGCGCTCGAGCTCGCGGCCAGCCTGGGTGAGGGCCGCATTACCCTGGCCGCAGCCAAAGAGGCCCTGGGCAGCGGTACCCTCAGCTTTGACAAGGGCGGCGAGTACTTCTACGACCTGATCTCGGCCCTGCACAAGAGCGTGCGCGGCAACCATGTGGATGCTGCGCTCTACTACTTGGCCCGCATGATCGAGGGCGGCGCCGACCCCCTGTACCTGGCCCGTCGGCTGGTGCGCATGGCCGCAGAGGATGTGGGCCTGGCCGACCCTGGCGCCCTGCGCCTGGCCATGGCTGCCAGAGACGCTTACGACTTCCTGGGAAGCCCCGAGGGCGAGCTGGCCCTGGCCGAGTTGGTCATCTACCTGGCCCTGGCCCCCAAGTCCAACAGCAGCTACGTGGCCTGGAAAAGCGCCCAGGAGGCGGCCCGCCAGCACCCCGATGCTCCCATCCCGCTGCCCCTACGCAACGCCCCCACCGCCCTGATGCAGCAGCTCGGCTATGGCCGGGGCTACGCCTACTACCACGACGACCCCGAAGGCAGCTTTGCGCAGCCTTACCTTCCGGAAACGCTCGAGGGTCTGACCCTCTACGAGGCCACCGGGGAGGGCTGGGAGACCAGGGTGCGCGAACGGCTCAGCGCCCTGCGGGCAAGGTTTGCCTCGAGGCGCAAGCCGGGCCGGTAGCCGATCACGTGGCCTGGGTCTTTTGGCTGGCACACCCTTTGAACTCTCACGCAAGGGGAGATTGGCCCCACCTCATTGGGAGGTCAGGGGCAACAGGGCGAGCCCACAGCAGGAAAAACTGCGGCAATTACACGGGCTCGAGGGTAATCCGCACCCACTGGAAAGCCTAGCTAGCGATTTGTGTAGGTCTGGCGGGCCGTGAAGGATTCGAACCTCCGACTTTTCGTTTTGGAGACGAACGCTCTACCGGACTGAGCTAACGGCCCATGTTTTGCCTTGCGTATCGCATTTTTGGCAGTGGTCCCGCGCAGCAAAGGCTAGTTTAGTCCGGTAGACGTGCCCAAGTCAACCCCCGGACACCCGATGCAGCTCAGGGTACAATCGGCCCGATGGCGGAGCTCAAACCACTCGTGGCCATTGGCGACCTTACCTGGGATGTGCTGGCCAAACCCAACACCTTGCTGCTGCCTGGGGGCGATACCACCGGGCGGGTCTTGTTGATGGGCGGGGGCAGCGCTGCCAATGTGGCGGTGTGGGCGGCTAGGGTGGGTTATCCAGCTGGGTTTATAGGAGAAGTTGGGCGCGACCGTTTTGGCGAGTTCGCCGTGCAGGAGCTGGCGGCTGAGGGCGTAGAGCCGCACATTGTCTGGAACCACCGCACCCCCACCGGGGTGATCCTGGTCTTGATTGACGCTGCGGGGCAGCGCTCCATGCTCACCTCCCAGGGAGCCGACTTCGACCTGCGCCCCGAGGAAGTACCGGTCGAGGTCATACAGATGGCGGGGCACTTGCACGTGACGGCCTGGTCGCTCTTCACCGATCCACCGCGCCAGGCTGCGCTCAAGGCCGTGCAGGTAGCCCGCGAGGCTGGCCTCACCATCTCGTTCGACCCTGCTTCGTTTCAGATGATTCGCGAAATCGGGCGCGAGGAGTTTCGCCGCATGACCCGCGGCCTTTCGCTGGATTTTGTTTTCCCCAACCTGGACGAAGGTCAGGCCCTTACCGGGGCCAGGGAGCCCAAAGATGTCCTCGAGGTCTTACAAAAACTCTATCCCGAGGCCATGATCCTGCTCAAACTGGCTGCCGATGGTGCCCTGATTCTCGACCAGGGCCGGCTGATTGAGCTGCAGGCCACCCGCGACCGGCCCGTAGACGCCACCGGCGCAGGCGATTCGTTCGGGGGGGCTTTCCTGGGGCATTATCTGCGCTCCAGAGACCCCCTGGCCGCCGGTCAACTGGCAGTCCAGGTAGCAGGCTGGGTGATTGGGCGGTTCGGAGCCCGCCCACCCATGGACGACGATGTAAAAAGTCGCCTCGAGCGCTTCGGTCTGGCCGAAGCCTAAGGCCCTACGGTCGGTACAAACAGCACCCGACAGCTAGAGCACACGGCTGCTTCGCACCACGAATTTCCAGTGAATGGGGTATTCCACATCCGGGTCGGGGTAGGTGTCCGAGACCCACTGTGCCAGCTCGGCAACCGAGGGCCGGAAGACTTCCTCGGGTACGTCCCAGGTAAACGAATAGATGCGCTCCAGCAACATTTCGTGGCTCATGCGCGGGCTGCGCAGCTCGACCCAGTCGGCCACGGTTTTGGTTTTGGGCTCGAGGTTGAGGCGGATGAGCTCCTTTTCGACCTCGGCCAGCCGGGACTGGTGGCGGCCCCGCACCAGGGTATAGCCCAGGCCAGCCAGAATTTCCTTCCACCTTTGCTGGATACGCCAGTCCTCGCTTTCGTCGTCGGACTGATCCCAACCCTCGAACAAAAAACCACCGGGCCGCAACACCCTCAGACTCTCGCGCAGGGCTTGCTGCCAGTCGTCGAGGAGATGCCAGAAATGCACGGCGATAACCGCATGCAGGCTGCCCCGCTCGAAGGGCAGTTCGCGGGCATCGGCTTGGACCAGGCGGGCCTTGCGGGCCACGCCGGCCACTTTTTGCCGCAAGACCTCGAGCATGGCCGGGTTATCGTCCAGTGCAATGTAGCGATACCCCCTTGCGATAATCGGCACAGAAATGCGCCCCGTGCCCGCCCCAATCTCCAAAAACAACGGGTCGCGGAACAGCTTCTCGACGGGAGCCGTGAGCGCGGTTGCAATGCGCCCGGAGACCTCCGGCGGATGATACCGCGTGCGGTCGTAGGTAAAAGCTACCCGACTAAAATGAGAAGTCATGCTCGGTTTCATGATAGCAATGGAGTGTCAAAATGCAAATGATACCGCAAAGAACCCGGCCCTGTTGTGAAATCTG
>DAIUDO010000216.1:0-3443 GCA_036845585.1 Meiothermus sp. | reverse complement strand
GGGTTAGGGCTTGGTCGGCGGCGAAATGTAAAGCCGGTTGCGCCCAAAACCAGTACCTGCGGTATCGTAGTCGGCATGGCCCAGCTTCACAGGCGCATTCCGGTCAGCGTAATTGGTGGCTTTTTGGGCGCTGGCAAAACCACCCTGGTCAACCACCTGGTGCGCTCTCAGACGCGGCGGTTTGGCGTTATCGTCAACGAGTTTGGCGAGACCAGCATCGACGGCTCGCTGATTGAGAATGTAGACACCGACGGCATCGCCGAGCTTTCGAATGGCTGTTTGTGCTGTGTTGGCCGCGAAGACCTGGTATCGGCCCTGTTCAAACTGATTGGCCGCAAGGAGCAGCCTGACCACATTCTGATTGAGCTTTCGGGACTGGCCGACCCGGTGCCGGTAGCCCAGACCGTACTGGACCCCTTTACCCGTACCCGGTTCGAACTAGACAGCATTATCGGGGTGGCCGACGCCCGCAACCTCGAGCGAACCCTGCGCGATGGCCCGGAAGGAGCGGTGCAGCTGGCCTATGCCAGCACGGTGGTGCTCAACAAGACCGACCTGGCCACCCCCGAACAGACCGCCGAGGCCCTGCAGCTAATCCGCACAATCAATCCCCTCTGCCAGGTTTACCAGGCTACGCAGGCCAGAGTAAGCCCGGAGACCCTGCTGCACCAACGGGCCTTCGACCCAGACTGGAAACCGCAGGACCACCACCATCTGCACATGCCCCAGGTCAAGACCTTTACCCTCACGGCCGAGCGCCCGTTGGCCCGCCATAAGGTCAACGAGTTCATAGACCATTACCTGATTTCCCGGCCCGATGCGGTGTTACGCGCCAAAGGCTTCCTGAGCGTGAAAGGATTTGACCAGCAGATTTTGTTCCAGTCGGTGCGCGAAATCTTTAGCCTCGAGCAGTCCAAAGAGCCTGCCAGTGCCCAGTCGCGCCTGGTGGTGATTGGGCGGGGCCTCAACCAGCTCGAGTACAACGAAGCCTTCCGAGCTTTGCAGACCAGCTAATCGTACCTGGGCCGACCCAACCGAGCAGGGAAATGGTCTCTGTAACATCGCTCCTGTGCGCCTGGCAAACCCGGAGTATGCTCTTGGGTATGAACGCCGCTTTCGAGGTAGAAAAGCTGGGCCTGGTACCCTACGGCCCGGCCTGGGACTACCAGAAGCAGGTGCATGCCGAGGTGGTTGCAGGTCGTCGCAAACCCACCTTGCTGCTGTTGGAGCATCCTCGCACCATCACCTTGGGACGGGCCGCCAAACCGGAAAACCTGCTCTTGAGCGAGGCCCAGTACCGGGCGCAGGGATTCGAGCTCTTCCACATCGAGCGCGGGGGCGACGTGACCTACCACGGCCCCGGCCAGCTGGTGGGCTATCCGATCTTCCCGGTCGGGCGGCAGGTGCGGGGGTTTTTGCGGCAGCTCGAGCAGGCCATTGTGCGGGTTGCCGGCACCTACGGCATAAAGACCTTTGCCACGCCTGGCTATGCGGGGGTCTGGATACGAAAGCCCGCACCCGTAGCGGGCTGGCCCGACGTAGAGGAAAAGCTCTGCGCCTTTGGGGTCGCGGTCAAGCAGGACGTGGCCCTGCACGGCTTCGCCCTCAACGTCAACACCCATCTAGACGATTTTAACCTGATTGTGCCCTGCGGTATCCGCGACAAGGGTGTAACCTCGCTCCAGAAAATCCTGGGACGAGCGATTAACATGGACGAAGTGGCCGATCGGGTCATTGCGGTCTTTGAGCAGATTTTTCCAGCTTTCGACCTAGGGGCCAACAGCGAAAAGGAACTGGCATGAGCAACCTCAAAACCATACAGCTCGAGGATTTCCAGAACGGCGGCCTGATCGAACTCAAGGTCATCCACAATGGGGTCGCTACCCAGCGAACCGAACCCATAGATCGAAATAAGCCTTCCTGGTTACGGGCCACCGTACCCACTGGCCCAAACTACGTACGCCTCAAAGAAATGACCCAGCGACTGCGCCTCAGCACGGTCTGTCAGGAGGCTATGTGCCCCAACATCGGCGAGTGCTGGGGCCACGGCACCATGACCATTATGGTGCTGGGCAGCGTGTGTACCCGGGCCTGCAAGTTCTGCGCGGTGGATACCGGCAACCCCAAAGGCTGGCTGGACCCCCTAGAACCCTTACACGTAGCCCAGGCCGTAGCCGAGATGGGTCTCAAGTATGTGGTGCTGACCTCGGTGGACCGAGACGACCTGCCCGATGGCGGCGCCTCGCACTTTGCCGAGGTGGTGCGGCAGATCAAGCGGCTCGACGCCTCGGTTAAGGTCGAGACCCTCACCCCGGACTTCCAGGGCAATCTGGCCGACGTGGAAACCGTCCTGCAAGGCGGCCAGGACGTGTTCGCCAACAACCTCGAGACCGTCCGCCGCCTGACCCCCCGCGTGCGCGACCCCCGGGCTGGCTACGACCAGACCCTGCGGGTGCTGGAGCACGCCAAAAAGGTGCGCCCCGAGGTGCTGACCAAGTCCAGCCTGATGCTGGGCCTGGGCGAGAGCGACGAGGAGATTCGCCAGGCCATGCGCGATCTGCGGGCAGTCGGCGTGGACATTCTGACCCTGGGACAGTACCTGCGCCCCACCCAGCACCATCTGCCGGTCGAGCGCTACGTAACCCCCGAAGAGTTTGCCCTATACCAAGACTGGGGCTATCAGGAGGGTTTCATGGAGGTCTTCAGCGGGCCGCTGGTACGCAGCTCCTACCGGGCCGAACGGGTGTTCTTCGAGGCGACGGCTGCCGAGCATTGATGGGCTTAGATTGCCCTGTCTTGTCAAAGGCCCTTAGACAAAGTCGAGAAATCGAACCGAGCCGGATCCTCGAGCTTCGAACCCAGACCTCCGCCGCTACCTGCCATGACCAAAACGCCCACCCATAAACCACCCAACCCAGGAGGGCGCATACTGGCTCGAGGCGATTACCTGTGCATTGTGCTCTTTGCCGTCCTTGGCCTGCAAGCTCACGGTGAACCTATCAGTCTGGCGGGGATTCTCCGTAATGCGCTGCCCATCTTGCTGGTCTGGTGGCTGGTGGCGCCTTTTTTGCGCACCTACACCCGGCCTGGCTGGCAGAACCTGCTCTTCACCTGGGCCATCGCGGTGAGCCTGGGGGTGTGGCTGCGCTTTATGGTGCTGCAAAAGCCCTTCGACACTGGTTACCTGGTTTTCTGGGCGGTCGCGCTGGGGGTCACCCTGGTGCTGCTTTTGGCCTGGCGGGGTTTGGCCCTCTTGCTGATCAAATCCAGAAAAATCAGGGCCTGAACTGTACATCGGCCCACGTTACCCAGATGCTAGACTGGGCCATGCGAACGAACATTCCTGGCACTTCGCCCTACGAACCGCTGGTAGGCTACAGCCGAGCCGTGCGGGTCGGCTCTTATATTCACGTAGCAGGAACCACCGCGACCGACGCGGAGGG
>DAIUDO010000215.1:0-3461 GCA_036845585.1 Meiothermus sp. | reverse complement strand
GGGCGGAGCGCACGAAAACACCGAACTCCCCCGGCTTCAACCCGTAGCCCGCGAGCTTGCGAAACCAATCGCTGACCGCACGAATCTCCTCGGCCTCGTTGTCGAAGCTCCTGAGCTCGGGGGCAGGGCCGTCAAAGACCGAGATCGTGCCCGAGCGTCGCTCGAGGTTCCCGTCAGCGTCGCTCAGCTCACCGTCCAGCAGCCGATCTGCCTGTGTGCGGATCTGGTGTGAGGTGCGGTAGTTGACCCGCAGGGTCTTGGAGCGCCCCCGTATGTCCACGCCCAGCGCTTTCCAGGAGAAAGGCTGTTGGAAGATGCGCTGACCGAGATCCCCGCAGAAGAACAGCCCGTCGCCTCGTTTTCCGGCCAACACCCCGAGGAGCTTGAGGTTCATCGGGGCTAGGTCCTGAGCCTCGTCCACCACGATGAAATCGAACGGTGGCGGGTTTGAGGAGAAGTGCGAAGCGAGCCGCACGCACACCCCGGCCAGGGTCATCAGCCCCCGTTGCGAAAGTTCTTGCTTCGCAGCACTCAGGATGTCCCACAGTATCCTGCGCTGGGTCTCAGGGAGACGGGTCTTGCGCCCTAGGCGTGGGGCCTTGCGGTACTCCTCCCAGGTCTCGACCTGCCAGGCGTCCACCACCTGCTCCCACTCGGCCCGTAGAAACTGGAGGGTGAAGCGGTGGCCGGTTACCCCGGCCGCGGCCAGTTGGAGCGCCTGCCGAACGTCCTCCTCTCCTGCCAGGCGCAATTCACCGACTTGCGTGCGGTAGAGCCGACAGGCTACGTCCTCGAGGGGCTTCACCTCGATCTGCTCGGCCAGCTGGGGCTCGTTGTTCACCAGCCGCCTGAGTTTTGCCTCGAGGTCGGCCACCAGCATGGGCGAGAAGGTGGTCAGCAGCACCCGAGCACCGGGGTTGTTGCGGGCCAGGTAGGCGGCACGGTGCAAGGCCACCACGGTCTTGCCCGTGCCTGCTGAGCCCGACACCCGCACCGGGCCGTTGTAGCTGCGCTCGACCATCTGGCGCTGGTCGGGGTGGAGGAAGATGGCCCAGCGTTCCCAGGGGAACTCGAGGGCCCGCTGCAGCTCCTCCAGGCTGCCCACGAGCCGGAAGCGGCGCTGGGCGTCGGGGTGATCGAAGGGGCTGGCAGGTTTGATGGGCGCCTGGGCGACCTGGGGTTTGCCCCCCACCGCGATCTCGAGCAGGGCCTCGGCCGCCTCGCCGGGGAGGTGGTTCACCAGGGCCAGCAGGCGGTCCTCGTCGGCCTGCCGCACGTCGGTGATCCACTCCTGGGGCACCCCGTAGCCAAGCAGCTCGTCGTCGGAGAGGCTGGCAAAAAGCAGAGGTTTGGACTGAGCTGGGGCTCTGTAGAGGGGAGCGGCGATCTCCTCCACCCGCTCACGGATCTCCACCAGCTGGGCCGCGCCGGTCTTGGGGTGGGTCTCCAGCCGCCGCCGCTCGGCCCAGGCGTAGGCGTCGTCGTGGTGGCCCACATAGCACAGCAACAGGCTGCTCTCGCTGCGGTGAACGATGATGCGAAGGTCGCGGTTCACCCGCACCGACCAGAAATTCTTGTCCTTGGCCCGGTCAAGCCTGTGGAAGCTGAGCCCGGGGCTGGCCGGGTTCATTTGCAGGTCGAAGGCGGTGGTCTTCACCGCTTTCTGCTCCTCGCCCGTCAGGCGGGCCAGGCTGGCCGTGAAGGTGTCGGCGATCAGGAAGTTCATAACTCCCCCAGCATTTCCCCAGGTGGGTCTGACCGCAGGCTCATATGGTCCTTCTCCCACTTCTTGAGCTTCTTGAAAGCGCTCAGCGTGATTTCGCTCTCCGACACGGGTACGCAGTCTTTGAGCACGATCTTGGCCCCGCCGCCCGCGACCTCATCGCCCAGGCTCTCGAAAAGGGCGTTGATGCTGTTTGCGACCGCTTGGACCTCCTCGTAGCGGTTCTCGTCCCGGTACAGCAGCACGACGGAGAGATGAAACTCCGCGCCCGATCTCTCTTCGACGTCGAAGAGCACGGCCGTGACCGCCTCTCCTCCGGGTTTGTCGAGCTTGTTTTCCAGCTTCTTCCCCAGCTTGGAGAGGCGTAGAACGTCGTTGAAGGCATCGGGGAAAGCGGAGCGGCGGTAGCGGCTGGCCAGCCACCGCGAGAAGGCTTCACGCTCGGCCCTCGTCAGGCCATACGCCTGCGGTTCATAGCAGCAGAGGTCTCGCTTCGCCACCGTCCGCCTTTGGTTGATGTTGAACTCGAGCAGCAGCGTATCCCCATTCGGATGGGTGTATGCGAGGTGAATCCGGCGCGGGCTCTTGCCCCAGCGGAGGTTGCCCGACTTGCCGGGGTCGCCAACCTGACCCAGGATCACCTCCACATTCGGCTCTTCCTCCAGGTCGTCGTTGGCCAGGTCGCAGTCGTGCGAGATCACCACGGCAAAAGTGCCCTCGTCGGAAACACCCAGCAGCGACAGCGCCTCGGGGGGGAGCAAGTGCCCCTGTCTCCAGGGCGTGTCGCGCTTCCACTCCTCCGCCATCCATCACTCTCCGGGGTAACGGGGCGGCAACTCGTCGGCGATGGAGCCCTGGGGCTCGGGCCGGGTCTTCAGGCGCTTCTCGAGCCACTCGCGCTGCCTCTTCCCCCGCTCGGCCACCTCGATCAGCTTCTCTACCGCGTCCAGGGGGTCTTGGCCCAGGGCCTGGATGAACTCGAGCTCACCCCCGATCAGGCGGTGCTTGGTGGTGTAGTCCGACTTCAAGCCCGCTTCCTTGAAGCGCCGGGCCGCCCTGTACAGCGCGTCCAGCCTGCGGTGGTTCTCCTCGCTGAGGCTCTTGCCTCCTTTCCAGTCGTAGACGGCCTGGCGGGAGACGCCCAAGAGTTCGGCCACCCGCACCACCCGCAGGTCAAAAGTGGTCTCGATGTACTCGAGCTTCTCCTTGACCGAGGCCTCGGGGGGAGCGGCCTCCTCGAGCGCTTGAGAAAGGGGACTATTCACACGCAAAACCCACGCACCGGTGTACCCCGTCGAACCACCCCATTCCTTTGGGCGCAAAAAGTGCGTGAGTGCCGCTCCTGAGGTCAACGGCATCAGATGCTTTGCTTCAAGTGCAGCTCGTGCTATTAGCATGGCTCAGGCTTCCCCCTTCCATACCTCAAACGCCCTCTCCTTGAGCGACTTTTTGAAGACTATGTCGATCAGCTCCCTCAGCCGCCTGAAGGTGTCCACGATGCTCTCGATGGTTGAAAGGTCATGAAACCTCATGCGCTCCGCGTAAAAGGCGTCGTTGTCCAGGATGGCAAGCTGACCACGGAATGCGCGAAAGCGCGGCCCGATCTCCATCCCCGCGTTGGCCAGGTCGGGCGGGAAAACCACCTGCCCTTCCTGAATCACCACTCGAGCCAGGATCGAGTCGCTGCCCCGCTTCATCAGGGTCTCGGAAAGGCTGAAGGTGGTGGTGAGATTATCGG
>DAIUDO010000214.1:0-3481 GCA_036845585.1 Meiothermus sp. | reverse complement strand
TTACCGGCGGCATAGTGGCCCTTCACATCGGTGAAAAAGCACAGGCTCAGAGCGCTGTCCCACACACACGCAGCGCAGAATCCCTTCGGTGTAAATAATATGATGCCATCATTTGAAGTTGACCCTCAACGTTTGCTTCTGGAGGGCCTGGAAGCAGGCGAGTTGCCCAACCTGAAGTCTCTTGAACTGGCGCGAGAGTATGCGCTCGAGAGTGCTCGAGGTCACCCCGGCGAAAACGCAATTGTCCGCTGGTGGCATGGCCCTGGTGGTTTTTTCTACGAGTTCAAACAGTTTCCATCGGCCTTTTATGGACGCCTAGGTTCAGTACACGGGGAGTACCTGAGTGCTCACCAGGCTCAGGAATTGGTCTGGGAAGCCCTGACTAGGGCCGATCGTGACAAGGCCGACCTGACCATCTTTTATACCGCCAATCTCATGCAAAGCAATCATGACTTTTACATGGCCTATACCCTCGATGACCTCCGCATAGTCCGCGGTGAAGCCCGCTACAGTCTGCCTCTCTTTATGCGTTTGAAGGTTCCTCAGTATCTGCTGGTTTTATTGAAGGAGGAAGACGCTTACCTGGCCTTTAGGCTCCCCAAAGGTCCGCCTGTTCTGCAAGGGCTTACGGCCTGAGGAATAATCCGCAATCGAGCAGCGGGACGACACGCCCCAGCGATTGGAACGGCAAACCGCTTATACAACCAGTCCTGCACTAAAGCAGGGTTCTTCGGAGCCCCCTCTACACTGAAAACATACGTTGCAAAGCCTCGGTTCGATGCTGAATTTGGCGTAGCGCGTAATCTACGATATCTTCCTCGGTGATCTCAAAAGGCATGGGTTGATGAGCAGAAAATACCTCCTGTACAACGCCCACCGCAGCCGGTATTAGCTCGGCCAACACATCTTCCAGTATTTCCCTGTTCTGTGGCTGATGCCGAAGTAGCTTACCAAGACTGTGCAGTCCAAAGGCTATGTGTCGTCCCTCATCGGCTTGCACGTGGGCGAGGCCTTTTCGCAACCCTGGCATCAGGCCCTCTTTCTCCAGTAGCTCCTTGTAGGCCCGGTAACCCGTCTCGGCCAGAACCCCCTCGACAATCAGGTTATAAGTACTCAGTGCTCGAACCTCGGCAGCCGGGGAATGATCGAACTCGAGCGCACCCATGGCCTTGGGTAAGGCCTGATCAAAAATCAATTGCCAGGACTCCACGTGAAATCGCGACAGCTCGAGCGCCCCACCTACAACCTCCCGGTGAAACCGGTCGAAGAACTCGGTGTGCTTGGCCTCCTCGAAGGTCCAAACTGCAACGTAGAGTGCGTCCTCGTAGCGGGCCTGCCGGCTAACGTGAAGCAAGTAAGGAGCCAGGTCCAAGGTCACCGCCTCTTCTCCACCCACGAACAACGCCGAAAGGTGCAGCAATACCTCTTGCTGGGCAGGGCTGAGGACGGCCCAGTCGCGGCAGTCCTGGGTGAACTCGATATCTTGAGGGTTCCAGAAGTTGCGCTTAGACTTGTGGTACAGCTCGATCACAAAGTTGTCCTCAACCCGCTTGAGCTGGCTGGTCGCGAATTGTCGCACAACAGAATTCTAGCAAAGGGCTGGAGAGTCCGGTTTGAAGGTTCTTTTCGCATGCCCGGCAAAACCCAGCCAGCACATACTGAACCGTCCAAAAAGGCAACCCTCTCCTCGTGCTCTGAGCCTTGCAGGCGCAGCCTGGGAGAGGGTTATAGAGAAACGGTGTAGGTCTAACCAGAGGGCTTCATGCTGAGGAGCATCGGCCTGGGCTAATGCTGGTGTCCATGCACACTGTGGGCATGGCCATGCTCGAGCTCTTCTGGCGTGGCGGGCCGAATGGCCGTAAGGGTCACGTCAAAATTCAGGGTTTCGCCGGCCAGGGCGTGATTGAAATCAATCGTGACCTCTTTTCCGTCCACACTGAGCACCGTGAAGGGCATGGGGTTGCCCTGCGGGTCTTCGGCGTAAAACATGGCCCCTTCGGCAAGTTCGGCATCCTCCGGGAAAGCATCGCGATCGACCACCTGCACCCCCTGTGGATCGTAGAGGCCGTAGCCTTTTTCTGGCGACACCGATACTACCACCCGTTCTCCGGCTGCCTTGCCCTCGAGGGCCTCCTCGAGACCCATCACTATATTGCGATGACCATGAAGATAATCCAGCTCCCCTTGATCAATCAGCTCATCCTCAACGTGCAGCGTGTAGCGAATGGTCACCACATGGCCTTTGCTTGCGGTCATAAAGACTCCTCTCCTTTCACAGAAACCATCCTTCGTTTCCGCGAGACACACGAGTATAAGGCATCCAGATTAATCGATCGTAAACCCGAGCCAGCACCTTCCTCAAGCCATGCTCTATGCTGTGGGCATGCACGTCGAGCAAGTTATTGGAAAAACCCCTGTGGTTCGACTCAAGCGTCTGGTAGAACCCGGCATGGCCGAGGTCTGGGTCAAACTCGAGGGTAACAATCCCGGAGGCTCCATCAAAGACCGAACCGCCTGGTATCTGATCAAGGACGCCGAGGAGCGCGGCATCCTAAAGCCCGGCTCCGGACAGATAATCGTTGAACCCACCAGCGGCAATACCGGTATTGGCCTGGCCATGGTGGCCGCTAGTCGCGGCTACAAGCTGATTCTGACCATGCCCGCCCAGATGTCCGAGGAGCGCAAACGAATCCTAAAAGCGTACGGCGCCGAGTTGGTACTAACTGACCCCAGCCGGCGGATGCTGGCAGCCATTGAGGAAGCCAATCGTCTGGTGGCCGAACGTGGGGCCTTCATGCCAAACCAGTTCGACAACCCTGCCAACCCCAGGGCGCACTACGAGACCACCGGCCCCGAAATTTATGAGCAGATGGAGGGTCGGCTGGATGCTTTTGTCTACGGATCGGGCACCGGAGGAACGATTATGGGCGTGGGCAAGTATCTGCGCGAGCGCTTGCCCGGTATTCAGATTATCGCCTGTGAGCCGCGCCGCAGCAACGTACTATCGGGGGGGCAGATGGGTTCGCACCAGTTCCAGGGCATGGGACCGGGGTTCATTCCACCCAACCTCGAGCTCAGCATGCTGGACCGGGTCATCCAGGTATTGGAGGAGGATGCCTTTCCACTGGCCAAACCCTTAGCCTGCGAGGAGGGACTCTTTGTGGGGATGAGCGCCTGCGGCATGATCTGGGCGGCGCTGCAGGTCGCCCGTGAGCTCGGTCCCGGCAAAAGGGTTCTGACCATCGCCTGTGACTCGGGCATGAAGTATCTCTCCACGCCTTTGTTCGCCGATCAGGGATCTTGATACCAACGGGCCACAAGGTGCCCGGAGGCAGCTAACACCGATGACCGGCAACCTTTGGTTTGTAACAGCTCCCTTGGCTACCGGGGCGGAGCAACATCGCCCGGTCGACCATCCGAAACCAGTTTGCGAACCCAGTCGGCAAAGCTCACATCGCCTACCTTGGTGGTGTAGAACTCA
>DAIUDO010000213.1:0-3595 GCA_036845585.1 Meiothermus sp. | reverse complement strand
AACGAGACGGAAATTCCGCCGGTGGGTTCAAACTCGGCATCCACGGTGGTTGTGGCGTTGGCCGGGAGACTGGCGGTTTTTTTGCTCAGATAGACCACGTTCGCGGGGTCTGCAAGCGGAAGGTGAACTTGTGGGTAGCCGGTACCGCTACAGCAGGGAAGCTATGCAGGCCATCGGGGTTGGTTTGGGTCTCGCAGGTGCTGTCGGCCGACTTGGCCTCTACCCCCGCATCCTGAACAGCCCTTCCCCCTTGAAGGTGACTTTGCCATTGACCGCACCCGAGGTGACCTCGCCGAGTGCCCTGACCACCGGCTTGAGCATGTAGCGACCATGGCCAGTCTGCACCAGCGAGCGCGCCAAATCGAAGGCCAGCGTGAGGGTCGTAATAGCATCTACCTGCACGTTGAAGCCACCCTGAATGACCAGCTTGAGGCCGGTCTGCTGACCGCTAGGTATGTGCAGAGGTATCTTTGCACCGCTCTTCATGACCAGGTAGACCGATTGAGCCTCGGAACCCGACTCAGCGGGCGAAAAAAGCCGGAACTGGGTATAAGTACCTGCCGGTACAGCGCCCTTCACGATGGGCGTGGCCCTGCCCGACAAGGCCATCAGGTCGATGTCGGGGTTGCCATCAGCGTCGCTGTCGCCCAGTTCGGGATTCGGCTCAAGGCTTGTTACCCGCCCTTCCGCGCCCACCAGTTCAACGTGCTCCAGGTTAACCACCACCCTGTCAATCTGCGAGAGGTCGGTTTTGGGACGGCCCAGCGGGTCTAGGGAAGCTACGCCCTGGGCCAGCGAACTGCCGGTTAGATCGGCTGCCACCAGCAGGGCCTGAAAATTAGGCTGTTGGGTATGGCTAGACAGAGAACCGCAGCTAACCAAGAGTGGAACAAGTCCAAAAGCTACAAAAAAGCCGCGAAGAATGGTTGGTTTCATGGTTCCTCCAGTTGGGTTCCCATCCCTGGGATTGGAACCGTACCAACCGAAGTCTAGTAGGTCGCAATTAATCGGCGGTAAACGGCATTGGCATCATGAGCGCAAAGTAAAGGTTCGGTGAAACCTGCTGGATCGGCTAGCTGGCCGACCTTAAACCGTGCAGGCAATGTTTCCGCCGCCCACCCTGGCTGCAGAAGAGTCTACTTCGGTTCTCTATCTTTTTGCCGCCCATGCTGGCAACACAAAACTTGTCCAGCACGAAATTTGACTCTCCAAGATTGCGGGATTTTTTCCGAGAACCACTCTAGACCTTGCGGATCTTCATGCTCTGCACCTGGCCGGTCTCGGCGTTGATGCGGAAAACCTTGTACTCGCGGGTGCGGGCAGCATCGCCCAAGCTCAGGTAGGCGGTGGGCTCGCGCACCACAAAGGAGAGGGTGACCTCCCAAAACTGCTTGTCGGCCGATAGTTCGACCTCCTCGAGCCGCAGTTCAGGAATCTGGCGTTCGGCAAACAGCGTCTGGATGTATTCGGTAGCGATCTTGACCGCTTCTTTGACCTCGAGCATACACACTCCCCTTTTGGGCAGTTTATACGTTTTGCTGCGGTAAGCTAAAGCCGTGCGACAAAAAATCATCCTCGACTGCGACCCCGGCCACGACGACGCCATCGCCATGATGCTGGCCCTGGCCAGCCCCGAGCTTGAAGTGCTGGGTATCACCACCGTCTACGGCAACGTGAGCCTCGAGCGCACCACCCGCAATGCCCTGGTAGTGCGGGAGGTGTTGGGCTCCAAAGTGCCTGTCTACGCCGGTACAGACCGCCCCCTGGTGCGAGACCGCATCAGTGCCGAAGCGGTGCACGGGGCCTCCGGGCTGGAGGGCCCCCATCTGCCCACCCCCAGCGGGCAGGTTGAGCCAATGCACGCGGTTCATTTCATCATCGAGCAGGTGCTCAAATACCCCGGCGAGGTCACGCTGGTGCCGGTCGGCGCGCTGACCAACATCGCCCTGGCCATGCGCCTCGAGCCCCGCATCATCCCCCAGATCAGGCAGATTGTGCTGATGGGTGGCTCCATCGACATCGGCAACTGGTCGCCCAGCGCTGAGTTCAACATTCTGTGCGACCCCCATGCAGCCAAAATAGTGTTTTCTGCAGGGGTTCCGCTGGTGATGATGGGCCTCAACCTGACCCACCAGACCGTGGCCCACCCTGCCCGGGTAGAGCGTTTTCGCGCCCTGGGCACCCGGGTGGGCACTTTTGTGGCCGAGCTGCTGGAGTTCTTCCGCGAGCACCATATTCGCCGCTACAAGTGGGATGGGGCCCCCATTCACGACGCCTGTACCGTTGCCTACCTGCTGCGCCCCGGCCTCTTCGAAACCGCCCGGTTCAACGTGGAAATCGAGGCCAACGAAGGGCTGACCTACGGGCGTACGGTCTGCGACTACTGGCGCGTAACCGGCCGGCAACCCAACTGCGAAGTGGGGCTGCGGATTGATGCAGATGGCTTCTACGATTTGCTAGTTGAGCGGGTCGGGCGCTACCCCTGAGTAGGGCCGCTCTGGATAAGTTCGTGTGCGCCCTAGGGGGTAGCACGTGGCCTGCGTGTTCGGGCACGATAGTAAGCTATAGCCCATGAGCATCGTAGTGGTTGGCAGTCTGAATATGGACTTGGTGGTGAGGGTCAAGCGGCATCCAATTCCCGGTGAGACCCTGCTGGGCTCGGACTACGAGACCCACCACGGCGGTAAGGGAGCCAACCAGGCGGTGGCTGCCGCACGCATGCTGGGCCGGGCTCAGCCTACCGCTAAAGGCAGTTCCGCAACCTCCCAGAGCACAGGCGTGCGGATGATTGGGCGCGTAGGGCAGGATGCCTTCGGTAACGAACTACGCAATGCGCTCAAACGTGAGGGCATCAATGTCAATGCCACCATACCCATCGCGGCACCTACCGGGGTGGCCTTCATTGCGGTGAGCGAGGCAGGGCAGAACACCATCATCGTCTCGCCAGGGGCCAACCACCGCCTGCGGCCCGAGAATCTCTCCTCTGCGGAGTTTGAGGGTGCCAAGGTGGTGGTCTTGCAGCTCGAGATTCCCCTCGATACCGTGCGCCGGGCTGCCGAACTGGGCCGCAAGGCGGGAGCCAAGGTCATACTGAACGCGGCACCCTTTCAAAAACTGCCTGATAAACTGCTGGGTTGCGTGGATATACTTGTGGTGAACGAGATCGAAGCGCTGGGCCTAACCGGGGTACTGCCTGACTCACCCGGGATGGCTCTCGAGGTCGCCCAAGCGCTATCCGAAAAAGCCCCTACGGTACTGGTCACGCTGGGTCAACAGGGTGCGGTATGGGTCGGGCCAGAAGGGTCGGGCCACCAGCCGGCCCTCGAGGTTTCTGCAGTGGATACCACCGGTGCGGGCGATGCCTTTATCGGGGCGCTGGCTACCGCCATTTGTGAAGGGAAAGAACTATCGCTTGCGGTGCAGCTTGGCTGCATTGCCGGGGCTCTGGCAACGACCCGAATCGGCGCCCAGGCATCCTTGCCCTGGCGTGAGGACGTAAACGCCAGGCTTGCCACCCAAGCCGAACGCAAATAGTGCTGCGAGACGCTAGGCCAGAGTATTCAACCCGCAGGTTTTGGTGTTTTTTTGATAGGCT
>DAIUDO010000212.1:0-3613 GCA_036845585.1 Meiothermus sp. | reverse complement strand
GTACGGAACCGCGTGCAAATTCGCTGGCCTTTGAACCAAGCAGGTATCATGTCACGGTATGGCGAAGGACAAAGGCTTAATTCCGCAATCCGAGGATTTCAACGAGTGGTACAACGAAGTGGTTCTGAAGGCCGACCTGGTGGACTACGGCCCGGTGCGCGGCACCATGGTGGTCAAGCCCTATGGTTTCGCGCTGTGGGAAAACATTCAGCGCGAGCTAGACCGGATGTTCAAGGAAACCGGGCACCAGAACACCTACTTCCCCCTCTTCATTCCGATCAGTTTCTTGCAGAAAGAAGCCGAACACGTGGAGGGTTTTGCCCCCGAGCTGGCGGTGGTCACCCAGGCCGGCGGCGAGACCCTGGAAGAGCCCCTGGCGGTGCGCCCCACCTCCGAGACCATCATCGGCTACATGTGGTCCAAGTGGATCCGCACCTACCGCGACCTACCGCAACTGCTCAACCAGTGGAACAGCGTGGTGCGCTGGGAGCTGCGCACCAAACTCTTCTTGCGCACCACCGAGTTTTTGTGGCAGGAAGGCCACACCGCCCACGCCACCCAGGAAGAGGCCGAGGAGGAGGCCCGCCGCATGGCCGGGGTCTATGCCACGGTGCTGCGCGACTGGTGCGCCATTCCGGGTTGGGAAGGCCCCAAGACCGAATCGGAGAAGTTTGCCGGGGCGGTCTACTCGATCAGCTACGAGGCCATGATGCGCGACGGCAAGGCCCTGCAGTCGTGCACCTCACACTACCTGGGCACCAACTTTGCCAAAGCCTTCGATATCCAGTTCCAGGACAAAGACCAGCAGAACAAGTACGTACATACCACTTCCTGGGGCTTCACAACGCGGGTGGTCGGGGCCATCGTGATGACCCACGGCGACGATAAGGGCCTGATTCTGCCCCCCCGGCTGGCCCCCGTGCAGGTGGTGATTGTGCCGATCTACAAGGCCGAAACCCGCGAGACGGTAATGCCTGCTGTGTTGCAAATGGCCGATACCCTCAAAGCCGCAGGCATCCGGGTTTTCCTGGACGACCGCGACCAGTACAGCCCGGGTTTCAAGTTCAACGAGTGGGAGCTGAAGGGGGTGCCGCTGCGCCTCGAGGTGGGGCCGCGCGATGTGGAAGCCGGAACCGCGGTGCTGGCCAGCCGCCTGGGGGGCAAGGAAACGGTTCAGCTATCCGAGCTGCTGGGCTTGATTCCGGCGAAACTCGAGCAGTTCCAGCTCGAGCTATACCAGCGGGCCTTGCAGTTCCGCGACGCGCACACCTGGGAAGTCGACAGCTACGACGATTTCAAAGCAAAGGTCGAGCAGGGCTTCGTCAAGGCTTTCCACTGCGGCGATGCAGCCTGTGAAAAGCAGATCAAGGCCGAGACCACCGCCACCACCCGCTGCATCCCCTACGATGAGCCCGCAGCCCACGGAAGCTGTATCCGTTGCGGAAAGCCCAGTGGCTACGGCAAGCGGATTCTGTTTGCCAAGGCATACTGAGCGATGTCAAGGCACAAGGAAGCGAAGCCGAAGGCTGCAAAGCAGGGGTCAAAGACCAAAGCTAGCAGCCCAGGGCTAACAACCCGGAACCAGAATAAGCCCCAAGGTGGGCAGCGCCGGCCCTGTGAGTCGCTGAAGGCTAAACGGGCGCGGGCCTCGAGGGTGCTGGCTGCCCTGGAGCAGCTCAACCCCCAGGCCGCCACCGAGCTTGCACACACCAACCCCTTTGAGCTGCTGATTGCCACCGTGCTCTCGGCCCAGGCCACCGATGCCTCGGTTAATAAAGCCACCCCGGCCCTCTTCCGGCGCTTCCCCGATGCCAGGGCCCTGGCCCAGGCCACCCCCGAAGAAGTCGAACCCTTCATCAAAACCATCGGGCTGTACCGGGCCAAGGCCAAGAACATCGTCCTGCTAGCACGCCAGCTACTAGAAAAGCACGGCGGCAAGGTGCCGGTGGACAAGGCCGAGCTTCGCAAGCTGCCAGGGGTGGGCTGGAAAACCGCCACGGTGGTGCTGGGGGCGGCCTTCGGGGTACCGGGGATTGCGGTGGACACCCACCTGATCCGCCTGGCAGGCCGGCTGGGTTTCTCCATTCAGAAAGACCCCGAGAAAATAGGGGCCGACCTGGAGAAACTCTTTCCCCGCGACAAGTGGGTTTTTGTACACCACGCCCTTATTCTTTTTGGGCGCTATCGTTGCACAGCCCGCAAGCCCCGGTGCGAGGGCTGCCCCATCTATGGTGACTGCATGAGCAAAGGGGCTTGGTAGGGAGGCTCAATCCTCCCAGCGGCGGACCTTCTGCGGTAGCCTGCGCCAGCGCTTTGGGCGTAGCCGGGCTTCCAGCCGTCGCCAGCCATAGGCCAGGGCTCCCACAAGGCCCGCACTCACGGCTAGCACCCACAGGGTAGTGATGAGCCAGAACACCAAAAAAAGGCCTATTGTTCCGGCCAGAACCAGCACCAGCACCCCCAAAGGACCCCGTGGAAGGGTAAAGTTGAATGCTCTCACGCCTCTAGGGTAAGGTAAAATCCGCCCAACAAATGATGAGGATGCTGCAATTGGCTGCATAACGAACTGCTGGGTGATTTTTGGCCTTATGCTCCCTTGACGTGGCCTATAATGCCCCTTGTATGCCAGGCTCCGACAGCCTCCCGATGGTCTATGCGGCGGCCCTGACCGATCCAGGCCGCAAGCGGGCCCTCAACGAGGACGCGGTTAGCCAGTTCCTCACCCACTACGGGGGCATTTTTGTGGTGGCCGATGGCATGGGCGGGCATCGAACCGGCGAGATCGCCTCGCAGATGGCGGTAGGGCAGATTGTGGATTTGCTCAAGCGCAGCGAACCCTCCCCGCAGGGACTGCTCGAGGCCTACGAGGCCGCCAACGAGGCCATCTACCTGGCCGGACAAAAACCCGAATCGCGCGGGATGGGTACGACCTGCACCGCTCTTTGGCTGGATATGCCCTATGCCCTGATTGCCCATGTGGGCGACTCGAGGGCCTACCTTCTCCGCGACGGCGAATTGATGCAGTTGACCCAGGATCACTCCTGGGTAGCCGACCGGGTGCGCCAGGGTCTTCTGACCGAAGAGGAGGCCCGCAACCACCGCTGGCGCAACGTCATTACCAATGCGTTGGGTTCGTTCCCTAACGCACGGGTAGACCTGGTGGGCCTCAAGGTGAAACCAGGGGATGTCTTTTTGCTGTGCTCGGATGGCCTCAGTGGGGTGCTAGAAGACAAGGTTCTGGCCGAGTTAATTCTGACCAATCCCCCCGAGCCGGCGGCGGCCAAGCTGATTAAACTGGCCAACGACTGGGGCGGCCCCGACAACATCAGCGCGGTGGTGGTGACGATTGGCAGCCAGGTTTCGGAGAGCCCCAAGCCCTACGCCCTACCGCTGGATGCCAACGACGGCCAGCCGGTGCACCTGCAAAGCGGCACCGACCCGGAAGTGCTTACCACCCAAATTGCCGAGCCCCAGAAGAAACCCGGTTTCTGGCAGCGCTGGGGCAGCGTGATACTGCTTTTGCTGTGGTTTGGTATGCTGGGTTTTGTGCTGTTCAACCAGCTGGGCAGCGGGGCTGCCCCTTAGATGCCCAGGCCCTGTTCAACCAGCCACC
>DAIUDO010000211.1:2469-3625 GCA_036845585.1 Meiothermus sp. | reverse complement strand
AAACTTTTTATGGCTGCGTGGTGATCAGCGCACCTTGTAGCCGATCCCTTCCAGAATACGCCGGGCCTGTTCGCGCTCATCGGGGGTGGCAAAACCCATCCGGATGGCTCCGCCCTCGTCACGGATAGCCAGCACCTCGAAATTTTTGATGTTGACACCGGCGTCACCTAGGGCCATCGAGACCCTGGCGATCTGGCCAGGCTTGTCTGGCACCTGCACTACCAGTTCGTTCATGACCGGAAGCAGGCTACGCTTGACAATCGGCAGCGCATCGCGGGTGCGTTTGGCTTCCTGAGCGACCTCGAGCAGGCTATCGGGCCGGTCCAAAAGGTTCTCCAACTCCAGCAGGACTGCGCGCAGGTCTTCGATCGCACTGCACAGAGCCTCTTTATTGGCCACCACCATGTCGCGGCTCATGCGGGGTGAACCCGAGGCCACCCGAGTTAGATCGCGAAAGCCACCGGCCGCCAGGAACATCATCAGGTCCTGGTGGGGGTCCTGAGCTACCAGCCGGTTAAGGCCTACTGCCAGCAGGTAGGGCAGGTGCGAAATACGGGCCACCAAGCGGTCGTGAAGCTCGGGAGAGATTTCCAGCGGATAAGCGCCCAGGTTCTGCACCAGTTCACGTATGGTGGCTAAGGCGTCGGCGGAGGTGGCAGCACTGGGTGTGATAACCCAGACCGCATTCTGCAGCAACCCCGCGTGGGCAGCCTCGACACCGGCCTTTTCACTGCCCGCCATGGGATGGGAACCCACAAAATTAGGCAGAACCCCCGTGAGCGCCTTTACAACGGGCAGTTTCACGCTGCCCACATCGGTCCATATGGTGTGAGGACTGGAAAAGTGCGCCAGTTTCTGGCCCTCGCTCACCAAAACCCCCATCGGAGCCGCCAGCACACCCAGGTCGAGCCCACCAATCCATTCGCCCAGCGAGGTGTGCACACGGTCCACTACCTGCAGGGCCAAGGCGTCTTCAAGAGCCTGGGGGTCGGGGTCGTAGGCGTGAATTTCCTCGGCCAAAAAGCGCTCGCGTAGCCCCAAAGCCACACTGCCCCCCAGGAGCCCAACGCCAAAGATGCCCACTTTGCCAAACAGAGGTTTCATCATAACAAGCGCAGGTAAGAGCCTTCAGATCGGAACGGCCATCATAGCTGAG
>DAIUDO010000211.1:0-2369 GCA_036845585.1 Meiothermus sp. | reverse complement strand
CCTCGCGGGACTAGGGCTGCGCAGAACCTCGCAACGCCCGCCAGACCTTCTCCGGTGTAAGCGGCATGTCCAGATGGGCCACACCCAAAGCATCCAGCACAGCATTAACCACAGCTGGGGTGGCAGCAATGGCGCCCGCCTCACCCACCCCCTTCACGCCCAGCGGATTGGTGGGCGAGGGGGTCTGAAGGCGGTGGGGTTCCATCCAAGGGATCTGATCGGCCTTGGGTAGGGCATACTCCAGGAGGTTGGCCGTTCGGTTCTGACCCTCGCCATCGTAGACGATGCCCTCGTAAAGGGCTTGTCCAATACCCTGGGCTATACCGCCGTGCTGCTGACCCTCGAAGAGCAAGGGGTTCACGACCAAGCCACAATCGTCCACAGCAATATAGCGCAGGATTTTTACCAGGCCCGTCTCGCGATCTACCTCGACCATGGCCAGGTGAGCACCAAAAGGGTAGTTGGCATCCTTAAGGGAGAAGCTCGCATGGGCCTCGAGGCCCGGCTCCATCCCCGGCGGTAGTTTGCGGTGGTTGAAGGCCGCAGCGATGACCTGTTCTAGGCCGACCGCTTTATCGGTCCCGCGCACGCCCCACCCCTGTTCCCCCAGCTCGATGTCCTCGGGAGCAGCCTCGAGCAGATGAGCGGCAATTCGGATTACTTTGTCGCGCACCTTCTCACCGGCCTTTTTCACCGCCGAACCGCCCACCGATAGGGTGCGGCTACCGGCGGTTCCCATTCCATAGGGAACCGCCAGGGTATCACCCTGCACCACGCTGAAGCGCTCCGGCGCAATACCCAGCTGTTCGGCTACAATCTGCACAAAGGCATTCTGGGTACCCTGCCCATGAGGGGAGGTTCCGGTGAAGAGGGTCACGCTGCCGTCCTGGTTAACCCGCACCCCGCCGGTATCCCAGCCATAGCCGGTAATCTCCACATAGCTACACAGCCCAATCCCAATCAAGCGGCCCTCGGCACGCGCCTGGGCCTGTTGGCTGCGCAGCTGCGGGTAGCCGCTTACCTCGAGCAGTTTTTGCAGTGCCTGGGCATAGGCCCCAGAGTCGTACTGGGCACCGGTACGGGTCTTGTAGGGGAAGGGGCCGCTGATCAGGTTCCTGCGGCGTAACTCGGCGGGATCCATGCCTAGAGCGTGTGCGCCCATATCCAGCAAGCGCTCGAGGTAGTAGGTGGCCTCGGGACGCCCCGCCCCACGGTAGGCCCCGGTGGGGGTAGCGTTGGTATAAACCCCCAGCATCTCCAGTTCAACTGCTGGAATTTCGTAGGGGCCTTGCAGCATCAGGATCGTGCCGGGAACGTTACCCAGGGTGGTCTCCAGGGCGTAGGCCCCCAGATCGGCCACCACCCGCCCACGCAAACCCAGAACCTTGCCGTCCCGGTCGAAGGCCATCTCGAGCTCGGCGACCTGTGCCCGCCCGTGGATGGTCGCGCCAAAAGACTCCGCACGTCCTTCCACCCACTTCACACTCCGGCCCAGGTGCTTGGCCAGATGGGCCGCCAGAATTTCCTCCGGGTAGACGTTGATTTTGGCTCCAAAGGCTCCCCCCACATCGGGGGTGATGACCCGAACCTGGTTTTCAAAAAGACCCAGCTTCTCGGCCACTGCGCCCCGCAAGTCGTGGGGCATCTGGGTGCTTGACCAGATGGTCAGGGTTTCGCGGATACCATCCCAGGCAGCCAGGATGCCCCTGGGTTCCATCGAGGTCGGGGCCACCCGCTGTTGCACAAAGCGTCCAGCTACCACCTTGTGGGCCCTTGCAAACGCCTCGGCGACCTCCCCGGAGGTGGTTCTTCGCCGCATGGCGAGGTTGCTTTCCAGGCCTGGGTGCAGGGGTGCAGCTTCCAGAGCCGCCAGCGGCTCGGGGTATGCGGAAAGCGGTTCATATTCTACAAAAATTTCCTGTACGGCATCCTGAGCCGCAGCCGGCGAGCTGGCCAGAATGGCCACAACCGGCTCACCCGCGTAGCGCACCCTGTCCCGGGCCAGTACCGGGTGCAGAACCAGCCTGGTGTCGCGCGATGCCGAGGCCGGAGCAAACAGTTCGGGTAGGTCTTGGGCCGTGTACACCGCCACCACCCCAGGTAGCCTAAGGGCTTGGCTTGCATCTATTGAACCCACCCGGGCGTGGGCGTAGGGGCTGCGTAGCAAAACCATGTGGAGCGGATTCTCTGGCCTTAGATCGTCCAGGTACGTTCCTTGACCGCGAATTAGCTTGCCGTCCTCAAGGCGCTTCATGGGTTTTCCCACATAACGGTTCGACATGAAGCCATGTTACCCAGTGCCCTCGGTAAAATGGGAGCCCGTCTCACTCGAGGGTTACGCAGAACCAACCTGGCCAACTTATGGGTCC
>DAIUDO010000210.1:0-3697 GCA_036845585.1 Meiothermus sp. | reverse complement strand
TTTGCCCAGGTTTTGAGGTTACCCGAGGGCATCCTGGCAGCCCTCAGCACCCTCCGAAGGGTCTCCTCGTCGCAGGTAGCCAGTTCTGCGAAGGTGTGGATGCCCGCCTCCTGTAGGACACTGGATATCTTGGGCCCGATGCCTGCGATCTGGGTGAGATCGTCCCGGGTCCGCTTACGAGCTTTTGTAGATTTTCGATCGGCTCGGGCTTGAGCGTGCGATTTGGGACCGGCTTGGCCCTTGTGTTCTCGCTGAGCTGATTCCCTCAAGCCCCGGCTTGCTTTGGACCGCGAAGGTGGTCTTTGAGGGGCGATTGTTTTCAGGTACTGCTCCATCACGTATCCGGAGGCCTCGGCAGCTCGGTTTAAGCGTTTGTGCAGGGCCGACCAGGCTCTGCGCAGCCCTGTAATCTGGGCATCGGTTTGGCCCTCGGCGGAAGCCAGGGCCAAAGACACCCCACGCAGACCCTCGAGCCAGGCCAGGTGGGCCTCACGGTTGAAGTAAACCAAGCCCTCATAGCGGTGGACCTGCAAGAAGCGCTGCACCAGGACGTCCTGGGCCAGCCTGGGCATCTGCTGCACTACTAAAGCGGGGTTTTGGGCCAGCTCCGGATGGGCGTTCAGCAGCCGGGTCAGCCCTACCGAACGCCGCGAGTCGGCTTCGCTGAGGCCCAGCTCTATAAGGGCCTGCTCCAAAATCCGCCCTAGCTGCCACTCGTCCAAGGGCACGCTGCTTTCCTCAGGGCTGCCCAGGCCATGGGTAAAGACCCAGCCCAGCAGCGCACCGTCGGTGAACAGGTCCTGGTTTCTTGTAGCACCCAGAACACCCTCGAGGCGGGCCAGAACCTGCTGCACGGGCAGCAGCGGGACCTTGTGGGAGGTGTGCCGGTCGATGCCGCTGTACAACTCCAGTAGCTTGCCCTGGAGCTCTTCCCATAGCCCGCGGGGTAACGTTCCCTTTAACAGCTTGCCGAGCGTATCTGGGTTGACCAGCTCGCGGAAAGGTCGCTGAATGGGCTCGAGCCATAGTGCCTGCCGGGCCTCATCCACGCTGCGCACACCCCGTCCGGCCAGCACCTGGGCCAGCCGTGCGTAGGTACCATCGTGGTCGTAGGCCTCACGCCAGTCCAGGAGCACCTGGCGCTGGTAGGGGCCGAGCTCGAGGTAGAGCCCCTTCTCGTGCAGTTCGCGGTTGTTACGCAAGAACTCCAGCCTGCTCACCTGGTCGCGAAAGATGCTCCAGGTGCGCTCATCGTAGCTAAGCTGCAGGCCCTCTCCCAGTCCCACCTGCCGGGTTTCGCGTTCCGAGCCGGTCTTGAAGGGCTGTCCAACGGAGCGCCGAACCCAGACTTTGGTCTCTGCATTCCGGTTGTGGTAGGCCACCAGTGCGCGTTCCTGGCCTGCACGGTTGGAATAAACGAACACATTCTCGTCGACCGAATGGCCCGCCTCAGCATCGTAGAGTACGAAGTTCTCCACCTCGGCAAATAGATTTCGTCTCTTCAGGAGTGGGAAAATTTGCTGCCGGTGGTAGTCTACCAGGCCCGCATCAGGAACCTCGTCGTAGTAGGCTCGACGATACTCCATGCCGTATCGCTCGGTAAAGCCCTCGACCTGTCCATGCCCCAGCATGGGTAGGCCCGGCAGGGTTGCACACAGGGTCATGACCCCAAAGTATTTATCCCCCTTGCCAAACTGCTCAACTGCGGTCTTTTCGTCGGGGTTGTTGAGGAAGTTGACGAAGCGCTTCAGGATTTCCGGCTCGAACTCGAGGGTGTTTTTCATGATCTGCCGGTACTCGGCGTTCTTTTCATCGCGCAGCATGTTCATGAAGGCCGAGTTGTAGACCCGGTGCATCCCCAGGGTTCGCACAAAGTAACCCTCCATCATCCAGAATGCCTCTGCCAGCAGCAGCGTGTTGGGGGCCTCTTGGGCCACCCGGTCGACCACCTCACGCCAGAATTCCACCGGCATGGCCGCATCGAATTGTTCCTTGGTCATGGCGTGCTCGGCCCGGCTGGGAATCGAGGCACCCCAGGGCGAGCCCCCCGGCTCGGGAAACCACAAACGCTGGATGTGCCGCTTGGCCAGGGTCATGGCCGCATCGAAGCGGATGATGGGGAACTGCCGGGCCACGTGCAAAATGGTCTGGATGACCGCCTCGCGCACCTCAGGGTTGAGGTAGTTGAGCTGGGCGGTGTCGTTCCAGGGCATGGCGGTGCCGTCGTTACCGTGATAGATATACCGCACCTCGCCGGTCCAGCGGTCGATCCGCTTGAACACCACGGCCGCATCGGACTTATCGTAGTAGTGGTCCTCGAGGAAGATCCCCACCCGTTCGTCCGAAGACAGGTCGGGCCCGCTAAAGGTGTAGTTGGGGTAGGGGGGGTAGGGCAGGCTGATGAACCAGTCGGGATGCTCGATCACCCAGCGCCCATCGATGCCCACATGGTTGGGTACCATATCCGAGGCCAGGCGAATGCCACGCTGGGCAGCTTTTTGCCGCAGTACATCCATGGCTGCTTCACCGCCCAGATCCCTGGCAATCACGTAGTCGTAGAGCGAGTATGCCGAGGCCACCGCGTCGGGGTTGCCCATCATCTGCTTGATGCGTTGGGAGGCCTTGCTGCGTTCCCATAGGCCAATCAGCCAGAGGCCAGTAACGCCCCAGCTTTGCAGGATGTCCAGCTCCTCCTCGGGGATCTGGTCCAAGGTTCGGATCTCGCGGGCGTATTTCTTGGAGAGCTGATCCAGCCAGACAAAAGCATTTTTAGCAATCAGCACGCAGCGCGGCATCCAGTCCAGGTCGGGGCTGAAAGCTTCGGGTTCTGGCTCGGATACCAGCCGCCGGATGTCCAGCATCTCACTCTGGCCACCCCCCCCTGCGGGCTGATCAAAGTGAACAGGCACCGCAAACGAGCGCTCTTCCTCGCGGATCACATCCAGACCGATGAGCATGCGGTAGTAGAAGCGTCCCAGGACTCCGCCAAAACGGCGTAGCAGGAACTCGAGCTGGGCCTCCAGTGAGTCGGGGTGTTGCAGGGCAGGAAGCCGCAGGGTTTTGAAGAGGCTCAGGCCGGTTTCGGCGTGGGCTGGCTGGCCCTCAAAAAACGTCTCCAGGTTCTGGATGATGTCCAGGTACAGTGTGCTGTGCTCGAGGCGGGCATCGTCGAACAGCTCGATAAAGGGCGTGAAGGCTGGGTTGGCATTGGCCATCCACAGCATCAGCATCTCCTCGAGCAATATCTCCCGGTTTGACCGGCCATCGGTCGTGTCTGTCCAATAGTCGTCCAGGGTTATTTCTCGGCGGTAAACCCGTATGGGCGGGAATTCGGCGGCGAAGGTGCGCAGGGCCTTTTCCAACTCGTCTGGCCCCACACTCGAGCTCAGGCTGGACAGGGCTTGGCGCATCACGTCCGGGTGCTGCTGGACATACTGTCGCACCACAAAATGGAGCATCTCGTCAATCAAGCCCAGCGCATTGATCTGGCTGGCGCTGACGGCCTGCTCGGGGTGGCGCACCAGGTCGCGCTTGGCGTTCATGGCCTCGGCAAACCGCCTAGCGGCCTGGAAATTGGCAAAGATAACGTTGCCGCTCATGGAAAAGAGCGAGAGGTCGAACTGATAATAATCCCGTGCTGAAGCGGAAACGTGAAACTCAAAAGCACTCGGTAGCTGTTGACCGTTCATGCAGTTCC
>DAIUDO010000209.1:0-3699 GCA_036845585.1 Meiothermus sp. | reverse complement strand
GAGCGTTTCAGCTACCCCGTCATCACGCCGAGCGCGGCCCGGGGGATTTTCGACGCCATCTACCTCGAGTTCGACCAGGACACCCCGGCCATGTACTGGCAGCTCGAGCGCATCGAGGTGCTGGAGCCGGTGCGCTACATCGCCCTGATGCGCAACGAGGTGAAGGAGAAGGCCAGCGTGCGGAAAATCCAGGGCTGGATGGACGACCCCAGCGGCTTTGAACCCCTGGTGGCCGACGCCACCCGCGAGGAGGCCGGCCAGGACACCAAGGGCCGCACCCAGCGCCAGACCATGGCCCTCAAGCAGGTGCGCTACCGCCTCACCGCCTACGCAAAGCTCTACCAGGAGGACCCTGCCCGGCGCCAGAAGATCGAGCACAGCTTCCTCCGGCGGGCCAGGGCGGGGCAGTGCTTCTACCAGCCCTACCTGGGCTGCCGCGAGTTCGGCGCCTACTTCCGGCTGGTGGAGGAGGGGGAGGCCGTCCAGCCCCACCCCTATAGCGAGCGGATCGGCTGGATGCTGTACGATGTTTTCGACCTATCCCGTCCTGGCCGACCCCTGCGGCCGGAAAATAAGGAAAAACCCAGCATCAGCCTGTTCGAGGCGGTGGTGGAGAACGGGGTGCTCGAGGTGCCCCCCTACCGCAGCCCGGCGGTGCGCAAGACCGGAGGGGGTGCTGCGTGATCGTTCCTCTGCTGGACTACGCCCGGCGCAAAGGCCTGGGCCAGCAGGCTGGCCTGGTCGCCAAGGAGATCCGCTGGCTGGCCGCGGTGAGCCACGAGGGGCGCTTTACCGGGCTTATCCCCCTGGGGCAGAGCAAGCTGGCCCCCGACCTTTCCCAGCCTGAGATGATCGGGCTTCCCGGCTTTCTGCGCGCCCAGGGACACGCGGCAGAACAGGCCTCCCACTTCCTGGCCGATACCTGCGCGGTGGTCTTCGCCTTGGCCGAGAAGGACGCCCAGGGAAACATCAAGAACCCACAAGAATACCAGAAAAACCTGCAAAAACACCAGACTTTCCGCCTGCTCATCGGGCTGGCTGCCCAGCAGGTGCCCGTCTTGCAGCCAGTGTACCAGGCCCTCTCCAACCCCAGCGAGATGGCCGGCTTTTTGCAAGTGCTCGAGGCCCAGGCCCAGAAAAAAGGCGCAGAAAAACTCAAACCCACCGACAAAATCTCCTTCTTCGTAAGCGACCAGTGCATCCTCGACGATCCCTCCTGGCAGGTCTGGTGGCAGCAGTTCCGCCAGCAGGCCTTCCCCCCCAGCCAGTCCGGCAAGATGCGCTCCTTTGCCAGTGGGGAACTAATCCCGTCAGCCCCGACCCACCCCAAGGTCACCGGGCTGGGGGGCAGCGCCTTCGGCCACACCCTCATCACCTTCGACAAGGAGGCCTTCGAGTCGTATGGCCTAAGCCAAGGAGAGAACGCCGCCGTAGAGGAGGCCGCGGCGGTGGCCTACCGCGCGGCGCTGGACAGCCTGCTCGAGCGGGCCCAGACCCTGGGCGAGATGAAGGTGGTGGTCTGGTACGACCGGGAGATCCCCCGCGAGGACGATCCCTTTGCCGATCTTTTCGAGCCGGCCAGCCCAGAGGCCGCCGAGCTTTCCGCCCTAAAGCGGGCCCGCAGGCTACTCGAGGCCATCCGCACCGGCCAGGCCCCGCCGGCAGTTTCAAGCAGCCGCTTCTACGCCGCCGCCCTGAGCCCGGCCTCGGGCCGGGTAATGGTGCGGGACTGGCAGGTAGGCTCGCTGGAGGGCTTCGTGGAGGCGGTGCTGGCCTGGTTCGAGGACCTGCGCATCACCAACCTGATGGGTTCCAAGGAGGCCAACCTACCGGGGCTCAACCGGCTTCTGCTCAGCCTGCAACGCCCCAAGCTGCCCGATCAAAACTTCGACGACTACCTCAAGCCCGTCAAGCGGCTCCAGGTGCCCCTCTGGCGCGCCGCCCTGAACCCGGCCTACCCCATCCCCTACGCGGCCTTGGCCAAGGTGATGGAGTCCCACACCGCCGAGGTGATGAGCGGGGCCTTTCACGAGAGCCTGGCCAAAGCCGACACCACCCTGGGCCGCATCTACGCCCGCATGGGCCTGATCAAGGCTTACCACAACCGCAAAGGAGGTTACCGCATGAGTCCCAGCCTCGACCCCAACCACCCCAGCAAGGCCTACCACTGTGGCCGCCTGATGTACCTTCTGGCCCAGGTACAGGAGGCCGGCGCCGGGTCGGAGATCAACGCCGGTGTGGTGCAGCGCTACTACGGGGCCGCCAGCAGCACCCCTGCTTTGGTGCTGGGGCGGCTGACCCGGCTCTCCCAGCACCACCTGGCCCGCCTGGCCAAGGACAAGCCCCGCCTGGCCTTCTGGTTCAACAGCCAGCTGGCCGAGGTCTGGAACGCCCTGGGCAAGGACCTGCCCCGCACCCTGAGCTTGGAGGAGCAGAGCCTGTTTGCCCTGGGCTACTACCAGCAGATGGCCTACAACCGCAGAAAGCGCGGCGAAAACCCTGAAGCTCGCGAGGAGGAGTAGAGATGAGCCCTATCCAGAACCGCTACGAGTTCCTGCTACTTTTTGACGTGACCGACGGCAATCCCAACGGCGACCCCGACTCTGGCAACGCCCCTCGGGTAGACCCCGAGGATGGCCACGGCCTGGTGAGCGATGTGGCCCTCAAGCGGCGCATCCGCAACTACATCCAGATGGCCTACAACGGCAGGCCCGGTTACGGTATCTTCGTGCAACACGGTACCAACCTCAACCGGCCTATCTTCCAGGCCCACCAGGAGACCGGAGGAGCGGGCAGCAAAACCAAGGACCGGGTAGAGGAGGCCCGCCAGTGGATGTGCCGGAACTTCTACGACGTGCGCACCTTTGGCGCGGTGATGAGCACCGGGGCCAACGCCGGCCAGGTGCGCGGCCCGGTGCAGATCACCTTTGCCCGGAGCCTGAGCCCCATCTTCGCCTCGGAGTTCAGCATCACCCGTGGGGCGGTGGCCGAGGATGTGAAAAACGCCAAGACCCTGGAAGACTACCAGCGCTGGGAGGCTGGGCAGCCCGAGGACAAGCTGCGCACCATGGGGCGCAAGAGCCAGATTCCCTACGGCTTATACACCGCCAAAGGCTTCATTAGCGCCCACCTGGCCCAGCAGACCGGCTTCAGCGAGGACGACCTGAAGGCCCTGCTCGAGGCCCTGTGCAACATGTTTGAGCACGACCGCAGCGCCAGCAAGGGCCACATGTCCACCCGCAAGCTCTACCTCTTCAAACACGTGGGCAGCGGCGACCCCAACAACGCCGAGCAGAACCGCCGCCAGGCCATGCTGGGCTGCGCCCCGGCCCACCGGCTGCTGGAGTTCGGCCAGGTGGTCTCGGTGCGGCTTCTGGACGAGAGCAGGCCCCCGCGCCGTTTTGCCGACTACGAGGTCAAGGCCGACCCCAGCCAGCTGCCCAAAGGGGTACAGATGCTCGAGCTCGACGCCTGGGACGAGGAAAAATACCGCTCCGGCTGGATAGGAGATTAGGCCATGCCCCGCGTCATTGGAAGAGAAGCGCCCGCGCTCAGCCTGGGCCAGCCCAACCCCCTGACGCTCAGGCTCAGGACCATTACCCCCATGTTCGGCGGCAGCGCCACCCCGCGGGAGGTGGACCTAAAAAACCCCATCCGTCCAGCCAGCGTGCGGGGGCACCTGCGGTTCTGGTGGCGGGC
>DAIUDO010000208.1:0-3726 GCA_036845585.1 Meiothermus sp. | reverse complement strand
TCAGTGGATCTCGATGCCCACTTCCTCCCGGTAGCGCAACATGGCCTCCCAGTCCGATCCTACCTCGGGCTTTGCTTGGGTCAGCTGGTCCCAGGTGATGCTGGCACGTCCCGAGGGAACCTCGACCATCTCGATGCAACCTTCCACCGGGCAGACGTTGTAGCACAAGCGGCAACCCACGCAGTCGTCCTCGCGTACCACGGGCTGTGGGCGGGTGCTGACGGCCTCATGTTTACCGTTGCTCCGCACGTCGTAGGCGTAGGGCTTCACCAGGTTGCCGCTGCTATCCACCAGGTCGATGCACTGGTGGGCCGTGTCGTTGCAGGCCACGTAGCAAAGGTTGCACTGGATGCACTGGTCGGGGTTGATGCGGGCCACCGCGCGGAAGGATAGGTCAAAGTCTTTGAAGTCGGAGATGCGGTGCAGGCTCTTGCCCACCACATCGCCGATGGTCTTGAAGCCTTTTGCGTCCATCCAGGCGTTCAAGCCGTCAACCAGGTCTTCGATGATGCGGTACCCATAGTGCATTACGGCGGTACAGACTTGAAGGCTGCTGGCCCCCAGCAACAGGAACTCGGCGGCGTCCTTCCAGGTTGAGATTCCGCCCATGCCCGAGATGGGTACACCCGACCGGATAACCTGCTCATCCACCCCCAGCGAGGAGAGCATGTTGAGCGCGATGGGCTTGACGGCAGGCCCTGCATAGCCGCCGTGCCCACCCTTGCCACCGATGTTGGGGGTGATCTCGAGGGTATCCAGGTCCACGCCGATAATGGAGTTGATGGTGTTGATAAGCGATAGGGCATTGGCTCCGGCAGCAATAGCCGCCCTGGCGGGAGGTACCACCGAGGCCACGTTAGGGGTCAGCTTCACGATGACCGGAATTTTGGCGACCTCGGTCACCCAGCCGGTGATCTGCTGGCAGTACTCGGGCACCTGACCCACCGCGCTGCCCATCCCACGCTCGCTCATGCCATGGGGGCAGCCGTAGTTGAGCTCGATACCATCGGCACCGGTGTCTTCTATTTTGAGGATGATGTCTCGCCAGGCCTCGGGGGTGGACTCAACCATAGCCGAGACCACCACCGCGCGGTCGGGCCAGTTGCGCTTCACATCGCGGATTTCCCGTAGATTAACCTCCAGCGGCCGGTCGGAAATCAGCTCCACGTTGTTGATGGCCAGCATCTTCTGGCCGCCGTAGTGCCAGGCCCCGTAGCGGTTGGAGACGTTCAACACTGGCGCTCCAATGGTCTTCCAGACGGCACCACCCCAGCCATACTCGAAGGCCCGGTGAATCTGCGCACCGGAGTTGGTAGGCGGCGCCGAAGCCAACCAAAATGGATTAGGGGATTTGATGCCGGCGAAATTAATCTTGAGGTCTGCCATGACTTGCTCCTAAGGCGAGATTGAGAAGAGCACAAAGGGAAAGCGCGGTGGAGGTGGAAGATTAGTCGTCTGCCGCCACCCCGGCACTGGGTACGAGCCTCCGGTGAATTGCAAAAGCCGCCATCTTACCGTCCTGCACCGCCATGACCGTAGAGGCCGAACCCCTGGCCCGCACACAGTCTCCACCAGCAAAAACGCCTGGTAGGCTGGTCTCAAAATCGTCATTTACCCTGATGTAGCCCTTATCGGTCTCGAGGCCCAGCAGCCTGGCCAGGCTGGGTTTCTCCTGCCCAATGGCCTTGATGATCTGGTCGCAGGGCAGCACAAACTCCGAGTCTGCCACCGGCTGCGGCGCAGGACGGCCCGAGGCATCGGGAGGCCCAAGCTCCATGCGTACGCACCTGAGGCCCACCACCTGGCCGCCCTCGCTGAGCACCTCGACCGGCTGGGTCAGGAAGCGGAACTCCACCCCTTCGTTCTTGATGAAGCTGTACTCGTGGGGGTAGGCGGTCATCTCCTTCTCTGTGCGACGGTAGACCATCGTGACCCGCTCAGCCCCCAGTCGCTTGGCAATGGTCGCGCAGTCTACCGCGGTGTTGCCTGCGCCGATCACCACCACGTCGGTCCCAACCCTCAACCTCTGCGGGTTCAACTTGGAGGCTTCGATGAACTCGAGCCCCTCCACAATGTGCTCCTCACCAGGGATCCCCATGGCGGGTACCGCACCCAAACCCACGCTCAAGAAGACCGCGTCGAACTGTGCTCGAAGTTCGTCCCAGGAAAGGTTGCGACCCAGCTCTTGCTGGGTTTTGATCTCAACCCCCAGGCGCTTTATCATCTCAACCTCGGCCAGGGCCACCTCCACCGGCTCACGCAGCACAATGATGCCGTAGGTAGAAAGCCCCCCGCCCAGTTCGCGCTTCTCGAAAACCGTGACGCTGTGCCCCAGCTTGGCCAGCTCCCCCGCGCAGGTTAGGCCTGCCGGCCCCGCCCCAACCACCGCTACCCGCTTACCGGTAGGAGGCCCCGGCCTGAACACATCAATGCCCCGTTCATAAACATAGTCGGTGGCGTAGCGTTGCAGGCGGCCAATGGCAATTGGCTTGTGCTCGCTGCCCAGCACACAAGCACCTTCGCAGAGCTCTTGTACCGGGCAGACCCTGGCACAGGTCGCACCCATCAGGTTGGCCTCGAGGATGGTACGGGCAGAACCAACCACATTCTCGGTGGCAATCTTTTTGATAAAGCGGGGAATATCGATGTGGGTTGGGCAGGCATGGGTGCAGGGTGCATCGTAGCAGTAAAGGCAGCGGTTGGCCTCTACCCGTGCCTCGTGTTCGGTCATGGGCGGATAGTGTTCGGATAGAACTTTCTCTGGCTTGATGATCTGCACACTTCCTCCTTTTGCTACTCGGCGTGCATTTTTAGCCACAGCAAAAAGCAAAAAACCCTCTTGGTGATGTCGCGATCACTAAGAGGGTTCGTGCCCTCACGGGAGCCGATTTAACCCCAAAACGGTTTTTGCTAACTGAAATATACGAGGCTGGTTTGTACGTTGTCAAGCGCTCAATGGGCCGATTGGAAGCCCTGGTTTTATGCATGCGATTGAATCTAATTGCAGTTTCCTTAAAATATTTTGCCGCATACGAATAATAGTCAGCACATTATGTGTTGACTTAAATCTTCTTATGATATATACATATTACATGCCCCATAAACGAACGGTGCCCAAACAAAACGCTGCCCGTGATCTGCTGGCCGACATCGCCACCGGCACAATTGCTGCGCTACTGCTGATTTTTTTTGCTCTTCTTATTCCTACCGCCTAGACATACCGTTTTGCGATGCAAGTTACGCTTTCATGCACCTACGCACAAAACTAAAAATCGATCGGGAAACCATCCGAATGCTGCCGAATGCGCTTGTCCAAGGTGGACGTATCCGCACGAGGCATTAGAGTTGGCACCGAATTGTCTACGTCAGGAGCCGAGAAGGCAACTGGCTCCCCACCATGCAGCACCCTCTCTGGCGTTTCCCCGTCTGCCCTGGCTTCCGCTTCCACGATGCCGGGTTGATGTAAATCTGTTTAGCCGGATGTTGCAGGGCTGGTTTGTGGTTTTGCACCAACAAGACGATGTGCGAACTGTTTTAAGATACTTTCCTTATGTACGAGACGCTCGAGGGTTCGGTTTTGCAGTGTCGCGTAGTGCGCATTCACGGTGCTGTTTTCTACGATTTGGAGCTACAAGTCGGAGAGTTTGTGCGCCGCGTGCGCTTTCAGGATAGCTTCCTGAGCCCCGAACCCAAAACGGGTGAGCTTCTGCGGATTGAGCTCATCCT
>DAIUDO010000207.1:1990-3739 GCA_036845585.1 Meiothermus sp. | reverse complement strand
CCTTTACGAAGTAGGGATTTAGCGATAAAAAAAGCCGTTTCTCAGGTTCTTTCCCGCTTCTTGCCCCAGGCTGTGTCTGCCAGGTTATTCCGGCTGGGCAAGATGTTGTAAAAATTTTGCTTTTCCGGTTTGAGTGTGCTATATAATCGTGCCATGACATGAACCGAACCGGCGACCCCGGTTCAGCCCGCGGCGCAAGCTCGCAAAAAAAGAAGCTCTGGTAAACCCAGAGCGTATCGAGACCCGAGAAACAAGAATCCTGGGTCTCATACTACCCCCTCAAAGGCAAAAGTGCAAGTACCTGAACCTGGGTAGGTCTTAGAGGTGTGCTCTTTTGACCTCCCCACTTAAGGAGAGACCCCACGTGAATCCCCACAATTTGAGCTGTACGGCCGCGCTTTCAAACCTCGAGGCCGTGCTTTCCACCCTGCCCCCCTTCACCGCCAAGGTGGTGGCGGGCCTGATCAACCGTGGCCGCCTTGAACAGGCCCTCAAGCTGGTGCAACAGCGCCAGGCAGAAGAACAAGCCGCAGAGAAGCCTTCGACCCCGCCGCTCTTTGAGGAAGCTCCGCCCAAGTCGGCGGGTCTTCTCATTGCCGAGGCCCTGCGCGCGGGGCCGGAACCCCATCCCCTGCCCTGCCCGGAGGACGACGATCCCCGCTGGCAGGCTTGCAAAGCCAGAGCGGTGCGGCGCATCAAGCTCAAGAGTGGCAACCGGCTCCCCTTCAAGTCCTATACCCGCCATGGTGAGCGGCCTGGGCCGGGGGCTTTTGTGGCCTTGCTGCTCGCTCTGATGCTCTACTACCGCGAGTCCGATGCCGTGCAGCGCCTCCCCATCTTCGCGGTGCAGTGGGCCCTGGCGGATGTGCTGGGGGTTTCCACCGATACCTTGCAGCGCTGGCAGCAGCTCCCCGAGGTAGGGCGCTGGGTGCAGTCCTGGCGCTTCCTGGATGCCGGCAGCGACTATAAGCGGGCGGGGATGCTCTACACCGTGCAGTGGAACCCCGACCACCGGCAGCGCCCACCGGCCCGCGACCTGCTGCGCCTGCCGCTGCGGGCCCTCAAGCTGGCCGCGGCTTACGGGCTGACGCAAAAGAAGGCAGAGCGGCTACATAGAATTACTCTTAAGGACAGATGGAATTGGATACAGCCATTGAACCAGACAGCGTTAAGCCATTATCTCTCTCAAAAGTGCGTTAAATATGTAACCGCTCAGGAGCTTCAGACCAGCCGCCAGGCCTGGGCCCGGGGGCTGGTGGCCGCCTTGCAGCGGCACCTGGGTTTGGGGGATGACCCGGCGGTGCGGCAAAAGTTCTACTGGAAACTGACCTTGCAGCTTCTTCATGCACCGCACGATGAGCGCAAGAAGGGCCTGCTGTTGTTGCGCCGTGCCCTGGGGGAGACCATGGATCTGGCCGGCGAGCACCGGCTGCGCAACCCCGGAGCCTACTTTGCCCGGCGCTTGCAGGCCCTGGGCTTCTGGAACCTCGAGCTTCATCCGGCCCTGCGCACCCGGGCGTACCAGGTGTGCAAGGCCTGAGGATCGTCCACCACAATCCCCCGGCTGCCATCGCGACCCTGCACCACTTGATACCGGCGATCCAATAGCTCGAGGTGGCGCTCGATTCGGGGCCACCAGGTAGGCAGGGCGGATCGGTTGACCACCAGGTAGTACGGCCCCTTGCCGACAATCCCGATCATCTGTCCCCGCTTCAGCATGGGCAGCTCGGGGGTCTTGGGGGGCGGGGC
>DAIUDO010000207.1:0-1890 GCA_036845585.1 Meiothermus sp. | reverse complement strand
GGGCGGGGCCTTGGGTGCAAGGGCCTCCCGGACAGGCCCATCCAGGGCCACCGTCTGGGCCACCAGCCGCCTTCCTTCCAACCGACCCTCGATGCGGTAGGCGGTGCGGGGTTTGAGGAACTGCTTGTTGGGGCCCCGATCCACCGAGAGGACGAAGTTGCCGCTCTTGCTGCCGATCAGAAGCTTGAGCGAGGGGCCAATGGCGGCCAGCAACAGCCCCCGCACCAGCAGTTGGTAGGCGGGGGCGGGATGGGTGAGCTTGTTGACGTGGATGGAGATCACCTCTCCCCTCTCGTCGGTTTTGGGCCAGGCGCTGAAGACGCCCTCGAGCTCCCCCTCCACCCCCACGGTGACGGGAATCTCGGGGGGAACCTGGGCCGACTCAAAGCGGCCCTGGCGTACACGACCGGCAAGAAACAGCACTGCTTGGCCCATACAACTCCCATTTTAGAAGAAGATATGCCATACTTGGCTCAGGTACACCCCGCCCGAGGGTAGAACCCGGGCACCCCTGGCGCAACAGGGGGTAGGACTCGTCCTGCCCCCCTTGCGCGGGGGGCGTATTTAAGGAGAAAAAATGGCGGAGGAATTCCTTCGCCCCTACCAGGCAAATCTGGTAGGGGCGATCCGCCGGGCCTTTGCGGGGGCCCGGCGGGTTCTTGCCACCCTCCCCACTGGGGGGGGTAAGAGTAGGGTGGCGGCGGCTACAGCCGCCGCTGCTGCCGCTAAGGGCCTGCGGGTCCTGGTGGTAGCCCACCGCCTGGAGCTGGTGGAGCAGCTCCAGGCTGCACTCGCGGCAGCGGGTCTTCCCGCTGCCGACGTTTACCTCCCTGGCAGGGAGGTGGAGGGCCGCCCGGTGGCGGTGGGGTCGGTCCAGACCCTTTCCCGCCGGGCAGCTCAGGGGTGGGACCTCGTCATCATTGACGAGGCCCACCATGCGGTGGCCGAGACGTACCGGCCTCTTTTTGAGGCCCGGTATGTTCTCGGCCTCACCGCCACCCCCGTCCGGGCCGACGGGCGGGGGTTGGGCGGGGTTTTTGAGGCCATGGTGAATGGGCCCACCATGGCTGAGTTGATCGAGGCCGGGTATCTGGCCCGGCCCCGCTACTTCACCACCCAGGGGAAACCCTGGGTGGAAGCCCCCCGGGGGGCCGACTATGATCCCCGGGAAATTGACCCGCTGGTACGGCGGGTCGAGCTCGAGGGGGAGGTGGTTCAGGCCTACCTGGATCACCTCCAGGGCCAGACCGCCCTGGTGTTTGCGGTTACCCGTGAACACGGGCGGGAGCTGGGTACTCGCTTCAGGAAGGCCGGGGTGGAGGCGGCCTTCCTGGACGGGCAAACCCCCGAGGTCAAGCGGGCCGAGGCCCTGGCCCGCTTGAAGGACGGCCACCTTAAGGTGGTCGTCAACGTCGGGCTCTTCACCGAAGGGCTCGACGTGCCCACCGTGGGGGGGGTCATCCTGGCCCGCCCCACTGCAAGTCTGGGGCTTTACCTCCAGATGGCGGGCCGGGCCCTGCGCCCGGCCCCAGGGAAGGCCGAGACCCCGGTGATTGATGTCACCGGGGTCAACTTCCGCCGCTTCGGCCCGGCAGAAGGCTACGGCCAGTGGAGCCTTACCGACGGGGTGGTGGAGCCCCAGTCGGTGAGGGTGAAGGGCCCTGCTGCTCCCACCCAGGGGCGGCAGGTGACCCAGGTGCAGGAGGGGTCGGCCCCCCTCCTGGAAGTCAAGGAGGAGGCGGTAGACCGGAAACGGTACTACTTCGACCTCCTGCGGCTGGCTGCCCACCGGGGCTACAAGCCCGGCTGGGCGGCGCACAAGTACCGGGAACGTTTTGGGGCGTTCCCGGCCTGGGCCTGGCTGGATGAGTTTAAGGCCCAGGAAGGGGG
>DAIUDO010000206.1:0-3742 GCA_036845585.1 Meiothermus sp. | reverse complement strand
GCGGACATGCCGGATAGCATCCCCCCCGGTCTCGGCGCTCAAGTCGGTGCTGTACTTGGCGAAGGCCGCCTCGAGGCCCAACCATTGGGGTTTGAGGATGATCGCGCCGTCCTCCAGGGTGAACTCGAGCTGATCCCCCGGCCTCAGCCCCAAGGCCCGCACCATCTCGATGGGAATGGTGATCTGATGTTTGGAACTGAGCGTACCCTTGGGCATACCAAGGATTATACACCAAGCAAAGAATTCTTGGGATATGCCCATCACCCCCGTGCGGGTGGGCGGGCCTCGACCCCTACATCCCAACGCTGCTTTGCAGATTGCCGTGCTCCCTGAGCACAAACCGCTCAAGCTCGAGTACCCCCGCTCGGGGTCGTTCGAGCCAGCTTTGGGGTAAAGTTTGACGACGTTTCCGTGCACCGGGCAGCGATAATGGTACGCCCCCAGTTCCTCGCAGGCAGTCCCAGATCGAATCCGAGGCCCCCTTGGAGAGGGATGGGGTGAAGGTCGCCATCGCTACTTCTATGCAGCTGCCGATGTTCGGCGGCTTGGCGTTGGCCTGTAGCGACCCTTCGTCAGCAGCCCCATGTTCACGACCCGCATTTCTAAAAGCTCAGGGCCAGGGGTTAGGCCCTCTACCCCTTGGCAATCTTCTCGGCAGCCGCCAAATAGCGCCGACGGGCAAACTCCAGCTCGAGCACCGGGCGCTTATAGGGCTGGGCCCTTCCGCCCGACTCGGGCACCCAGCGTCGCAGCCAGGCCCCACCGGGGTCGTGGGTCTCGGCCTGGGTGATCAGGTTGAACACCCGGAAATAGGGGGCCGCGTCCACCCCCAGGCCCCCCGCCCAGTGCCAGCCCTGCAGGTTGGAGGCGTTGTCGCCATCTAAAAGCAGGTTGCGGAAGGCCCGCTCGCACTTCTGCCAGGGCAACAGGGCCAGTTTGACCGCAAACTGGGCGACCACCATGCGCCCCCGGTTGGAGAGGAATCCGGTGGCCTGTAGCTCGCGCATGCAGGCATCCACCACCGGGATGCCGGTCTGGCCGTGGAGCCAGGCCTCGAATAACTCGGTATCGTCCTGCCAGGGCAGCCTCTCCCAACGGGGGTCGAAGGCCTGGGACATCATCTGCGGGCGGTGGTAGAGCAGATCACCGCTGAAGTCGCGCCAGCACAGCTCGTTCACCCATTTCTGCGCTCCCTCCCCTCCTGCCCGCAAGGCCCTTTGCGCGGCCAGCCGGGGCGACAGAACCCCCAGGGTGAGGTAGTAGGAGAGCCTCGAGACCCCCTCCCCAGCCAGCCCATCGCGGGCCTGGTGGTAGGTGGGGAGTTTGTCGCGCAGGAAGACCTCGAGCTGCCTCAGAGCGGCTTCCTCCCCTGCGGGCGGCAGGGGGACGTCGGGCACCTCCGCCGGAAGCTCGCCCAGGGGATACTGCGGCGGCAAGCTGAGCGGGGGCAGGCGCTCCGGGGCCGGGGCCAGCCGGGGAATACCGGCCGCCCACCAGCGCTTGGAGAAAGGCGTGAAGACCGTGTAAGGCCCCCCATCGGGCTTCAGGATGGTGCCGGGCTCGAGGATGTACTGCCCCTCCTGCCAGCGAATGGGCTGCCCCATGGCCTCCTCGACCCGGCGGTCGCGGTAGCGGGCATAAGGGGTGGAGTTACGGACGGCAAACACCCCCTGGATGCCCAGCTCGGCCACCACCTGCGGCAACACCTCCCAGGGTGGGCCGGTGCGCACCAGCAAAACCCCACCCCGCTGCGCATAGGCCTCGCGCAGCGCTGCGGTGTTCCGGTAGAACCAGGCCTGCCGCCTTGGGGAGGTGCCGTGCAGGATGCTGGGGTCAAGAACCACCAGGCCCAGGGTGGGGCCGGTGCGCAGGGCGGCGTCCAGGGCTGGATTGTCGTGCATGCGGAGATCGGCGCGGTGCCAGACCAGGTTCACGCAGGCTATGATGCTGCAAATACAGGCCAAAGAGTATGGGGTGGCCACAAATTGCAACTTTTTGCGGTTAGCATGGAGGGGCATGATTGTAGACGCCCATCTCGACCTGGCCCACAGCGTGGTAGACCTGGGGCGCGACCTGACCCTGTCCCTGGCTGAGCTGCGCAAGCGCGATGCGCACGCCGATGTGCCGGTAGTCACCCTGCCCGCCCTGCGCGAGGGGGGGGTGGGGGTGTGTTTTGCCACCCTGTGGGTCAACCCGCGCCAGTACCCCGACCCCCAGAGCGCCCACACCCAGGCCCTTCGGCAGCTGGATGTCTATCTGCGCTGGGAGGAACAGGGCCTGGTGCGCATCCTGCGCGACGGGGCCGACCTGAGCGCGCATCTGGAGTGCTGGCCGCAGGACCAGACCCCGGCGCTGGTTATTCTGATCGAAGGGGCCGAGTGCATCCGCCAGCCGGAGGAGGTGGCCTTCTGGCACCGCCAGGGGGTGCGGCTCGTGGGGCCGGCCTGGAACCGCACCCGTTACTGCGGGGGCACCCGCGAGCCCGGCGGCCTCAGCGAGCTGGGCCTCGAGCTCGTGCAGGCCATGCGCCAGCATCGGCTGGCCCTGGACCTCTCGCACATGGACGAGCAGGCTTTCTGGCAAGCCCTCGAGGTCTTCGATGGCCCCCTCTGCGCCACCCACAGCAACCCTCGAGCCCTGCTGGGGGGGGAGGGGCTCGAGTTCTCTAACCGCCACCTGAGCGATGCCATGATCCGGGCCATCGGCCAGCGCGGCGGCGTGATTGGTACGGTGTTGTTTAGCTTTTTCCTCGAGCACACCTGGCAGCGTGGCATGGAGCGGGTCGCGCTGGAGGTGGTGGGTCGGCATATGGCCCACACCGCCCGCCTGATCGGCTGGGATCGGGTGGGCGTCGGCTCCGATTTCGACGGCGGCTTTGGCCTGCACGAAAACCCCCAGGGCCTCGACCAGCCCGCCGACCTGCAAAAAATAGCCGACCTGGTACCCGAGCCCTTCCAAAACGGGGTACTGGGGGCAAACTGGCTACGCTGGCTGCAGGGTATTTTTGAATCTAAAATCTGATTGGCCTGTGGTATAACGGGGCTGTGAATTTTCCCAGTTTGTGGATCGGTCTCGTAGCGGGTGCGTTTGGCGGCCTGGTGGGTTTGGGTGGCGGTGTGCTGGCGGTGCCGCTGATGGTGGCTTTTCTTAAACTCAACCAGCACAAGGCTGTGGCCACCAGCCTGGTGATGGTGGTTTTCACCGGGCTGGCCGGGGCCTTGAGCTACGCTACCCAGGGTACGGTGGACTGGGTGGCCGCCCTGCTGATTGTGCCGACCTCCATGGTCACGGCCAACTTTGGGGCCCGGTTCGCCAATCGGTTGCCCGAATGGAAGCTCAAGCGGGTGTTCGGCTGGTACCTGGTTTTTGTGGCCCTTTCGCTTCTGCTCAAACCCTATATTCCCCACGTAGAAGAGCCCCTGCAAGGCTGGGTACGGGTACTGCCTTTGCTGCTGACCGGAATAATGGCCGGTTTTGCCTCAGGCCTGCTGGGGGTGGGTGGGGGCACCATCACGGTACCGATCATGGTGCTGATGGTGGGACTCGAGCAGCACACCGCTCAAGGCACCTCACTGCTGGCCATGATTCCCTCGGCGCTGGTAGGCTCGTATACCCACTACCGCTACGGGAACCTGGCCCAGGAGTTCGTACCAGGGCTTGTGGTGGGCATTCTGGTGGGGGCTTTCGCGGGGGGGCTGGTAGCCAACCAGCTGCCGGAGTTCTGGCTGCGGCTGGTATTTGC
>DAIUDO010000205.1:0-3751 GCA_036845585.1 Meiothermus sp. | reverse complement strand
GAGCAACTGACTCTTAATCAGTGGGTTGCAGGTTCGATTCCTGCACAGCCCACCAAGCCTTAGGCGGGAAGACCCGAGGGGCGCTCACCCTCGGGTTGGTTTTTTATGAATATGGTTTTTGGCCTGCGACTGGGCGGGCAAAGGTTCCAGGCCCTTAAGGCAGTTGGATGCTGGGCTGCATACCGCTAGGGTGCAATCCCCTGCGGCAAATAACCCAGCGATTGCTGTGCCTGGTGCTAGATTTAGTACAACGTGCGTACCATGAGGCTTTACAACACGAGAACATCGCGCAACCAGATACTGTTTAGCATACTGGCCTTGCTTGCCTGGGGTGTGGTTTCGTTTCTATACCTTCCAGACACCTACCAGGCCTTCAGCTTTTTGTTTTTGATGCCTTGGGTCTGGAGCCGCGGGTTTCGCAGTTTACGCTGGGCGGTGCCGTTGCTGCTGATATACACGCTGCTACAACACTTATACCCAAGGCCCAACCTTAGCGTGGACAGCCTTCTGGTCACCATGCTTCCTGGACTAATTGCGCTGGGCTTTGTGGCATGGTTGCGCGAGCGTGACAGGCTAAAACAGAAGGAGCTCGAGGATTCCTTGCGGCACATGCATTTGCTAGAAGAGGCAAGCCTGAGCATCAGCACAGCCAACGACCCCCTCGAGCTTACCGAAAACGCCATGGCCTATCTGCACAACCTGGGCATTGCCCCGCACCTGGCTTTTGTGCGTTTTCGCGAGGGCAAGCCGGTGGTGGTGAGCGCCAAAGGCGCCCTCGAGCGCTACCGTGGACGTCATTTGCCCCAACAAAAACTGAGCACCCATGCCTCCCTCACCGACAGCTTTACGGTGGGCAATTACCTCGAGGGCATCCCAGAAAGCGTAGGCTGGTCCACGGCCGCGGTGCCGGTCTCGGCCCGGCAAAAGCGCCCTCTGGGCGTGGTGATTCTGGCCCGGGAAGGCAATAAACCCTTTCATTCGGAAGAAAAGGCCATTGCCAACTCGCTCATTCGGGTGATGGGGGCTCAGCTTGGGCAGATGGAGGCCCTCAAGCAGCTCGAGGACGCCTACAACGGCACGCTGCGCGCTTTGGGTCTGGCGCTGGAATTCCGCGACCACGAGACCCAGGGTCATACCAAGCGGGTGGTGGCCTGGTCTGATCAACTCGCACAGGATGTGGGCCTCGATGCTTCGATGCGCAAGTTCCTGCGCTGGGGGGCTTACCTGCACGATATCGGTAAACTCTCCATCCCCGACAACATCCTGCGCAAGCCCGATAAGCTCAACGATGAAGAGTGGGAAATTATGAAAAGCCATGTGGTGAGGGGGTGGGAGATGCTATCACGGGTGCCCTTTCTACCCCAGGAAACCCTCGAGGTGGTGCGCCACCATCACGAGAACTGGGATGGCAGTGGTTACCCCGACGGCCTGAAGGGGCAGGATATCCCCATTCTGGCGCGCATCTTTGCGGTGGTGGATACCTTCGATGCGCTCTACAGCCCCCGCCCCTACAAGCGGGCCTGGAAACCTGCGGAAATTATCGAGGAGCTTAACCGCCTCAAGGGTAAAAAGCTCGACCCCAAGCTGGTTGACATCTTTATCAAGCGCATCACCTCGCCCTCCGGTAAGGAAGTCATGGAGGCTGCCAATCCCAGCAAAGTTAGCGCTAAGGCCTAAGCCGCCGATGGCTCTGCACGGGCGCCCTGGCGGTTTTCGGGCTAAAATAGCCGGCAATGCAGCTTTTCCCTCCCTTACACCCAACCCCGCTGGCCGAACTTTTTTATGCTCGAGTACCCAAAGGTGAGCCCTGGGCCTGGGTTTTGAGCAAACGCATACTCTCCGACGAGATCCTGGCCCGACGTCTGCTGAGCGAGCCTCTGAGTCCTGGGCTGGCCGACTGGATCGATCAGGAGCTGGCGCGGCTGCGCAGGGAGCTGGATCACCTCAGAAAAGAGCACCCTTTTTCTGATTTTGGACACCTCGAGCCCAGCCCGGCCGAAGCCCTGGCGCTGGAGGCCCTGCTAAAGGGCTCTGCTGCTTCTGTGCAAGCCCTCTACCGGACGTATGGTTACGGGATTTATCTTTACCATAGCGCTTTTATCTTCGATGGTCAGGTGAAAGCCATTGAGAAGCCCGATCCAGCCTGCTTTGACGATCTGGTGGGCTATGCCCGGCAGATCGGTGCGCTGCGCGCCAACGTGGAGCGTTTTGTTGCAGGCCGTCCGGCGGTGCCCATGCTTTTGTACGGGGCGCGGGGTACCGGTAAATCCACTTCAGTGAAGGCCCTGCGCACCCACTACGCCGACCGTGGCCTGCGGCTGGTGGAGGTTTTGCCCGAGGGGCTGGATCAACTGCCTGCGCTGATGGAGGCGCTGGCCCCGCTGCCCTTTCGCTTTGTGCTGTTCATGGACGACCTGGCCTTTGCCGAGGGGGATGCGCGGTTCCACCTCCTCAAGGTGCTGCTCGAGGGTGCGGTCTACGAACGGCCTGCCAACGTGCTGGTGGTGGCGACCTCCAACCGGCGCAACCTGGTCTCCCAGCACTGGGCCGAGCGCCCCGACCCCAACGCCAGCGACCCCGCTTCCTGGGACACCCTGCAGGACAAGCTGGCCCTGGCCGACCGCTTCGGGCTGGTGCTCACCTTTCCGCCTTTCGACCAGCAGCTTTACCTCGAGGCCGTCGCGCATCTGCTTGGAGGGCAGCTTGACGAGGCCACCCGTCAGGCCGCCCTGCGCTTTGCCCTCGAGGGCCGGGGCTTTTCCGGGCGCACAGCCCGGCACTTTGCCAGTCAGCAATAGCCCAGATTGGGGCTAGATGGACTGGAATAGAGCCTGGCGCTTGCGCTCGAGGGCGGCGCCAATGAAGCCAAAGAAGGGCGGTGAGACCCGCATGGGGCGGCTGGAGAGTTCGGGGTGGGCCTGCAGGCCAATAAAGAAGGGGTGGTCGGCCAGCTCAATCGCCTCGACCAGCCCTTCCCCCCGGCCTTGCACGCCGGGCGTGACCGCCGAGACCGTCAGGCCGCCCTCGATGAGCCGCTGCACGTAGGCGGGGTTGACCTCGTAGCGGTGGCGGTGGCGCTCGTAGACCAGTTCCTTGCCGTAGAGCTTGTAGAGCAGGGTTTCGGGGTGAATGCGCATGGGCCAGTTGCCCAGCCGCATGGTGCCGCCCATCCCCTCGACCTCGAGCTGCTCGGGCATCAGGTCGATCACCGGGTGGGGGGTGTAGGGGTCAAACTCGGTGCTGTTGGCCCCCTCGAGGCCCAGCACATTCCGGGCGTACTCGATCACCGCGATTTGCAGCCCCAGGCAGATGCCAAAATAGGGCACCCGATGCTCGCGGGCGTAGCGGGCTGCCAGGATTTTGCCCTCCACCCCCCGGATGCCAAAGCCAGGCCCCACCAGCACGCCGTCCACCTGGCCCAGCAGCTCGGCGGCCTTGGCCAGATCGGTAATCTCCTCGGCGTTGACCCACTTGACGTTGACCCGCGCGTCGTGGGCGATGCCGGCGTGGCGGAAGCCTTCCAGGATGCTCAGGTAGGCGTCGGGCATCTTCACGTACTTGCCCACGAAGGCCACCGTCACCTCGTCTTTGGGTTGCTTGAGCTTGCGCACGGCGTTCTGCCAGAAGCTCAGGTTGGGCTGGATGGGCTCCAGACCCAGCTTTTTCTCCACCACGCGCCCCAAACCCTGCTCCTCCAGCACCAGCGGCATCTCGTAGAGGTGCTGTACGGTGGGGCTGCTGAAGACCTCGC
>DAIUDO010000204.1:0-3775 GCA_036845585.1 Meiothermus sp. | reverse complement strand
TAGGAGGCTTATGGCAGAAAACACGCAAGCCAACGACATGCGGAAGCTGGCCAGTGCCAGCAACCCCCTCCAGGTGGTGCAGAACCCCATTGTGGTGAACACCAGCCTGGGAGTGCTGGCCGCGTACTGGGTACGCAAAACGCTCTACACCCAGCGCCGCGACATCTTCGGCTGGGCCGATAAGAAAAAAGATGGCCGGGTGGTGTACTGGCAAGTCGGCAAAGACGGCAAGCCCATTGTGGGAAAAGAAAACCAGAACGCCTACACCAACCGCATTCTCCTAAACCTCGCCGGCGTGGTGCTGGGAACAGTGCTGATCAACAACAACCTGATCGAGGACGCTACCGCTGACTACATCGGCCTGGGAGTAGCGGCTGGCAGCTTTGCCAACCTGATTATGACCCTGTTCCAGATTGATTGATTAAGGAGAAACCATGCAAGAAGCCTTTGAACGAATCCGTCAGATCAACCCTTCGGCCCGCCCCATCACCGTGCTGTTCACCAGCCCGGAGTTTGCTGCCCATAGCGGCAAGCAACGCCTGAAAGTGGGCACCTTCACCGTACCCCGTGGGGCTAGCTGGGTGCTGCCCAACCCGCTGCCGCTGGTGGTCAAGCTTTACGACAACGCCGGCAACCAGATCCCGCCCGACTCTGACCTGATCATCGCCAAGCGCAGCCGGCCCGACGATCACCCCGAGTTCATCGCCAAAATCCAATACGCGGCCTACTACGACCTGACCGAGAGCCAGCAGCGCGATGCAAAATACTACCAGAACATTTTGCAAACCCTGGCTCCGCTGCGGGTAGGCGCGCAAATTCAGGGCATCCGCTTCCGCCAGGAAGAGCTGCTGGAAATCTATGTGGAGTCGAGCGTGACGGTTGACCTCAGCCAGGCTGGTACCCGGTTGGAACTGCCCGCCGGGGTGGACAACTCCAACGTGTAAGGGGGATACATGGGCATCTTAGAGCAACTGCGCGACAACATCAGCCGGGGCCTGGGTGCCCTGCAAGGCCGCCGCCCGGAAGATGCTGCACCGGTGGCACCAGTAGCCCCCGCTGTAGCGGCCACCCCCGATAGCCCCTGGCTGACCGCCTGGCTGGATGAGGAGGACTTTAGCGCTAGCGGTCTCCCCTACCGGCCCACCGAATGGTTCAGCCTGGCCCAGTTCCGGGTGCCCGAAGACCGGCAGGTGCAGATCCGCGCCGGCGAACGGCGTATTCGGATGTACCTGAAGGGTCTGGCCGTGCGGGCTGGCCAAAACCTGGGAGCGCCAGCCAGCCGCAATGTGGTGGTACCCAACCTTATCCAGACCAAGCAGGCCGCGCCCACGCTGCCAAGCCAGTTTCACCCCGAGGTAGCCGTGTGGGCACTGGTGGGTACTGTGTGGCAAAAGTGCCCCATAACTGCGATTAACTACAACACCGGCACCATTACCTTCACCGAGCCCGCTGGCGTGACCTCCAATACCGGAATCGAAATTTACTACACCCACAGCGATGGCCAATTCCGTTTCCGAGTACGGCGAGAGCTAGGTAACGTGGATGACGCCGCCGCCACCACCTTCAACGGTAGTTTTGCCACGCTGCATACACTGGAGCAGGCCAACCTGGAGGCGATGTGGGCCTGGCCCAACCAGGTCAACCTGGTGCCGGGTATGCGGATCAGCCTGGAAGTGTACACTGCCAGCGTCCCAATGGTATGGAACGACCGGGCCGGCCACTATCTCCACGTCTACGCGGAAAGCCGCAAACTCAACGTGGTTAACCGTTCGCGCCTGGTAAAGATGGCCGAGCTGGATATGCGCAACAACCTGTAGGAGGCCCTATGAGCTTTGGCATTAGCAACAGCCTGGCCAGCCCCTACACCAACCCTGCCGCTGGCAGTTACGACGCCATGCCGCTGGCTGCACCATCCAGCGGCACGGCAGACTGGTTGCGCTTCGTAAACGATCTGGTAAGCGCAGTAGATGCCGGTTTGAACATCTATGAGCGCATTGACTACCCCACCTGGAAAAGAGCGCAGGATGCTTTGGCCCTGGAACGCGAGCGCCGCCTGCAAGAACAGGCCAAAGCGCAACAATCCATTGCCGTTAGCCAGTCCACCCCCGCCTGGGTCTGGGTGGCTCTGGGGGTGGGTGGCGTTGCAGTGGTGCTGCTGACTGTAAAGGCGTTCAAGGAATAAAGGAATAATGGAAATCTTCACCGCCATTCTGGGCTTTGCCGGTGGGCTCCTCAACTGGGATGCCCGCCGGCGTAGCAGCGATGTAGCATTTGAGGCTTTGCGGGTGGAGAAGGAGCGCATCGAAGCCGATGTGCGCCTGGGCATTGCTACCCTGGAAGCCAAGCAACGCCTGGCCCAGATCGAGGCCGAGATGCAGCGCATTTTGGCGCGGGAGAAGGGCGACACAGACCGCACCCGCGCCTACTATTCCTTCGCCAAAACCCGTGCTTTTAGCGGGGCCCTGGTCGCAGTAGCCGGCGTAGCCCTGGTAGCCGGGGCCTTCTACCTGGCCGAAAGGGGGAGCGCATGAGCACCGCCGCTGTGCTGGGGGTGGCCGGCGTGGCTGTAGTAGGGGTAGGCCTGGCCCTGGCCATGCAAAAGGCCGAAGCAGAAAAGAAAGTGGCAACGCTGGCTCCCGGAGAAAAAGTTATTGCCCCCAACATTCCAACGCACACCACCGCGCCCACCACCGAGCAACAAAACGCTACCCTGCTGCAACTGCTGAGTAGCTACCGCTCTGACCTGGCCCGGCTGGACTCCGAACGGCTGATGGTGGAAGCGGAGCTTCGCCAGATTGAAACCGCAGGAGCCAGCGCGTGTGAGGGGTATGCACTGGACCCAGAGTTTACCTACAGATGCAACGGCTTTCTGATATGCAGCATCAACGAGTGGTGGGAGCTAACCGGGCAGAAAGTGAATCAGACCATTCTGGGCCAGTGCAAAGGCGCTGTCACCGGGATTGGCGGCCTGAGCGCCCGAACGGTGGAAATGCGGGGAGAACACAACCGCCCCCGGTGGGAACAGCTTATGAACACCATCCGCCAGGGCCAGGCCCAGGCCCAGGACGCCGCTGGCCGGTACCAGCAGACCAGCGCCCGCCTGCGGGAGATTGACCAGCAGATCGCAGAGGTGCGAAAGAAGATAGCCGACCTCAACGCCAGGGGGGTGTACTGATGGGCGAGATCGCTGCCTGGAAAACCATTGCCGAACTCGGAATGGGCATGGTGAGCCTGGTGGCCCTGGTAGTGATTTCTCTCAAGTTGTTGGGAATCATCAACGAAACCCATAAAGAGGTTCGGCTGATCCGCCTTGAGCTACACCGCGCCATCGGCTATATGCAAGCCTACCTGACCCGGCAAGGGGTGCGCTTCCGCAAGCAAGACCAAGACGAGGTAGAAACATGGACGGAAAAACGATCATCCTGATTGCCCTCACCGCAGGACTGGCCCTGTGGCTGGGCATGATGCTAGGACAGCAACAATCCATGCCAAGTTATGTTGGGCCGGTAGGGCCTGGTGAGGCTGATACTGGTGACACCAGCACGATCGGCCAGGTGCCCGATCCTGGAGGTGCAGTGTGGACGTAAAACTACTGGTCGGAGGAGTAGTGCTGACCGGGGTAGGGCTGGGGGCCTATGCCCTGATGGCAAGGCCCCAGCAAAACAAGCCTGAGCCTGCACCAAGTTTTCCCAGCCCGGTGCCGCCCATTGCCGATGTTGCCGATGAGCTGATGTGTGCACAGGTGGTCACTAAATGCGCCGATGGTAGTTGGGCA
>DAIUDO010000203.1:0-3778 GCA_036845585.1 Meiothermus sp. | reverse complement strand
CTAGAATCTCGCCTAAACTCTGACCCACAGGCATTCCCCCTGCGCATCGGGTTCGGCTCAGGCCGAATGTCCATTCGACTGGCTCTGCTTCTAGATGGCGAGGAGGGGCAAGAACCCAAAACCCGCAAAACCGCCGGGCACTCTAACCCCAAGGACGGCTTCCCCATGGGTTGGGCTATTGCCAGGCTCGAGCCTTACTGAAATCCAGCTTTTTTCAAGCTACACTGAACCCATGGCCCTGACCGTCAAAAACCCCGAAGTCGAGCGCCTGGCCGAAGAAGTGGCCCGTCTGACCGGCGAGACCAAAACCGAGGCCATCCGCAAGGCCCTTTTGGAACGCAAGGCCCGGCTTTTGTACCCGCAGCGCCCCAGCAAGGAAAGCGTGCTGGAATTTCTAGAGCGCGAGGTCTGGGCCAAACTGCCGCCCGAAAGCTTAGGTAAAGCCCCTACCAAGGCCGAACAAGAGGAAATTCTGGGCTTTGGCCCGGAGGGCTACTGATGGTGCTGGACAGTTCGGTTCTGGTACAGCTTATTTTTGCCGAGCCAGGGCATCGGGAGACGCTCGAGCACATTCTTGAGGCCGAGGTGCGCGTGGTGGGGGCACCCACGCTGGTCGAGGTGGGTATGGTGTTGACCAGTCGGTTGGGGCCGGACAACCTGTACCTGCTGGACGAACTTCTGATGCGCCTCGAGGCCCGGGTGGTTCCTTTCGAGGCAAGCCATGCGCACCAAGCCCTCTCGGCCTTCCGCCGCTGCGGCAAGGGCCGCCACCCTGCGGCCCTCAACTTTGGCGACTGCCTGAGCTACGCGGTGGCTAAGGTGGCGGGGATGCCCCTGGCCTACGTAGGCGACGACTTCGCCCAGACCGACCTGGCATGATACTCGCAGCGCTGATACTCCCCCTCGAGGGCCCCACCCGCCCCGACCCCGACGGTTGGCGTGGCCTGGTGTATGGCCTGCTTAAGGAGATAGATCCCGAGCTGCACGCGGCCCAGCACAACCCCTTCAGCCTGGGACTGGGCGGAGCCCTGGGGCAGTGGTGGGTGCGGATTGCTTTTTTGGAGGAGGGCCTGTATGCCCGGCTCTCACCCCACCTGTTTGGCCTGGCAGGCCAGACCGTGCGGCTCAAGGAGGCCTTCCAGGTGCGCGCGGTGCTGCAAGAAGCGCACCCCTGGGCCGGCGTGAGCACCTATCCCAAGCTCTTCCAGGGCCAAGCCACCGCCAGCCTGGGGCTTCAGTTTGCCAGCCCCACCTTTTTCCGCCGCAAGGGGCACAGCTACCCCCTGCCCGAGCCCCGGCTGGTCTTCGAGTCGCTCACCCAGCGCTGGAACGCCTTTGCTCCGGTAAAGGTGCCCCAGGAGGTGCAGGAAGCCTGGGAACGCCTTTTGGTGGGCCAGTTCCAGGGCCGCACCCACCACATCGCCCCCAACCAGGACGAGCGGGGGGTGGGCTTTGTGGGCCGGGTGGTCTACTACCTGCCCAAAGCCAGCCCCACCGAGGCCCAGTGGCTCCAGGCCCTGGGGCGCTTTGCCTTTTACGCCGGGGTGGGGGCCAAGACCAGCCTGGGGTTTGGGCGGGTGCGGATGTTTGACCCATTGCAACAAGAAAGGAGGCCCGATGAATCAGAACAAGGAGCGCTTACGGGAACTGTGGGCGGAGTATAAAACCCTTATAAGGCAGGAGAGTGCAAATCGAGCGGGGTCTTCCCCTCAGAGCCAAAAAGCTAAAGAGCTGTACGATACGCAAATCTGGCCCCTCACAAAAGAGGGTTTTACCGATCGAGGCCAGCAGCAGTATGTCGCGTCCTTTCACACAGTTGGCACAACAGCGGAACCGATCATTCTTTCGGTTCGGGCGCTGGATGCAGAGAAAGTGTATTTGTTGCATACCAAAGACACCGAAAAGCTCTGTGGGCGGATTGAGAGGGAATTGGGGTGGGGGGTGGAGCGCATCAAGACCCTCCTGGTTGGCCGCAGCGACCCAGAAGACATTTATAAACAGGTGCGGCAAAAGGTAGACGAACTTCCCCCGGATGCGGCCATTGCCTTCGACCCAACTGGAGGCACCAAGGCGATGGTGGCTGGGTTGGCGATGTTTGCCTTCTCGCTGGCCGAGGAAGGGCGCACGGCGCATGTTTACTACGTTGACAACGAAGAATACGACGATGAGTTGCGCCGTCCTGTCGCAGGAACAGAGTTTTTGAAGCGCCTCGAGAACCCCCGTGAGGTCATACCCGACTGGATATACCACCGCGCCAAAGATGCCTACAAACGAGGTGATTTTTCGCTTGCAAAACAGCTTTTTGACCAAGCTAAAGATCGTGAAGGGCGAGCGCATAGCCTCGAGGCGGTGTTATCGGAGGCTTACGAATCTTTGGATGCCGCCCAGTTCAAGCAGGCCAAAGACAGGCTTAATGATCTGCTCGAGCTACTACAAAAACCCGCACATAGGCAAAGTTTCCTTACTAGAAATATAGCTACCATCGAGCGTCAAAAAGAAGCCCTCGAGGTCGTTGTTCAGCTTACCGAGGCACTTTCTGCCAAAGACAAGAGCATAGCGCCTCTGGCAGACCCTCAACAAGTGGCTTGCGTGCTGGCAGCCCTCGGTTTTATGACCGAAAAGAGACTAAAGACGGGCCGTATAGCCGAAGCCGTGCTCTTGCGCTACCGCGCCCTCGAGCTGTTCTTGCAACACCGCCTTGCGCTCAGGGGTTTTGACACAGAGAAGCCAGACTTTCCGGGATTGTGCGCTGCAAACCATACCTCTATCGAAGATCTCCAGGAGAAGTACCAAGCTGAGCGCAAAGCTGCAAAGGCTGGATCAGACGATAAGCTGATAGAAAAAAACGCAGTAGACTTTATCACCGCCTTCTTTTTGCTCCGGGCCTTAGGGGATGGGCCGGCTTTAGCCGTCAATGTAAACAAGGTGCTCGGACTAACTAAAACCCGTAACGCCTCGGTTTTTGCCCACGGCTTTACGCTTCCCACAGAGGACAACGCCAAAAACCTGTCTGAAGTGTTGGTGGCTCTTGTTCAAAGTGGAGGCTTGCCAGAGGTCAGGTTCGAGCCCATTCCCCTGTCGTGACCCTCCACCTCACCGAGCAATCCTCCACCCTGCGCCTCTCCCAGGGCCGCCTGCGGGTGGAGCTCGACGAGCAAACCCTGGCCGAACTGCCCGCCCGCAAGGTGCGGGGGGTGGTGGTCTGGGGGAATGTGCGGCTGACCACCCCGGCCCTGGCCTTCCTGTTGCGGCAGGGGGTTCCGGTGCTGTACGCCACCTTGGAGGGCCAGCTTTACGGGCAGGCCCAGGCGCCCCAAAGCCTCGCACCCGAGGTGCTGCGGGCCCAGCTTCTGGCACAGCAAAACCCCCTTCCGCTGGCGCAGGGCTTTTTGCTGGGCAAGCTGCGTTCGGGGCAGATGCTGCTCGAGCGCCTCGCGCGCCAGGCCCCCATCACACCCCAGCAGGCCGAGATAGAGGCCGCCCTCGAGGCGCTGCCCCAGGCCCGGAGCCTCGAGGCCCTGCGCGGTATCGAGGGCAACGCCGCCCGCGCCTACTTTGCCGGGCTGCAAGCGGTACTAGCGCCCTACGGCTTTTCCGGGCGCAACCGCCGCCCCCCCACCGATGCCGTGAATGCCGCGCTCTCCTATGGCTACATGGTGTTGCTGGGCCGGGTGTTGCTGGCCCTGGGCATAGCTGGCCTGCACCCCGAGCTGGGCCTGCTGCACACCGAGGGCCGCCGGGTCCCCGCCCTGGCCTTCGACCTGATGGAGGAGTTTAG
>DAIUDO010000202.1:0-3800 GCA_036845585.1 Meiothermus sp. | reverse complement strand
GGCTTGGGCGGCTTGAATGGTGCGGCCCACCACCAGAATTGAATCCTCGCCCGCAATGGTGCCCACAATATCGTCGCGTCGGAGCCGGTCAATCAGAAGGGCGATGCCCGAGGCGTGGCCCTCCGAGACCTTGAGCACCACGATGTTCTCTCCCCGATCCACATCCCGCACAAAGGTAGGAAAAATACGCCGGAGCTCTTCTATGACATCTTCGCTGAGCTCGAGGTGGGCCAGGGCGTATTTGTGTTTCCCTCGCCCAAGTGGAACCCGTACCAGACGCATTTCGCTGATGTCCCTGCTCACAGTGGCCTGGGTTACGTCGTAGTTCATCTTTCGCAGCCGCTCCACCAGCTCGGCCTGGGTGGAAATACTCTCCCGGCTAATGATTTCCTGGATGGCTCGATGCCGCTGTTCTTTGCTTGCCATAGCGACTCCCTGAGTACCGATTTGCGATTATACAGGGTAAGTATGCCATGTTACAAGGAAAAGGGCGATTCTAAAGCTTTATTTTTTAGTTTCCAATTTTTTGTTATATGCATGAAGATGCGGGCTGCTCGAGACCAGCCCGCATGCACTGCAATCGAAAAAAGAACTATTCCGCTGGTTCGGCGACTTCACGTGGGTACATCTGGTCGAGGAACTTGGCCAGACGGTCTTCGGCGATTAAATTCTCACCGATTACAAGCCGCCCGCTCTTGAGCTCCTGCATGGCCCAGGTAACTGCGTTCGGGTCGGGTTTTTCGCCTTCCAGGGTACGCATGCGCGGGTACTCCTCGGGGCTCAGCACCGTGTTCTTGAAGTTATAGCGCAAAAGCTGCTGGGCTCGCTTGGCCGTTACTACGGTCAGGCGGTACTTGGAATCGGTAAGGGCCAGAAGGGTGTCAATGCCGGGTTCTGCCATAGGTATACCTCTGCAACTAAGTTCTGATTGTACAACATAGTTGGGGTTTTTATTTTCCCACTTCGCCAGCCGCGCGCCGTATGCGCTCGAGTTCATCGAGCTCGCTTTCCAGGGCGGGGTCTTTCGAAAGGGCGCGTGCAATGGCCTCGGTCATGCGAGGTTGCAGCAGCCGCTCGGCCTGTATGATGGCGGCAAAATCGGAGACGGCCTTGTCGAGCTGGTCGTTGACCAGCACATACTTGAACCGATCGGCCATGCGGATTTCTTCTTCTGCCCGCTCCAGCCGCTTGGCGATTTTGCTCAGGCTGTCGGTGCCGCGCACCAGCAACCTGCGCCGCAACTCGGAAAGGGAAGGCGGAATAATGAAGACCAGGATTGCTTCCGGCATGGTTTGCTTGACCTGCAAAGCACCCTGAACCTCTATCTCCAGCAAAACATCCTGCCCCCTGTTCAGGGCCTCCTCGACGGGCTCCCTGGGGGTGCCGTAGTAGTCGTCTACGTACTGCGCCCATTCCAAAAAACCGTTTTGCGCTATTTTGTTTTCAAACTCGGCCTTGCTGACAAAGTAGTAGTCCACCCCGTGGCGCTCACCCGGCCTGGGTGGGCGGGTGGTCATGGAGATGGAATAGTACATGCGGTGATATTCCAGCAGCCTTCCGCGGATGGTGCCCTTGCCCACCCCCGAAGCCCCGGTCATGACAAAAAGATTCCCACGCGGCATAACTGTGGCATCCTATCAAAGCTGGGGGTTTAGCGCTACCTATGCCTGGCTGAAGCGCTTATTGCACCCTTCACAGCAGGCAACTGTGCTGTGCCGGACAAAGCAATCAAGTTGTGAGCACTCTAAAGAAGTTTTGGTGCAGTTATACCGGATTCAAAAAGATAATCTTCAAACAAAAAGCGCTAAGAGGCTATCTTTTTGAATCCTAGAGCACACCCCTCGCTGCGCTCGGCGAAGAAAGCGTATCCCTTCGGTCGGGTTAGTTCGTCACCGTTCGGTGACGAACTAACCGAATCTGGTATTACACTTGAGTTCTGGCCGATAAGGTTTAGACTAACCCCTGGCAACGTGCAAGCGTTTTCTTGCAGGAGTTTGAATGACACCAGAGTGGGTCAAAGACGCGGTTTTTTACCAGATTTTTCCGGATCGCTTTCGCATAGGGCAAGGACCTGCGGGCCATCCTGCGCCGGTACAGGGTGCTTTTGAGGCCTGGGATGCGCCACCCACCCTGCGTGGCTTTAAGGGGGGCAACCTCTGGGGGGTTATCGAGAAGCTCGACTACATCCGGCAGCAGGGCTTCAACGCGCTTTACTTCTGCCCAATTTTTGCCTCAACCGCTAACCACCGCTACCACACCAGCGACTACTTCCAGGTAGACCCCATTCTGGGGGGTAATAGAGCTTTGCAGAAACTGGTAGAAGAGGCCCACCGGCGCGATATAAGGGTGGTGCTGGACGGGGTTTTTAATCACTGCGGGCGGGCTCATTTCGCTTTTCAACACGTTATGGAAAACGAGGCGGCCTCGCCTTACCGCGAGTGGTTCCATATCCAAAAATTTCCCCTGAACGCCTATTCCAAGCATGCCAATTACGCAGCCTGGTGGAACAACCCCGAGCTACCCAAGTTCAACACCGCCAACCCGGAGTGCCGCGAGTATCTGCTGTCGGTGGCGGAGTATTGGTTTCAGTATGGCATAGATGGCTGGCGCTTGGATGTGCCCAACGAGATTGACGACGACGAATTCTGGCGTGAGTTCCGCCGCCGGGTCAAGGCCCAAAACCCAGAAGCCTATATCGTGGGCGAGATCTGGGATGACGCCAGCCGCTGGTTAAAAGGCGACCAGTTCGATGCGGTGATGAATTACCCCTTGGGGCGTGCCATTCTGGGTTTTGTGGGCGCAGAGGTTCTGGACAAGGATTTGGCGGCCAGGAGCGGACTGGGGCGTTTGGAAAGCCTGGGGGCCATGGCCTGCCACCACCGCCTCGAGGATCTCTTTCGGCGCTACAGCTGGGACATCGTGACCGCTCAGATGAACATTATGACCTCGCACGACACCCCGCGCATCTTAAGCCTCCTGCGGGGCCAGCTCGAGCTGGTGCAGCTGGCTTTTGCCATGCTCTTTACCCTACCTGGTGCACCCACGGTCTATTATGGCGACGAAATAGGCATGGCTGGAGGCCATGACCCCGACAACCGCCGGGGCATGATCTGGGATGAGGCGCGCTGGCACAAATCCCTGCAGCAAACCATTCAACAGATGTCGGCCCTGCGCCAGTCGAGGCCGGCGCTGCGGCGGGGGCGCTACCAGTACCTTTATGCCCAGGACGCCCGCCTGGCCTTTGCCCGTACTTTTGAGCAGTCCAGCCTGGTGGTGACCATTAACGCTTCGTCCGAACCCTGGCGCATCGACATCCCGTTACACGGGCTGTGGTCGCGGGGTGAGCAGGCCATAGACTTGCTGTCGGGCAAAACGGGTCGTAGTGTGGGGGGGTACCTCGAGGATGGCATTCTGGAGCCTTTTAGCCTGGCTGTGTGGCAGACCCTCGAGTAACACAATAGAGCGCTCTTCACAAACCACTGAGCTGCTCACAACTTGATTGCTTTGTCCGGCACAGCACAGTTGCCTCCGGGATGGGAGGCTGTGAAGGGTGCGATAACCCGACCCCGGACACATGTCAGCGCTGGCCGCAGCCAGTGAGGCAGCTTTCTGTTCTCAACAGACAAATCCCAAAGTAGAGCCACTACTTATGGTATATATTCACAAAAGAGCCCCTATATCTCTGACCGCGCATCTTGATTTTTCTCTGTTGGCAGCTTTATTATGTTGACATCCAAATTCCGCGAATGTCGGTTGACCCCTTGCCAGGATTACACAACAGGTAGTAGTATCGAGCGCGG
>DAIUDO010000201.1:2653-3810 GCA_036845585.1 Meiothermus sp. | reverse complement strand
ACGCCCTCGAGCCCCCGCCTCCACCGCCACCTCAGGCAGGGTACGGGCCACCGCCATCAGGGGCAGGATTGCCACTGCCGCCACAATAAACATGGCCTCGTACCCGACCCGCGCCCAGGCCAGCCCGGCCAGCGAGGAAGCCAGGGCAAAACTCAGGCTGCCCCACAGCCGCATGCGCCCATACTCGAGGCCATTGCGGCTGGCCATGCGCCCAATCAGGCTGTCGGCCAGCGGCGCAGCAAAAGCCAGGCTGATCCCCAAGCCGCCCACACCCATCGACACTCCCCAGAAACTCTTTGCAAAAAACAGCACCAACAGCGATGCAGCCAGTGCAAGTAGGGCAGCTTCCAGGAGTGCCACCCGCTTTTGGCGGGCATCGGCCCAGGCCGCCGCCAGAGGACTCAAAAACAAGTTGCACAGCGGCAGCAGGGCAATCACCAGACCAATCTGACCCGGGCTGAGCCCCATCTCGCGAAAATGGACGGCAAGGAAACCCTGAAAAAGGCCGTTGGCACCCCAAAAACCAAAATAATAAAGCGATCCACGCAAGTATAAGGAGAGCGACACCGCGCCATTTTATCGCGCTTGCTGCCTCGCCATGCCTCTGGCCGCTAGCTTTCGCAAAAACCCAGACTGCCTTAGAATGAAGGCCTTGGACCTACAATATTCTGACGGAAACTCCATACCGTTGGGCCAGGAGGGCGTATGAAGCCAGGTGTTCGTCTTGTGTTTGTATGGTTGGTTGGGCTGGTACTGGCATCCTGCACCCAGACACCACCCGCGCAATCCCCCACCCGCCTGACCGCTCTGACTTTCTCCGAGGGGGTGGTCATCAGCCAGGTGTATGGCGGAGGTGGCAACAGCGGCGCTCCTTTTACCCACGACTTTGTTGAATTGTTCAACCGTGGCACCACCCCGGTTTCTTTGAACGGCTGGTCGATCCAGTATGCCAGTGCTACCGGCACCGGCAACTTTGGCGCCAGCAGCACCCAGCTTACCGAGCTACCGAACGTGACCCTGCAACCCGGGCAGTACTATCTTGTACAGCAGGCAGGGGGTACGGTTGGGGCGGCCCTTCCGACGCCCGATCTCGTTGACTCCACCCCGATTGCAATGGCAGCCGGGGCCGGAAAGGTGGCGCTGGTCTCGAGCACCAC
>DAIUDO010000201.1:0-2553 GCA_036845585.1 Meiothermus sp. | reverse complement strand
AAAGGGGTGGTGGTGGGCGACTTTGAGGGCCCCTCCCCGGCCCTGCGGGGTTTCTATATCCAAGACGCTACCGGCGATGGGGATGTGAATACCTCCGATGGCCTCTTTGTGTTCAATGGCAACAACGACAGCGTGGCCTTGGGCGACGTGGTGCGGGTGGTGGGAACGGCGGGCGAGTTCCAGGATCAGACCCAGGTCAGTGCCACCACCATCACCAAGTGCGGAACCGGAACCGTCGCCCCCGTGGATGTGACCCTACCTTTTGCCTCGGCCACCGACCTCGAGCGCTACGAAGGCATGCTGGTGCGCCTGCCCCAGACCCTCTACGTCACCGAGCACTTCCAGCTCGGGCGCTTTGGGCAGGTGGTGCTGTCGTCAGGAGGGCGGCTCTGGCAGCCCACCCACCTGGCTGCACCCGGGGCCGCGGCCAGTGCCCTGCAGGCCCAGAACAACCTCAACCGCATCATCCTGGACGATGCCCTGCAAAACCAGAACCCCGACCCCATCCCGTTCGCCCGCAACGGCCAGCCCTTGAGCGCCAGCAACACCCTGCGCGGCGGCGACACCGCCACCGGCATCGTGGGGGTGATGACCTATACCTGGGCCGGCAACGCCGCCAGCGGCAACGCCTACCGGGTGCGGCCCATTGGGGCGTTGAATGGTTCGGTCAACTTTGTGGCGGCCAACCCGCGCCCCACCACTGCACCCGAGGTGGGCGGCACCTTGCGGGTGGTGGGGATGAACCTGCTCAACTTCTTCAACACTTTTAGCGGCTGCACCGGCGGGGTGGGCGGTGCGCCAACCGACTGTCGCGGGGCCGAGAACCTGACCGAGTTTAACCGGCAGTGGCCCAAAACCGTGGCAGCCATCCTGGCCCTGAACCCCGATGTGGTGGGTTTCAACGAGCTCGAGAACGACGGCTACGGCGAGGGCAGTGCCCTTGCCTTCCTGGTGAGCAAGCTCAACGAGGCCACCGCACCGGGCACCTACGCCTTCATCAACGCCGATGCGGCCACCGGGCAGGTCAACGCCCTGGGCACCGATGCCATCAAGGTGGGCCTGATCTACAAGCCCGCCAGTGTGACCCCGGTGGGCCAGACCGCGGTGCTCAACACCCCCGCTTTTGTCAACGGGGGCGACAGCGTCCCGCGCAACCGCGCCTCGCTGGCCCAGGCCTTCCAGCAAAACGCTAATGGGGCCATCTTCATCGTGAACGTGAACCACCTCAAGAGCAAGGGCTCGGCCTGCGACCTGCCCGACCAGGGCGATGGACAGGGCAACTGCAACGCCGTGCGCACCTATGCCGCGCAGCAGCTGGCCGCCTGGCTGGCCACCCACCCCACCGGCATCGCCGACCCGGACATCCTGCTGATCGGCGACTACAACGCCTATGCCCAGGAAGACCCCATCACCGCGCTCAAGAATGCCGGCTACACCAACCTGCTCGAGGCCCGCCTGGGCACCCGTGCGTATTCGTATGTCTTCGATGGCCAGTGGGGCTACCTCGACTACGCCCTGGCCTCGGCCTCGCTAAGTGCCCAGGTCTCGGGGGTGGCCGAGTATCACATCAACGCCGACGAACCCAGCGTGCTCGACTACAACACCAACTTCAAGAGCGCCGCCCAGGTAGCCAGCCTCTACGCCCCTGACCAGTACCGGGTGTCCGACCACGATCCGGTGGTGGTGGGGCTGAACCTGGCTGCGCCTGGGGCATGGTTCTTGGGCCCTATTGCCCCGTTCCCGGCCTTCAACACCGCCAATGCAGGCCAGTCCCTACCGCTCATCTTCAGCCTGGGCGGCAACAAGGGGCTCAACATCTTTGCGCCGGGCTACCCCCGGTGGCAGGTGATTGCCTGCGGTTCGACCGCCGCCGTGTGGGGAACCAACCCCACCAGCAGCAACGGCGGCCTTAGCTACGACCTCCTGCTGGACCGCTACACCTACCCCTGGAAAACCGAGAAGAGCTGGGCCGGTAGCTGCCGCCAACTGGTGGTGCGCTATACCGACGGCACCACCTACCGGGCCAACTTCAACTTTGTGAAGTAGGGTTGTGCCGCAGAGAACCCACCCAAACCACGGGGTGGGTTTTTGGCTTGGCAGTAGGAAGATTATCTTCACTCAAGTTGCCACCTATCCCAACTACGAAGAACGATAAAGGCCACCATGAAGAGAAACTCCAGACGCTACGAGCCGGTCGTGCAGCAGACTGCCTGGCGGAGGTGGAGGGTCATCGAATGGACGGAGCTATGTCCCAAGCGGATTCATGCCACGACCCTTCAGGAGTTCGTGCTCGAGGTGTGGGGGTTCATCTTTGCCCACAACTATGGGCAGCTGGCCAGGATTTTGTAGCTGGCAACTTGGGTCATCTTTTGGCTATTTTCCTTGCATAACTTGAGTGGTACGAGAAACCTACTGCGGCTCTCTCGGCTCAGGGCGCTTCCGGAAGCGAGAAAGGCCAAGCAGACGTGCCTCAACGAGGTGATGGGCTTTCATTCGCTGTGAAGCGGGGGCAGCATCCTTGTCGTGGTGGGGGCAGGGGCGGAACCCTGCTTC
>DAIUDO010000200.1:2761-3821 GCA_036845585.1 Meiothermus sp. | reverse complement strand
ACCGATTCGACCGCAAAGCGACCGCCCCGCGCTTCTACCCGCTCGCGCATCTGGGTGAGGCCAAAGCCGCCCATACCGCCCGCAGCGGTGCCGGCCCGGAAACCTCGACCGTTATCGCTGATCTCCAGCACTCCGCCTCGCTCGCCCGGCGCCTCGAGCTTGACCTGAACCAGCCCTGGACGCCCGTGCTTGGCGGCGTTGGTCAGGGCTTCTTGTAGCACCCGAAAAAAAACCAGCTCGGAAGCCTGGGATAGCTCGATTTTGTCGGGCAGACTTAGCCGTACCCGGAAGCCGGCTTGCTCGGCGAAGGCGCTGGCGTAGCGTCGCACCGACTCCAGAAAGCCATAGCGCTCGAGGTCGATGGGCCGCAACGCAAAAATGCTTCTCCGTACTTCACGAATCTGAGCCCGCAGGGTCTCCTTGACCTGGTGCAGCTCTTCGATGGCGCGCCCGGGGTCGGTTTGCAACAGGCGCTCGGAAAGGTCGAGCTTAAGGGCCATAAAGGCCAGGGCTTGCGCAATTCCGTCGTGGATCTCGCGGGCGATACGGTTGCGCTCCTCGGTCAGGGCCAGCTCTTCGGCCCGAAGGTAGGCTTGGGCGTTGCGAACGGCCAAGGCGACCTGGGCAGCCAAAAAGCGCAGGAAAGGCAGCCGCTGGCGCAGGTTTTCTGCATCCCCCTGGATTAGCAACAGGCCGATGGCAGCCTGTTCGCGCAGCGGTACCGCCAACAGGTTGCTCTGTACAAAAACTGGGGTCTGCAGGGCTTCTTTCCAGCGGTTATCGGGTAGAAAGGCATGGGCGGGCAGCTCGAGGTTGCGCAGCACTTGGGCCTGAAGAAACTGCTCCTCGTCCAGCAGCAGCACACCCCCGCCGCTGGCTCCCGCCCAGTTTAGAATGCGCTCCAGCAGCCGGGCCAGCAGTCGTTCGAGGTTGGCCTCGGCCCGTAGGGCTTGGTCCACCTCGTAAAGGGTCAGCAGGTCGCGGCTACGGGTGCGGGCCGACTCCAGTGCACCGGCCACCTCGGCGACCAGGACCTCTAGAAAGTTGCGCTCCTCGCTGG
>DAIUDO010000200.1:0-2661 GCA_036845585.1 Meiothermus sp. | reverse complement strand
AGTGCACCGGCCACCTCGGCGACCAGGACCTCTAGAAAGTTGCGCTCCTCGCTGGAGAGCGGGCGGGGCAGGGCTACCTCGAGCCTGCCCTCCATCCCCGGCAAGGCAAAGGTATGCAGTGGCTGAGCGCCTGCCTTGAACCCTGGTGAGGTTGCACGAACTCCCTCGAGGGAGAGTGCAACCTCCATTCCCAGGGACTGGGCCACTTCCTGCACAGCCTGGGCCAGAGCCTGCTCGAGGTTGTCGGCTGCCGAGGCCCGCTTGAGTATGTTCCCGATGGCTTCAAGCCGTCGGTTGGCTACTTCTAGGGCCTCTTGAGTCCGTTCACGATCCTGGACCTGTTGGCCGATCCACTCCAGGGTCATCCAGGTGACCAGCGGCCCGACCAGCCCATAAAACCCCAGCCTAAGCCAGAAGGCGGCAGGTTGTCCCTGGAAGGGCTCGAGGGAAAGCTCAAAAAGCACAACCACCAAGGCAATAACCAGCGGTAAAACCAGCCGGTATAGCTTGATCAGCCGAAATAGGCTCGGCGTGGGCTCCATACAAAAAAGATACAGCTAGGTCTGTGGGTCAGTTTTGCGCCGTCCATGCTGGGCGTACCAGCGGCTCTGATGCAGGAAACCCCGCAAAAACTGTACCTCGGCGGGGGTCAGCCTGGCTTTGTGCAGCAGCCTACGAAAACGTCGAACCGCGTACGGAAGGCGCTTTTCGTCGGTGAAACCAATTTGCAAAATGTATTCACGCAAGTCGTCGAAGAGCAACTCGAGGGCTTCCCGCGGGGCCAGGGGGGTCTGTTCCGGTGCTGTTGGTTGAAGCGCGACCCCAAAAACCTCGTAGCACAACAACAGTACCGCCTGGGCCAGGTTCAGGCTGGGTTGCTTGGGCGAGGTGGGTATTCGCACGACAAGATCCGATAGGTCTATCTCGTCGGTGGTCAGGCCGGAGGTCTCACGTCCGAAAACCAGGGCCACCTTGCCCTTGGGTGCGACCTGGGCGATGCGTTCGGCCATCGGCTTGGGGCCGACCAGCGGCCCAGTGTAAATTTCCCGCTCCCTAACAGTGGTTCCCACTACCAGCAGGGCTTCGGCAGTGGCCTCGCGCAGGCTCTGAACCGTTATGAGGTTGTCCAGAATCTCCTCGGCGTGTACGGCCAGGCGGTAGGCCATGGAGCCCTTGGGGTGACTGGCTAGATCCTGGCGAACCCGCGGCTCGGGGGCCACCAGCCACAAATCCGATATGCCAAAGTTTTGCATGGCGCGGGCAGCAGCACCGATGTTCATCGGTTCCTGGCTTCCCACCAGCACCACCCGGATGTTTTCTAGCCAATTCATCGGCTCTAGCCTAATCGCTCAGGCCCGATGCGTCGAGGTTTTTAGAATCATCGGAATAGATTCTTGACCAGTGCTTCAAGGCGGAACACATCGGGGGACTGCCAAAGCTGCATGAGCAGCGTGCGCTGGTAGACTGCGCCGAGCATGTGCTGCCCGTATTTTGCAGCCGTACCCACCAGACCGACCGCAGAGCTTCAAAGAGGAGGGGCGAGCATGGGCCAGGGGAGAGGTTCGTGTCGGGTAGGCCGTAACGACCCCATATGCCGAACCACCGTTGAGGGCTGCATTTTACGCCATCAAGGCTGCACAGGGAAGCCAGTGCAAGCGTGGCGAACCGGGCTATTCGTAAAACTCTTTTATTCTTCGCCACGAAGCCGCTCGAGCCCATCCAGCACAATCTCGAGGCCGATCCCGAATTCCTCGGCGTAGTTGTAGCCGGGCTTGAGCACATGTTCGACGGCCATCTCGACCAGGTAGGGGTACTCCCCTGCTGCCACCTCGGCCATGATGCTATCTGCGGCTGGGCCAGCCTCCTCGAAGGTGTTGAAGGGCAGGTTGAGCTGCTGCAAGACAAAGCCATACACATAGCTGTCTAGTAGCGAGTAAGCATGGGCTGCTGCTGCCACCGAGAAGCCAAGCGCCGGACGACGCGACGGCGTGGCCAAGGCCGTCTGGCTCCGCCCGCTGGAGCCCCGAGCGCGCGAGGCCTTGCTTCAAGGGCCCGCGCATTCTGGTGCGGGCGAACAAGGGTCGGGGCCGGCAGGTGGTCGAGGACGCCACGCTCACGCCGCTGTGGACGCATGTGGCGGGCCTCAAGGCGGCCGGCTGGAACTGCAACTGCCCCGGCGGGGCGGCCGCCGGGCGCGGCGGGCGGAACTGGAGGTGCGCTTCGCCCCGGTGGCGATCAAGGCGCCCAAACAGTGCGCGGCAGAGGCCCCCCTCGATCTGTGGGAGCGTGATCCGCCCGCGAACACGGAAGCCGTGGAGTGGTTGCTGCTGACCAACGTGCCCACCACGACGCTGGAAGAGGCGCTGGAACGCGCGCGCTGGTACAGTGCCCGCTGGGGCATCGAGGTGTTCCACCGCACGCTCAAGACCGGCTGCCGCATCGAGGACAGACAACTGGGCTTTCGCGCCCGGTTGGGAATTGCCTGGCCATCGATCTGGTGATGGCCTGGCGGGTCTATTACCTGACCATGCTGGGCCGAGTGGAGGAAGAGCTGCCGTGCACGGTGTTCTTTCAGGACCCGGAGTGGAAGGCGTTGTATACCTGGCATCACCACACCACCGAAGTTCCGGAAAAGCCCCCGAGCCTGAAAGAGGCCGTACT
>DAIUDO010000199.1:0-3828 GCA_036845585.1 Meiothermus sp. | reverse complement strand
ATTCGGTATATTGCAGCTATGAAAATCCTCGAGCAGTTCAGTCTGAGCGGCAAAACGGCCCTCGTCACCGGGGGCTCGAGGGGCCTGGGGCTGGAGATTGCCTTTGGCCTGCGTGAAGCGGGTGCCAGGGTCGCCCTGCTGGCCAGGCGGGAGAGCTTCTTCGAGGAGGCCCTCCGGTGGATTCCCGACGCGACCCCCCTCATCGGCAACGTGCAGGATGAGCAGACCCTCGAGGCCGCCTTCAACCGGCTGGGTGCAGTGGACATCCTGGTCAACGCCGCCGGGGTCACCTGGGGCCAGGATGCCCTGGAGGTACCGGCCGAGAAAATCCGCGAGGTGCTGGACATCAACATCACCGGCGCTTTTCTGGCCAGTCGCATCGCCGCCAGGGGGATGAGAGCCCGGGGTTATGGCAAGATTCTCAACATCGCCTCGGTGGCCGGTCTGGCCGGAAGCCCTAGCGAAATCCTGGATGCCGCTGCCTACTCGGCCTCCAAAGGCGGTCTGATTGCCCTTACCCGCGACCTGGCGGTCAAGTGGGGGCCCTATGGTATCCGGGTGAACGCCCTGGCGCCGGGGTTTTTCCCTACCCGCATGACCGAGAAACTGCTACCGCGCATGGAGCAGTTGGTGCGCGAGCGCACCCCCCTGGGGCGCATCGGCAAGACCGGTGAGCTGGCCGCAGCCGCACTGTACCTGTGCAGCCCGGCCTCGGACTACGTGACCGGGCAGGTTCTGGCGGTCGATGGAGGTATGACCGCGCAATGAGCGAGCCCTTCCCTTTGACTGGCGGTCTGGGAGTGGTTCGTCGTGCAACCCGAGCGGATGTGCCGGAGATTGTCCGGCTGCTGGCCGACGACCCCCTCGGACAGACTCGCGAAGCCCCGACCCACCCCCTTCCCGAAAGCTACTACCGGGCTTTCGAGGCCATCGAGGCCGACCCCAATCAGTTCCTGGCTGTGGTCGAGCAGCAAGGCCGCATCGTGGGCACCTTTCAACTTAGCTATATCCCAGGCCTGTCGCACAAGGGCGCCTGGCGAGCCCAGATCGAGGCCGTGCGAATCGATCACGCCTTGCGCAACCAGGGTTTGGGCCGTGCGGTTATGCTGTGGGCTATCGAACAAGCCCGCCAGAAGGGCTGCGCCTTAGTACAGCTCACCACGGATAAATCCCGCCCGGCCGCTCATCGCTTTTATCAGCGCCTGGGCTTCATCTCCAGCCACGAAGGGATGAAGCTCAAGCTCTAAGCCTTAGAGGTGATTATGCCGATGTTTCAGCCCGAACTCGAGACCCTCCCCCGCCCCAAGCTGACCGAACTGCAAAACCAGCGCCTTCGCGAGCAGGTCGCGTATGTGTACGAGCGCGTTCCGTTCTACAGGCAAGTTCTCGACGAAAAAGGCCTGAAACCCAGCGATATTCGCGGCATTGAAGACCTGCACAAGCTTCCCTTCACCAAAAAGAAAGACCTGCGCGACACCTACCCTTTTGGGATGTTCGCGGTTCCCAGGGAACAACTGGCCCGCATTCACGCCTCCTCAGGAACCACCGGCAAGCCTACGGTGGTCGGTTACACCAAAGGGGATCTGGACGTTTTTGCCGAGGTGGTAGCCCGTTCGCTGGCGGCTGCCGGAGGCCAGCCCGGCATGATGCTCCACAACGCCTACGGCTATGGCCTGTTTACCGGCGGGCTGGGCCTGCACGGGGGTGCCGAAAAACTCGGCATGATTGTGGTGCCCATCTCGGGCGGCATGACCGACCGGCAGATCATGCTGATTCAGGACTTTAAACCCGAGATGATTTCCTGCACGCCCTCGTACGCGCAGACCCTAGCCGAGGAGTTCAAGAAGCGTGGGGTCAGCCCCGAAGAGATCAGCCTGAAGTACGCCATACTGGGCGCCGAGCCCTGGACCGAGGCCATCCGCAAGAGCGTGGACGAAGGACTGGGGGTCAAGGCCACCAACATCTACGGTCTTTCGGAGATTATCGGCCCTGGGGTTTCCAACGAAGATGTGAGCGAGCGGGAGGGCCTGTCTTACATCTGGGAGGACCACTTCTACCCCGAGGTCGTAGACCCCGAAACCGGCGACCCCCTGCCCGAAGGCGAGGTGGGCGTGCTGGTCTTCACCACCCTGACCAAGAAAGCCATGCCTATCCTGCGCTACTGGACCGGCGACCTGACCTTCATAACCCGCGAACCCGGAAAGTCGGGCCGCACCCATGCCCGCATGGCCCAGATCCGCGGCCGTACCGACGACATGCTGATTGTGCGGGGGGTCAACGTCTACCCCACCCAGATCGAGGCGGTGCTGCGGGAAATCCCCGAGGTGGAGCCCCACTATCAGATTGTGCTCACCCGCCGGGGCACTATGGACGAGGTCGAGTTGAAGCTCGAGGTCTCCGAGCCCTTCTTCCGCGAGGTGGGGCAGCAGCTCCTTTCGGATGCGGTTGTGGAGGCCGACCATCGCCTGGCCCACCTGCGCGAGAAAGTCGCCAAAAAAATCAAGGACAATGTGGGCGTCTCGGTGCGGGTCTCGCTCATCAACCCCGGCAGTGCCCCCCGCAGCGAGGGTGGCAAGCTCAAGCGCGTGGCCGATTTACGCAATATGGGCTGATGGTGTACAACACCGCGATGGCTGAAAGAGCTTTCGCCCCTAGCAACCGTATGAAAACCATCCCTATCGGCTACCAAGCAATCTTCGAGACGGTCGTCACCGACGAGATGACCGTGGACTTCGAGCACCCCGACGACCCCGCGTTGGGCAAACTGCACCCGGTGTACGCCACCTACTGGATGGCCAAACACATGGAGCTAGCTGGCCGAAAAATCATCCTGCCGTTTTTGGAAGAAGGCGATGAGGGCATTGGTTCCAAGGTGAGCGTAGACCACAAAGCCTCGGCCCTGCCGGGCATGAAGGTGCGCATCGTGGCCGAACACACCCACACCAAAGGCAATCGCATCTATGCCAGGTGCGTCGCCTGGAACGAACTCGGCGACCTGATCGGCGAGGGAGAAACCGAGCAGGTGATCCTGCCCAAGGCCAAACTTCTGCATATACTCGATAAGCTACGAGCACGTTGGCAGGGCTACCGTAGCGGCGAGGCCCCCTAAAAGGCTGGATCCCTTCGGGTAGACGAAAGTCCGGCGGAGCTACGCGTACCAGATTCGGTTAGTCTGGGGCCTCGCTTCGTCCACGCCGTGCAGAGGCGACCTCCCAAAGTTATCTGCGTAGCAGAGGGCAATACCGCTTTACTGCATCACGTGACCTACCCCACAGCTAAAGCCGGGGCTTCTGGGGTCGTCGAGCATGAGCAACCCCACCGCTCTCGCCCAAGGGCAGGCCCTGCCCGCTTTCTGTTACATGGCACGGAGCACTATATGCCCACACAGCCATCTTCCCGATGGCAAACCGCTCACCTTATGCCTTGCGCCGGGCGCGGCGCAAAAAGGGCTTGCGCGGTTTATTTGGTCAGCGGCAGGGAGATGCTCGTTTCGCGGATACGCCTTCTTCGCCGAGATGTGGGTTTCACCGATACATTTTCATCGCCTAGATGTCGGTTTGGCCGAGCGTAGGGAGGGGTGGGGTATGCCTTGGGATTCTGGGTGCCCCAGCGCTAGAGCTCTGAAGTTTGTGTTTTGGAAGATTGTCATTTGAATCGGGCATAACACCGGGGACGGGCTCATGCTGCGATGGGGGCGTTTGAAAGCCTCGAGGCTGCTGGGGTGGGTAACGTCTGCGTCGGAGTAGGGGCAATCTGCAGTTCGGGCAATGCATGCTCGAGGGTATCGCTAGCTCGCAAGGGCCACTACAGGTGGGTGATCTGTGGTTT
>DAIUDO010000198.1:0-3867 GCA_036845585.1 Meiothermus sp. | reverse complement strand
GTTGTTTGGGCAAAATATGGGCTTTCCAGTAGCGGTAGGTTGGATGTCCCACAAAGGCCCGCTCCACATAGACCCCGTGGCTGTGCTGGTGATACAGCGCCACCGGAAAGGTACCCGCCTTGACGGTATGGGTATGGGCCAGTAGGTTGTGGGTTTCAACCTTTAGGTGCATAGAACAGTCTACGGTCAAATCTCAAGGACAAATACCCCAAAGCCCACCTTCCTGGGTGCAGGAAGGTACGGTTTTTTGGTTTAGCGCAAATGGCCAAAGGGGCTTGTAGCGGCGCTGCTCAAGACTTGGCTCTGGATCGAAAGGCGTGTTTCGGATGTGGAGGTACATGCGGGCATGGACTATCGGCAAACCCAGCCAAGCCCGCTCCCTAAACCGGCCGAAAAAACCTACTTTACATAGGTCAACCAGGCGCTGTATTTGGGGTTTCTACCCTGCACCACATCCATGTAGGCAGCCCGGAGGCGCATGGTGTGTTCGCCGGCTTTGCCGGTCCCGATGGCCCGGTGGTCGAGGTAGGAGATGGGGGTGACCTCGGCGGCAGTACCGACCATAAACATTTCGTCGGCCATGTAGAGCTGGTCGCGGGTGGCCCTCACCTCGCGCACCTCGTAGCCCAGATCGCGGGCGATTGCGATCACCGAGTCGCGGGTGATGCCCATCAGGTTGACCGAGTGCTCGATTACGTAAAGGGTTCCGCCCCGGAAGAAGAAGATATTCTCGCCCGAACCCTCGGCTACGAAGCCCTCCTTGTCCAGCAGCAGGGCCTCGTCGGCCCCGGCTAGCTGGGCCTCCACACGGGCCAGGGCGCTGTTGACGTAGTTGCCTCCTACCTTGGCTTTACCGGGCATGACGTTGGCTGGGAAACGAGCCCAGGACGAAGTGATCAGTTTGGCTCCCTTGCGCACGGCCTCGTCGCCCAGGTAGGTGCCCCACTCCCAGGCAGCCACCATCACCTCGGCAGGGTTGTTGGGCAGAGGGTTCACGCCCAGGGTATGGGCGCCCATCCAGGCCAGCGGGCGAATGTAGCAGCTTTTGTAGCCGTTTTCGCGGATCACCTGCTGGATGGCCTCGTTGATTTGTTCGGGGGTAAAGGGCATCTCGAACATCATCACCTTGGCGCTGTGAAAGAAGCGCTCGGTGTGTTCTTGCAGGCGAAAGATGGCGGGGCCCGCTGGCGTCTCGTAGGCTCGGATGCCCTCGAAGATGCTGGTACCGTAGTGCAGGGCGTGGGTCAGTACCGAGACCCTGGCCTCCTCCTGGGGTACTATTTGCCCGTTGAGCCAGATCAGTCCGGCCTTCAGCTTGCTATCGCCGCTCATGCTTTTGGGTTTGGTCTCGGTTGCCATGCTTTCCTCCAAGAAAGGCCAAGGTGTGCTTACGTTCTGGGTTTCACTGTATCGGCCTAGGCATGCGTTTGGAAACTGCCCGGTAGGTTGGTTCTGGTTCGGGCTGCACAACCCGGCCGTGCCGGCCAGGACACTGGCTTACCGGTTCATCATACCTCTTTGAGCAGCGAGATCAGCGCAGGGGGTAGCAGATGGCGGTATGGGCGAACCTCTTTATCGCCGGTACGAAGCTGCAGGTAGCGTCTGGCGGTATCTTGCAAGATGGCAATCAGCTCGGGCTGCTGGATGACCTGGGGTAGAAGGTCACGCAGCTGGGCCTCGAGCTTGTTTTGCGCCAGGTAGCGAGCAGCGCTCAGAGCGAGGCCCTCGAGGCGGGGCTTCAGCGGAAAGCGGGTCAACCGCCCGGCTTCGCGCTGTATGGCAGCCTCGGCCAGCAACTTCTGGCAGGGTTTGCAGGGGTTTTCCTTGCTGGGTACAGCACAGATTGGGCAGGGTGGGTAAGGGCTTTCTTTTTGCTTCTGCAAAACCGCCTTCCCGGCCTTTAGAATCACGTCCCGGAGATCCTGGGGGCAGCGCTCGGCCAGTTGGTGCAGCATGGCCTCTTCCTCTGGACTGAGTTTGGGCAAGGCAGCAGGTTTGCTTTTGGGTTTGGCTTTTTTTTCTGCGCCAACCTGGAAACGCAATTCCTGCACCATGCCGGGCAGCTTTTCCTGGTAGCGCCGGATGAACTCCTCGCGCAGGTAGGTCAGCTGATGGGCCACCACCGAGTCGGCTACCCGCACGAACAGAACCCCATCCTCGAGGCGCTCGGCCTCGCTCAGTTCGCAGAGGGCAGGCCCGGCGATCTGAGGCCATAAGGCCAGCGCCTGTCCGCGCTGGATCCCAGATTTCAACGCGCCTTGCTTCAGGATCTTGGCAACGATTTCCGCTGATGGTCGGGCCCGTGGCATACCTACCAGGCTAGGCTATCTGCCGGACTCTAGCTAGGGTCGAGCCCACCCTGGCTTGCCATGGGGTATGTTGGCCCCGTATGGATCTGAGCGTTCAAGACTGGATTCTGGCGCTGCTGGCGGCCTGGCTGGTAGGAGCTTCCAAGACCGGCTTATCGGGTGCGGTGACCATTGCGGTGGTCGTGTTTGCCAGCATCCTACCGGCCAGAGAAGCAACCGGGGCTTTGCTGCCGGTGCTGATATGCGCTGACCTGATTGCGGTGCGTATCTTGCGCAAAAATGTGCGCTGGTCGGAGCTGCTGCGGCTGTTTCCCTGGACTGCGCTGGGGGTGGGATTGGGCTCGGTGATGCTGTATTTCAGCAACGACCTACAGATTCAGCGGGTGATTGGTGCGATTGTGGTCGGTATGACCGCTTACCAGCTATACCGCAGGGCCACCCGAAAAAGCGATGTGACCATCTCACAGCACCCCGCGTTTGCCCCCAGCATGGGCACGGCAGCAGGGTTCACCACCATGGTGGCCAACGCTGCTGGGCCCTTTGTGCTCATCTACATGCTGGCTATGCGCATGAGCAAGCTCGAGGTGGTGGGCACCATCGCCTGGTACTTCCTGGTGGTCAATCTATTCAAGGTACCCTTTGCGGTAGGACTGGGTTTGATTACCACACAATCCCTTTGGTTTAACCTCTGGCTGGTTCCATCGGTGGTATTTGGTGCGATGGCAGGCCGCTGGCTGCTGGGCTACATTGACCAGCGTTCCTTTGAGTGGATGGCGCTTGGGCTGGCCCTGTTGGGTGGTTTGCGTCTGCTGCTGGTATAAGCGGCTGGTCAAAAAGCTGCTATGGGATTGCCCAGCAGCTTGATTATTTGAAGACATAACCGCACCATTATGACACCCCACCCCAGCCCCGATTGGGCCGGGGCATACTTCAGCAATCCCTGGCTTTCTGGGCTTGCAGTAATACCGATTCGGCTTATCAGTGACTCAAACGTGGGGTTTTGCGTTCCTTGGACGCGCCTTTTGGTACGGTAAGTGAGTGACGCGTTTAGCATCACTCACGCGCAGAGGTGATATAAGCTGGAATCGTGCACCTGGAGACCCTGGAAGACACCCGCACCCTCGCCCAGCGCCTGGCCCAGCAACTGCCCGAAGGAGCGCTGGTACTGCTCAGTGGACCTTTGGGGGCAGGCAAAACCACCCTGGTCAAGTACATTGCCCAAGCCCTGGGGTTTACCGGCGAAGTCACCAGCCCCACCTACACCCTGATCCACGAGTACCCCACCCCAAAGGGCCTGGTGGTACACATCGACGCCTACCGCATGGCCGACCAGGAGGAGCTATACAGCCTGGGCCTGGAGGACTATTTGCCTGAGGCCCGGCTGGTGCTCATCGAGTGGGGGCGGCCCGAGGTGTTTCCCGATAGCCTCGAGGTCCGCCTCACCCCCGGCGAGTACGGGCGGGTAGTAGAAATTATTCCTCACGGGCGGGTGACCTTGACCAGCGATCTGGCTCGAGGCTAGATCGATGCAGAACGATTCTCATACCGGATTCAAAAA
>DAIUDO010000197.1:0-3885 GCA_036845585.1 Meiothermus sp. | reverse complement strand
CGGGCCGGTGGCCATCGACGTGGAATGGTTCTTCAGCACCCGCGAGCTGTGCGTGCTTATGGAACGGGTGCAGATGCTCCCCATGATGTCGCAGAACCCCGGCCTGGCCAGCCCCGCCGACTGGACCCGGGTGGCCTACAAGGGTGGCTCTGAGCCGGGGGTGCTCAACCTGACCACCTGGCTTTCGGCCCGCGATGGACGGCAGTTTTGCGTCTCGGCCACCTGGAACAACCCCCAGGCCGCGCTGGATGAAAACCGGTTCTTCCTGCTCTACACCGGCCTGCTGAACACCTTGAAGTAGACTGGCGCCATGCGGGTAGTCCCTTTTCGTTTTGAAGAAAACACCTTCTGGCTTTTAGACCAGCGCAAACTGCCCTTCGAGGAGGCTTGGCTGCCCTGCCGTAGCGCCGCCGAGGCGGCTGTGGGGATTCGCGAGATGGTGGTGCGGGGGGCTCCGGCCATCGGGGTGACCGCGGCTTTTGGCATGGTGCTGGCCCACCTCTCGGGCGAGGACCCTGCCCAGGCCGACCGTCTGCTGCGCCAAAGCCGGCCCACCGCGGTCAACCTCTTCTACGCGCTGGATCGTATAAAACCCCACTGGGGGAACCTCGAGGCTACCCTTGCCGAAGCCCGGGCCATCTGGGCCGAGGTGGAACAGACCGAGCGAGCCATCAGCCAGCACGGGGCAAAGGTGCTCAGGGGCCAGGTGCTCACCCACTGCAACACCGGCCCCTTGGCTACCGGGGGCTACGGCACCGCCCTGGGAGCCATCATCGAAGCCCACCGGCAAGGCCGGGTGCGGCATGTCTGGGTGGACGAGACCCGCCCCTACCTGCAAGGGGCCCGCCTCACCGCCTATGAGCTGCAAAAAGCCGGGGTGCCGGCTACCCTCATCACCGACAACATGGCCGCCTACCTGATGGGCAAGGGGGAGGTGGATGCGGTCATCCTGGGTACCGACCGCATGGCTATAAATGGCGACTTCGCCAACAAAATCGGCACCTACGGTCTGGCCATTCTGGCTCGATACCACGGGATCCCCTTCTACCCGGCCTTGCCGCTTTCGTCGGTAGACCCCAAACTCGTAAGCGGCAGCCAAATTCCCATAGAGCAACGCTCGGCTCAGGAGGTAACGGTGATTCGGGGTCAACCCATTGTGCCTGAGGGCTTTCCAGCCGCGCATCCAGGCTTCGACGTTACCCCGCACCACCTGATTACCGGCATCATTACCGAAAAAGGTGTGCTCTACCCCCCCTTCGATGAGAGCTTGCAGGCTGCTCTGGACCCTAGGTGAACCATGGCCTGGCCCCTGGGCTGGTGGGAACAGCTAACCGGTGCGACCTGCCCCGGCTGCGCGCAGCCTCTGAGCGAGCCGTTTTTGTGCACCAGTTGCCGGGCTTTGCTGGTGCCTCAGCACCTTCCTCACTTCATCTATCTGGGCGATTATAAGCGGTTTGGCAGGCTACCTAAGGCCATCAAATACCAGGGTCGGCGCGAGCTGGCCGTCTTCCTGGGGCAGCGAATAGCCCTGGGTGTCAGGCAGGCCGAGTGGGGCCTGGACGGCGTAACCTCTGTACCTACCCTGCTCCCCCGAAAAATAAAGCGCGGCTATAACCAGGCCGAACTCCTGGCCAAGGTCGTTGCCAAGGAATTGCGCATCCCGTACAAAAGCGCGCTCTTGCGCACCGCATGGGATCGCTCACAAACCACAAAATCCCTCTTCCAACGGTTGCAACTCTCCGAGACCACCTTTCTGCCGGCCGGTCGGGTGAAAGGAATTTGGCTTCTGATTGACGACGTGGTTACCACCGGCGCAACTTTTCAGCGGGCCCGAAAAGCCCTGCTCGAGGCCGGAGCGGCCAGGGTCTACGGTGCGGCAATTGCGGTCAAGAGCCCACACGAGCTGGCAAGGTATTCTTTATAATCGATCTACGGGGCTCCAAAACGCCGGGGCACCCTGTGGAAAATGACCCGCACCCCACCTCTCCTGGAGCGTGGGGTGCTTGCCAAAGGGGGAAAGATGCTCAGACGACCACGCATCCGACGGCTCGAGGAACTTCTCCCCTATCTCCGCGAAGGCCGCTACCGCATTGGCCCCCACGTAGCCAAGCACATGCTGCAAGAGGGTTTTATCGAGCAAGATGTGCTGCGAGCAGTGGAGTGGGGCCGCGAGATGGCGGTTTACCCCGAAGACCAGCGCATGCTGGTGCTAGGCTACATGGTCTTTCCTCCCCAGCTCAAGTTGCCGCTGCATGTGGTGCTGGAGTACCGCGAGCCCCGCTGGGTGGATATCGTGACGGCCTTCATTCCCAAAAAGCCACACCAGGTCTACTCGAGGGCCCGCATTGCCGCCATTCTTCGCTTCGATGGCACCTTCGAGGAGGTACGCTGGGTTAGACCTAAGTTTTTGACCGCCGAGGATATCCCGCACTAAATTCCCAGTACCTTGCGGGCTGCCTCGGCGTCTTTTGCCAACTGGGCTTGCAGGCCTTCCAGGCTGTCAAACTTCATCTCTCCACGCAGTTTGGTCAGGAATTCTACGCTTAGCTCCTGGCCGTACAGATCCCCTACAAAACCGAAGAGATGCACCTCGAATCGCAAGGTCTGGCCCGAAACCGTGGGTCGATAGCCGACATTGGCCATACCCGCAAACCTGCCCTGCGGGGTCTGCACCCACACGGCAAAAACGCCCATCGGCAAGATTTTGAGATGCGCCACCTCGATATTGGCAGTGGGGAATCCCAACCGACGCCCCAGTTTGTCGCCCTCTTGGACAATACCCCTTGCAAGATAGGCCCGCCCTAGAAGCAGCCGGGCCTCGTCTACCTCCCCCTTGCGCAGCAGATCGCGAATGCGGCTGGACTTAACCGCCCCACCATTCAACTCCAGCAGCGGAAGGATATGCGTGGGAGCTACCGCATTCAGATCCTCGAGCCCACCCGAACGTCCCTGGCCAAAGCGGAAATCCTCTCCCACGTAGAGGTGCTGGGCTTCTAGGGTTCGGAGGTCATTCAGGAAATCGTCTTTGCTGCGCCGGGAAAAGGCCTCGTTGAAGGGAACTATGAGGGCTATCTCTACCCCCAGACCGCGCAGGACCTCGAGCTTCTCGGTCAGGTCGGTCAGAAAACCCTCCCCTTTCATAAACACCTTGCTGGGTGGATCGAAGGTATAAACCAGCAATGGAATGTGACGGCTTCTTGCCTCAGCCTGAGCACTTCGTATAAGGTGCTGGTGGCCCAGGTGCAGCCCATCGAAGCTACCTATCGCCACCACTTTGGGGCCTGCGGGTGCATCGGAGGGGTCGTTGATGAGAAGCATGGCTCAGGTTAGGGGACAGCGTTCACCCGGCGGTCCGGAACGAACACCTCTAGCTGGCTGGGATCGCGGTGTCCTGTAAGGCCCTTCCACCAAGATAAAACAAAATCCCGGCCATGGCCGAGGCCGATATTTCCACTTTGCCGTCGCGGGCATCCAGCAGCACCTGCATGGGGTCGTGCCACTCGATGGTCAGGTCTTCGTCGAGGTCCGGCACGGCAAAGGCAGCCTGAAGATTGGTCGCCCGGAAAACGTGCAACTTCTCGTCGCAAAAGCCCGGTGATAGGTAGAAACTGGTCAGGAGCTCGAGGTCGCCGGCAAGCTGGGCCTCCTCGGCCAGCTCACGTCTGGCCGCCTCCTCCGGTGTTTCTCCGGGATCGATAAGACCTGCCGGAATCTCCAGGGTGGCTGTCCCCACCGCAGGACGGTACTGGCGCACAAAAAGAATCCTGCCGTCACGCTCAACCAGTATGGCCACTGCGTGGGCATGTTCGACAATCTCGTAGGGTCCCTCGAGGGCCAGGTTGAGAATGCGGCCTTTGTAAAGGTACTGCCGTTCGGGCATGCACC
>DAIUDO010000196.1:2158-3891 GCA_036845585.1 Meiothermus sp. | reverse complement strand
TACCAGGCGCTGCGGTGAGCCCAGGAACCCCACGCTTTCGCCGTAGGAGTGTCAACGGATCATCAGATTGATAACCCCTAGCGGTGGGTCGGTGGGGGAGGCCCCAATTGGACGAACCTCGTAGGTGACGGGGCCCGCGCCGGGGTCTGAACGATAGCTCCAGCCGCAGGCCGCATCTAGGACAACGTCCCTCGAGCCCACGATGCGGTCCCCGCGCCGAACCGTTATGGTGTAACCTTGTCCCAGGCCCTCCCCACCAAAGCGGAAGGGCCGGGTCACCGTCTGTCCGTAGCGCAGGGAAAGGGTGAAACCCCGGGTGCAACCCGCCTCGGTTCCGCTGGCGGCTGCAACTGCTATCTGAATGCGGTCGGAAGCGTTGTTGCTGCGTACCTCGTAGGTATGCTCACCGGGGATGGGAGGCGGCACGGCCATGGTCCAGGTGCCATCGGGGTTCACCAACACCCGGCCCAGACTGGTGTTATCCTCGAAGACCTCGAGTTCTTCCCCGGGGCTGCCGGTGCCCTGCAGCTCGAAGCCACCCGCCGGTAGCTGCGCGCCGTTACCAGGCGCACCGATGCGCAGGCGGTTGCCGGGTGCAGGCACGCTGAAGGCAAAATCTGAGGCGGGTGCGGTGGCGTTGCCCCTGGCATCGACTGGCTGGAGCCTGAGGGTATACTCACCGGGTGCGCCGAAGTTGAAACCGGGCAGGGTCCAGCGTCCATCGGTGCCAATGCGAACCGGGTTACCTATTTTGTTACCGTTCAGAAGCAGCTGAACAAATCCTCCAGGCGTGCCTGTACCCCTCAGGTCCACCGTAGGCCCGCTGAGGTTCCCTGGGGTAGGGGCCGTGAGGTTAGGAACCACGGCGGCCACACGATCCTGGCGGCCCATGCAGAGCAGCAGCAAAATCAGCAGGAGTACAGCGCCCAGCAGCTTGATCCAGTCGTAGGTTATCCAGACCCTGGCCATGTGCTACTCCTCCCTTCCGGCTGTCAGGCGGGCAATGTACGCCTGGAACCCGGCCTCGTCACCCCGTACCAGATAGGCCGCCTGGCGGCTCCAGGTGGCCAAGCTGGGGGCAAAGCTCATACCGGCAGCCTCGATTGCAGCCCGTAGCTGACCCTCGGTGGCTGCTTCCAGATCTTCAAAGGTGGTGATACCTGCGGCTACTAGGGCATCGCGCATCTTGGGGCCGATGCCTTCGATGCGGGTCAAGTCATCGGCCTTGCGGCGGCTGCCCCGGGCTGTTGCGCGGCTTAGCTTGTAGACCCCACGTACAAAGCGGCGGGCCTCCACGATCCATTCATCGAACTCGAGGTCCCTGCCGATCACCTCGCGCAGCCGGGCCTCGGGTGTACGGGCCAGGTCTGCGAAGGTCTTGATGCCGGCTTCCCACAGCTTCTGCTGGTAGGCAGTGCCCACGCCCTCGATCACGCCGAGGGGGTCATGGCCTTCGGGCACCACTTCGGCCCGGAAAGTGCGGCTCTGGGTGACGCGGTAGCCGATCACTTCGCGCTTGGGTCTGGATTTTCGGGGTTTAGCAGGCCGAGCCGGGGCAGCAGCAAGGTCTTCAGCTGGGGGTGCATGCAGGGGGGCTAGGGCGGCAGCCTGCGGCTGAACCCGGGCAAGCCGGGTCTCGTACTCGGAGATGCGGGCTTGCAAGGCGCTGTAGTTGTGGTGCATCTGGGTCTGGTCTTCCTGGGCTTGCTTCAGCTTGGCCTCGTAGTCGGCAA